>JAHDFA010000052.1 GCA_020628495.1 Hellea sp.
CGCTTTTGCCTGTATGATTGCGCCAAGTTTTGGAAGTCTTTTGGCTCTTCGTTTTGCGCAGGGCATTTGTTGCGCGGGCACGCGGGTCTCTGCGGGGGCTATCATCCGCGATCTGACGAAGGGGCGCGCTATGGCGAGCATTTTATCGCTCGTCTATACGGTCTTTATGATTGTCCCGATCCTCGCTCCGGCCATTGGAACAGCCATCATGGCGGTCACGGATTGGCGGTGGGTGTTTGGTAGTTTGGGCGTTTTCTCAGCCATACTGTTCGTTTGGACACAGTTGCGATTGCCCGCAACTCTGGCTGAAAGCGATAAGCGGCCTATCTCATTTGACAGCGTCATTGGCGCGTTCAAGATGATCGCATCGCATCGCGTGACAGCAGGCTATATGGTTGCGAGTGGTATCATTTTTGGCTGTCTGTTCGCTTTTATAGGGGCGAGTGAGCAGGTTTTTGATGAGGTTTTCGGGCGCGGCGATAAATTTTATATATATTTTGCAGGGATAGCAGGGCTTCTTGCTTTCATGAACTTCTTCAACAGCCGCTTTGTTGGCCGGTATGGCATGCGCCGGATTAGCCATGTTGTTGTTATTGCCTTCATCGCGCTATCTCTGATTAATCTGATTTATATGAGCTTCATCGGTGAAGAATTTTGGGTGTTTTACACGCTCTTTGTTCTTACCTTTGGATGTTTCGGCATGATGGGCGCGAACTTTTCCAGCCTCGCGTTGGAACATATGGGCAAAGTCGCGGGCACAGCCAATGCCGTATATGGTTTCGCCACACTGACAGTTTCCAGCTCATTAGGTTTCATAGTTGCGCGAAGTTTCGACGGCACAGTCAGACCACTCTTATTCGCCTATGTGCTGCTGGGGGTTACAAGTCTTCTGGTTATTTTAGTCACGGAACGCGGAAAGCTATTTGGCGTGGGCGAAGGGAAGGGTTAGCTACGATATTTTGTAATGAGCGCTTCAATGTCAGCAACCGTCTCACTGTCCAATAAATTGATATAGCCTTTGCGGTCCGGACGGCCTGTTTCGGGAGATTCAAACATCCAAAGGTGGCCTATATGAAGCCCGACCAATTTGTGTTTGCCCTCGACAATGCGTGTGACGGGCGAGCCCGACTGCCCGGGAATAGCGCGGCAGTCATGGGTAACGTGGCGTCGGCCATTATCGAAATCGAGAATGGATAATTTGCAAGTCTGCGCGTTTTCAGACAGCCCTCGCGCTTGTGCAAATGAAAACCGCTGTTCACTCAGTGAGCCCAGTGCTTCGATGGGTTCCAGCTCATAACGAACTAAACGCTCAGTCGATAACTTATCAAAGCGGATAATGGCCCAATCTGTTTCGCTGCCGGATTGATATTCATCTGCCAGCTCTATCAAATTAACAGGACGTTCTTGGCCCGCAAAGTCCTTTACGACACACGGCCGTGCAGACGGGATGGCGTGTCCTGTTGCGAAACCAAAATCATAGAGTGCATCACCGATATCTAAAACGGCTATGCGGGACTGGACGTGGTGACCTTCCAATCCCTCACATATGAGCCGGATCATATGCGTTGGTGCGGGTTCGGGTGTAGGCTTGGGGTCAGTCGTCGTTTGACAGCTAACCCCTATGAGTAAGAGAAGTGCCGCGCTAAGACGCGGATTCAAGATCAAAATCTTTATATTGCTTCTTCAACTCGCGCTTTAAGATTTTGCCTGTGGCGCCGAGAGGTAGTTCGTCAACAAAGACGATCGCATCAGGCATCCACCATTTTGCGCATTTCGCGCCGATACAGTCTTTTATTTCGTCCTTGGACGGTTCTTTGCCGGGTACCGACTGGACGATGAGCATGGGGCGCTCTTGCCACTTTTCATGACGCACGCCTATACAGGCGGCCATTTGAACGTCCGGATGGTCGCAAGCCGCGTTTTCGACTTCGATAGAGCTGACCCATTCGCCGCCGGATTTAATGACGTCTTTGGACCTGTCAGTAATTTCCATATAGCCGCGTGGGTGAATGGCGGCGACATCGCCGGTTGCAAACCAACCATCATCCGTGAAGCTGTCAGAGCCTGCGCCTTTGAAGTAGCCGGAGGCAATCCAAGGTCCGCGAACTTGTAGATGGCCCGTCGCCTCTCCGTCTTGCGGCAGGATTTCGCCATCATCGCTGACAATCCGCATATCCACGCCAAAGATACGGCGTCCCGCATAGAGCTTGTCCTGAACCGTCGCATCGTAATCTGACATATCCTGTCCCGGATAAGGTGAGTAGGTTGTTCCCAAAGGAGATGTCTCCGTCATGCCCCAACCCTGTTGCATCGGGATACCGAGTTCCAACTCATACGCCCGCAACAGGCTTTCGGGGAGGGCAGAGCCACCAACGAGTGCCTTTTTCACAGTCGGCAAGCTGCCGCCCGTCGATTTGACGTGGTTATAAATGCCGAGCCAAACAGTGGGAACGCCCGCCATAAGAGTGACGCCTTCTTGATTAATCATTTTGGTCAAATTCGGCCCATCGAGTCCCGGTCCGGGCATAACGAGCTTCGCGCCCACCATGGCGGCAGAATACACCAGTCCCCAAGCCGAAACATGAAACATGGGCACAACGGCCAAAATTGTGTCATTCGATCCGCCGCCAATTACATCTTGAAAGCTGCCTGCCATGGCGTGCAGGATTGTGGAACGATGCGAGTAGAGGACTCCTTTCGGATCGCCCGTCGTGCCGGATGTATAGCACAGGGTGCAGGCCGTATTCTCGTCAAAACGCTCCCATGAGATTTCCTCGGACGCCTCCGCGATGAAGCTTTCATAATCCTCTGTTGGGAGTTTCATCTCCGGCAATCCGGCTTGGTCTGTCAAGCAGACCCATTTTTCGACTGTCGGGCACATGGCGCCGACGCCGTTAATAATCGGCGCGAAAGTCGTGTCGAACATTACATATTTATCTTCAGCATGATTGACCATCCACGCGATTTGTTCAGGTTTCAATCGCGGATTGATGGTGTGCACAATCGCGCCGATGGAACTCACCGCGTAATAGATTTCAATGTGTCGGTAATTGTTCCATGCAATCGTCGCGATACGGTCGCCTTTCTTAACTCCCGCGGCAAGCAGCGCGTTGGCGAGCTTTCGCGTCCGCACGGCGCAATCGGCCCATGTGTAACGATGCTCGGTCATGTCCGTATTGAGGGTGTAAATCTCGCGGTCTTTGTGAACCGTGGCGGCGTGCTCGATCAGGTCGCTGATCATGAGCTCGTGTTTCATCATGAGGCCTTGCATGGCATCTCCCCGAAGTGTTTGTTTTGACTTGTTGCCAAATGTATTTTCATTATTCCAAGACAGCGTCAACACAGGAGCTGAGATGAGCCGAATCCCTACATTTGACGATGTAAAAACTGCGGCGGCAAGACTTGATGGTCATGCCGTGAAAACCCCGCTTTTACGGTCGGATGTGATTGATGCGCATGTGGGAAAACAGGTCTGGTTCAAAGCTGAATGCTTGCAAAAGAAAAATGCATTCAAATATCGCGGCGCATTCAATCGACTATCCTCCATGAGTGCCGAGGAACGGGCGAGGGGTGTCGTTGCCTATTCATCCGGGAATCATGCCCAAGGTGTATCTTGCGCGGCGAAAGAACTCGGTGTCGACGCGATCATTGTCATGCCAACGGATGCGCCCAAAGTAAAAATAGATGGTGTGTTGGCGGACGGTGCGACTATTGTCAGCTATGACCGCTTGACTGAGAGCCGCGAAGCGATTGCCGCAGAGATCGCAAAGCGTGATGGGCGGACGATTGTACCGAGCTATGACGACCCTTTCATCATCGCAGGTCAAGGCACGATTGGAATTGAATTGGCGCAGGCAGAACAAAGTTTAGACGCTTTCATCACCTGTTTGGGCGGGGGCGGTATGTGCGCAGGAATTTCATTAGCACTTGGTGAGCTCTCTCCACACACAGTTATTTTTGGCGCGGAGCCTACGCATTATAATGATCATCAATTGAGCTTGCGGTCCGGAGAGCGGGTAAAGATTACATCTACGCCGCCCACACTTTGCGACGCCATTATGACTCCCCAACCGGGTGAACTCACATGGCCAATCAATTCCAAATCTTTGAACGATGTTTTCACCGTGACCGATGCGGAGTGTCTGAACGCCATGAAAGTGGCCTATGAAGAATTAGGCGTAATCTTAGAACCCGGCGGCGCAGCTGCCATGGCCGCGGTCCTCGGAAGGAACCTCCCCGACAATATCGAAACCGTGGCTGTCGTCTTGTCAGGTGGCAATGTCGATCCCTCTATATTGGAGCGCGCTCTCAATGCTCACTAAACCGGAACTCGGCGTTTGTTATTACCCAGAACACTGGCCTGAAAGCGGTTGGGCAGAGGATGCCCGCCGCATGGTCGAGATGGGCCTGTCCTGGGTGCGTATTGGTGAGTTTGCGTGGAGCCGAATGGAATCCGAGCCGGGCAAGCTGACCTTTGACTGGCTGGACCGCGCAATCGAAACGCTCGCGAGTGCAGGTCTGAAAATCGTTATGTGTACGCCAACCGCGACACCGCCGCGCTGGATGGTAGATAAACATCCTGATATGCTCGCCTGGGACGTTGAGGGCAGGGTGCGCGGTTTCGGATCCCGCCGTCATTATGATTTCTCGCATGAAGGCTATCGTGCGGAATGCGTGCGGATTGCTCGGATTTTAGGAGAACGTTACGGAAAACATCCCTCCATAAAAGCGTGGCAAATCGACAATGAATATGGATGTCACGACACGACGCTGTCTTACAGCCCTGTGGCGTTGGATGCGTTTCGCTTCTGGCTTGCTGAAAAATACGGCTCGATTGACGAATTAAATCGCCGCTGGGGTACGGTATTTTGGTCGATAGAATATAATCGATTTGACCAGATCGATTTGCCCAATCTCACCGTAACCGAACCGCACCCCGCTCATGTCATGGATTTCCGCCGTTTCGCCTCTGATCAAGTTGTGACGTTTAACAAAGCCCAAGCCGATGTCTTGCGCGAACTGACCGATGCTGACCTGCTCCATAATTATATGGGCCGCATAACCGATTTTGACCATTACGCTGTGGGTGAGGATTTAGATATTGCGACATGGGATAGCTATCCGCTCGGCTTTCTTGAGGATCGCTCGGATCGCGACGACGCTTATCGCCGCAAATATGCGAGGGAAGGGGATGCAGACTTCCAAGCCTTTCACCACGACCTTTACCGCGCTGTTGGCCGCGGGCGTTGGTGGGTGATGGAACAACAGCCCGGTCCGGTGAATTGGGCGCCGCATAATCCAACACCCAACGCCGGACAGGTCAGGCAATGGACCTTTGACGCGTTTGATCACGGCGCAGAAGTGGTGTCCTATTTCCGCTGGCGACAACTCCCCTTCGGGCAAGAGCAAATGCATGCAGGTCTATTGCGTCCCGATGGAGAGCTTTCAGAAGACGGGAAAGCTGTGAGGGCGATTGCCACCGAACTGGAGAGCTACACACAGCCAAGTGATGAACCGGCAGAAGTCGCAATTGTGTTCGACTATGCCTCACAATGGGCCTGGGAAGTTCAGCCACAAGACAAGAATTTTGATTATTTTCGTTTAGTTTTAGACATTTACACGGGGTTGCGAAAGCAAGGTTGTGCCAGAATTGACATCCTGCCGCCAACCACAACTGATTTCGGCGTACGAAAAGCCGTCTTCATTCCAGGCCTATTTGCGTGGACCGAAGAGCTTAAGTCCGCCATGGATACATTTGAAGGCCAAATCATCATCGGCCCAAGAACAGGCTCCAGAACCGAGGATTTTCATATTCCTGATGGTCTTTCCCCGGGACTGAACGGAATTAAAGTAGTTGCCGTTGATACACTACGGGAAGACTCACCGCTTCTTTTGTCCGACGGCGGACACATCCAAATCTGGCGGGAAGTGATTGAAACGGAGTGGGACGTCGTCGAAACGACACGAACTGGTAAGGCTGTCGTCTTACGCGCAGGAAGATTGTCTTATTGGGCGAGTTGGCCAGATGAGCAGGCATTGGAGAGATGGTTCGAAAAGATAGTCCAAAAATCGCATAATGATGATTATGAGAAATAATGCGTAGTGATAAAATCGGCTTTTACGGTGACACTAAAACTATATCCACGAATTACGACCATCAAATTCTCTCAAATATCATTCCAATTCAACACCTTATAAGATAATTCTAAAACTACATCCTCATATTGGGGTTTTCGGGCTATATTCAAAATGTTCTTTCAGACATGGGACAGGTTAGCGCTCACTATCTGGTCTGGGAGACTATGGGTCTGAGCATCAGCTGGTGAGACAGCCGATTGTGCCGGGACTTTGGGAACGAGAGCCGACTAGTGGTTCCAAGCGGGCCAACTCTAAGGTTACACTGGCCGTATCCTCAAAAACCATCGCCGCAGAGTTTGTTGGCCGTCTTACAATCGGTGGACATCGTCTTCGCGTAAAACATTTCTTCCTCTTTCCCATGGTATTTCCATCGGGAAGACAACTCTGCGGGCAAGTCCTGCTTTTATTAAGACTTCGGCAGTTACTGGATTGGCTGCGAGCGTTACCGCATGTTTTGTTATCTGATAGGTGACACCGCCTGTCCTGAACGCTAAGTCGCAGGCATGTCGACGCCGCGAAACAGCTTAATTATCGGACGCAATGTCATTGGACGCGAGGCCGAAGGCTTACAAGCGCTTGAGGCGTCACTAAGCGATGAATTTGAAAGCGCCGTCCAAACCATCCTCGCCGGTAAAGGGCATTTGGTCGTCGTTGGAATGGGTAAATCCGGACATATTGGTCGCAAGATAGCTGCCAGTTTTGCCTCCACGGGCACCCCTGCTTTCTTCCTCCATCCATCCGAGGCTGCTCATGGCGACCTTGGTATGATACGGCCTGATGCTGTCCTTCTTGGCTTGTCCAACAGCGGTGAAAGCGCGGAGGTCAATGGCGTGATATCCTATGCCATCAGCCTTGGGGTGAATACGATTGCGATTACCGGATCAGAGCAATCTACCCTCGCCCGTATGGCACAAACCTCCTTGATTTTACCTGATGCAAAAGAGGCCTGCCCAAATAACCTGGCGCCTACAACATCCACGACAATGACCTTGGCATTGGGTGACGCGATTTGTGTAGCTGTCATGGAGGCGCGCGGCTTCACGGCTGAAGAATTTGGCGAACGTCACCCGGCCGGAAAACTCGGATTTGGCCTACAGCGCTTAAGCGATTATTTCGCGGATAAATCGGATGAACTGCCGCTCGTTGAAACGACCTCGCCCATGCCGGATGTTATTCTGGCCATGACTAGCGGCGGCAAAGGCTGCGTTGGCATAACCCATGATGAACGCCTTGTCGGTATTGTCACAGATGGCGATCTTCGCCGCGCAATGGGTGCAGATATCATGACGAAGACGGCTGCTGCGATTATGACATCTGATCCGTTTAAACTCTCACCTGATATGCGCATGAAAGATGCCATAGCGGCCTTTTCCGAGCGCAAAATCGGCAATGCCTTTGTGGTGGATGATGAGGATATCATCGGTCTGCTAGACCTGAAAACGCTCCTCGCGACAGGCTATGTCTAGGCCGCTTATCGTCATTCCGTCGCGCATGGCGTCCAAGCGATTCCCGGGCAAACCTTTGGCTGAAATCGCGGGCGTCAGTATGATACGCCGGACGGCAAAAATCGCATCGGGGTTAGCCGATTCTGATTATGTTGTCGCAACGGACCATGGAGATATTCGGGAGCATTGTGAGGCGCATGACCTGCCCGTTGTGATGACTGAACCCAGCCTCCCTTCCGGAAGTGATCGCGCTTTAGCGGCGGCAAATGCTTTCCGTCCTGAAGCGCAGATTATTCTCAATCTACAAGGTGATGCGCCCTTCACTGATCCTACCCATATTGAGGCTGTGTTGAATACATTGAGGACGCAAGACGTTGATATTGCAACCCCGGCTATTCAACTGGATTGGGCCGCTTTGGATCGGTTGCGACGAGATAAGATAGTAACCCCCTTTTCCGGCACAACCGTGATTGAAGTGGACGGGCTGGCCAGATGGTTTTCAAAAAACATTATCCCCGCTATTCGAACAGAAACTATACTGAAATCATCGAACGAATTGTCGCCTGTACTGCGACATATTGGTCTATACGGATATCGCCGCGCGGCATTGGAGCGTTTTACGAAACTCCCCCAATCGCGTTTTGAAAGGTTAGAAGGATTGGAACAACTTCGCGCTTTGGAAAATGGAATGAGCATTGGTGTGGTCAAAGTCAAGCCGCCCCGGATTTCTGCACCAGGCATTGATACGCCAGAAGATCTGGCCCGCGCCGAGGCTCTTATCGCAAAGTATGGCGACCCTTTCGAAAAATGAGCCTGGGACGCATTTATATCGTCCGTCATGGCAATACCTTTGATAAAGGCGACAGCATTTTGCGCGTCGGCGGTAGGACGGATTTGCCTTTATCCGTTTCGGGAAGAGAACAAGCTCGCATTTTATCCGAAGCCTTAAGCGATATTGATTTTGCGAAAGCCTATTCTTCCAATTTGAAACGGACACGGCAAACGGCTGAAGCCATTTTGGGATCTCAAGACTACAAGCTCGCCTCATTCCTGACAGAGATCGATTACGGGCCCGATGAAGGGAAACCCGAAACCGATGTCATCGCAAGGATTGGCGCAGAGGCGCTGTCTGCATGGGACGAGCACGCTATCCCGCCCGATGATTGGCATGTGGATGTGGAAGGCTTGCGGACAGCTTGGCAGGCCTTTTTGGCCAGCTGTGAGCCCGTTGGAAATACCCTGGTGGTGACGTCCAATGGCGTTGCAAGATTTCTGCTGGATGTCGTCCGATGCGACGTAGACGTTCCGCTAAAACTCCGAACCGGCTCATACGGTATGATTGACCTAACGCCGAGAGGTCCCGTTCTCTCGGGATGGGATATTAGGCCGGCACTCTGACCCTCATGCCGTCATATGCCGGCCTTACGATAGGAGGTAATTCTTTTAATAAGGTCGCGTAATCCATATCGATATGCAGGTTCGTTAAGACAGCAGATTTAGCCCGAGCTCTGGCCAGCCAAGATAAAGTTTTATCCGCATGAGCATGCGTCGGATGTTGGCTGTAGCGTAAGGCATCAACAATCCAAACATCGACTCCATTCAGCCTACTAATCACTTCATCTCCAATACTCCATACATCTGGGCTGTAAGCTAGTTGGTCATCAATCAGAAAGCCCAGCGATGGCGTCGGACCGTGACTGACCTCTAAGGTTTCAATTAAAACTGTGCCGCCGGGACCGGTGATTTCGGTTACATCCCCGTCGGCAATCAAATCTTGCAGCGATAATATAGGTGGATGCACCCGCCCTTCCGGCATCTCAAAACAATATTTAAAGCGGTCAAAAACATGCGTTTTTGTGTGCGCATCCATATAAGTTGGAATCTGTTTCCGCATGCGATAGGCGATGGCGCGCAGGTCATCTATGCCATGTGATTGGTCAGCATGGTCATGTGTATAAAATACCGCATCTAAATGCTGGATCTTCTCACGTAGAAGCTGAACCCTTAAATCCGGCGATGTATCAATTAGAATACTCGTACAATTTTGCGGGTCGGGTTCAGATGTACCGTCCCATTTCTGAATCAAAATCGAGCTGCGCGTACGAGCATTTTTCGGTTCATTGGGGTCACAGACACCCCAATCCCCGCCTATGCGAGGCACGCCGCCTGAAGACCCGCAGCCAAGTATGATTGCCCGCAATCCCATTATTCCGACCGCTTCGCTTTGGTGAATAGATTGAAAAAGGCGTCAGTCGTTTTTGCAGCTGTTTCCTCGTAACTCCAATCGAAGAGCTCGGCCAAGGCCTTACATACTTCTACTACATAGGCAGGCTCATTGCGCCGCCCCCGATAAGGCACGGGGGCGAGATAAGGACAGTCCGTTTCTAACATGATGCGGTCCTGTGGCATGGCCTTGATACGGTCCCGAACCTCGTGTGCGTTTTTAAACGTCATGATTCCTGACACAGAAAAGTAGAAACCCATTTCTGCTGCTGCGTCTGCCAGACGTTGGCCTGATGTGTAACAATGCATAATCGCGCTGAAGGGCTTCTTCGAATAAGCGGTCTGCAGCATCTCTATCATGTCGTCATCCGCCTCTCGCGTATGTACGATCAGCGGAAGTCCCGTTTCGTGAACGGCGTTAATATGGGCCTGAAAGTTGGCTTTCTGAATCTCTCTCGGCGACCAATCATAATGATAATCCAGTCCCGTTTCGCCAATGCCAACGACTTTGGGGTCGCGAGTCAGTTTAACAATATCGTCAGCGACAATATCGGGATTATCTTTGGCGTCGTGGGGGTGCGTCCCAACTGTTGCCCAAATATCCGGGTCTCGTTTCGCAACCTCAAGAACTGCATTAAAGTCGTTCAGATGGCAGCATATGTTGAGCATCGGCCCCACCCCTGCTTCACGTGCACGCAGAATAGTCTCGTCCAAATCGTCGGTAAATTTTTCGCCGTGAAGATTTACGTGGCTGTCGACAATCATGATGCGTCTCTGATGGATGATAACAGCTCAAACATCGTCGCCGTCTTATCCAGATTTATTGCGGCTTCTGCCCGCCTTACATCCCGCAACCGTGCGTGATTGGCTTGCCAGATTTTGGGCGAACGCTTTACATTAGCTGGCGAAAAAGGCCCAAAATACTGACCCGTCGCCGCATGTATAGCAAGGGCGTGAATCGTATCATCCAATCCATCCCAAAACAGCTCTCGTGAGATTACGTTACGCTTCTCGGCTAATCGCTTCGCTATCGACATATCGACGTCAGATGCAGTCTGTCCCAGTGATTGTACATAATCCGAAATGGACCGCAAAACGACATCCGCATTTTGGACCAAAGCCAGTGCCTTTCCCGGCGCGCCGCGAGAGAGCCGCACGGCTGCATCAATCAGATCATGCGAACCGCGACCATGTTCCGATAACCAAGCGGCAATTTGGTCATCCGGCACAGCCCGCAACTCAAGCGCCATACATCGCGAACGGATCGTCGGAAGCAAGCGCCCGGGCGCGGAGGAAATCAATATAAACAGCGTTTTAGAGGGCGGCTCTTCGAGTAATTTTAAGATCGCATTTTCCGAGTTTCGGTTTAATTCATCCGCGCTGTCGATAATGCAGACACGCCATGTCCCAGTTTCAGCCGCTGTTTCTTGGAAAAAACCGGAAACTTCGCGAACGCGGTCTACTGGAATATCCTGACGAAAGCGTTTGAGCTTTGCATCATATGGCCGCCGCAAAAGGAAAAGATTACCATGTGTAAGCGCTTCCACCCGTTGTGAGATTTCATCCGATTCAGGAATGTCCAAAGAGGTGGACAGCAAAGACTGTCCGCCCAAGAGCTTGCGCGCCATACGGTAGGCCAGAGTCGCTTTGCCAATTCCCTTCGGACCGATTAGCAACCAAGCATGGTGCATTCGGCCAGACCGCATGGCTTTAAGGAAACGCGCTTCCGCCGTTTCATGTCCTAAAAGAGAATAGACCCCACGCGGATGCGGACATCCATCGGCTCTGTCCGCTTCGGGTAGGGCCTCGGCATTCTCAATCGTACGCAATCAGGCCCCCACTTTTCCGGCAAGTTCGGGAAATTGTTTCGTGAGTGCGAATAGAATTCGGTTCTGCACATTTCCGCGCGTACCGTCAGCGTCGACAGTATGGATGCGGTCAGGATTTTCGGCGGCAATTTGTCGAAAGGCATCGCGCAAAGCTTTGTGGAAATTTAAGTCTTCTGCATCAAAACGCGTCAGATTTTCACCGCGCGTTTCCACGCGTTTTTGCGCCAGAACAGGGTCCATATCGAAGAGAATTGTAATATCAGGTTCGAAACCACCCATAACAGCTTCATGTACGGCCTTGACCCGATCCGCACCCAGCCCCCTCGCATGCCCCTGATAGGCTAAACTTGAGTCCGCAAAACGGTCTGATATCACCCAAACTCCGCGGTCCAGAGCCGGCTTGATGAGTTTTTCAACATGATCAATGCGAGCTGCATACATTAGGAGCAATTCGGTCATACCGGACCAGCGGTCAGATGTGCCCGTCAAAACAAGATCTCGAATGGCCTCCGCGCCAAATGTACCGCCTGGTTCACGAGTCTGGAGTGTCTCTATACCGGCTTTCTCAAGCGCTTCAGCGAGGAGTTCAGCTTGGGTTGTTTTTCCTGCACCTTCGCCGCCCTCAAATGTAATAAATTTTCCGCGTATCATGCCTCGCCCCTGATATTTGCCAGCAATCCAGCCCATGCCCGTGAAAACAATCCCTTACGTTTTACATCAGACGTTGCGACCAAATCGTAAGTGACATCAGGTCTTTCGGGCAAAAAAATTATCAACTTCGCTACAACATCTCCCTTAGTGACAGGCGCTTTCGGGGATGTATAGACGATTTCGGATCGGACCTTTTTGCGATCTGCGATTGGCAAACCTTTTCGGATATTCTCCGTCAAAGCCACACCAACTTTGGGAGCCTTGCCCATATAGACGTCAATCTCACTTAAGACGTCACCTTGTGTGTGAAGGTCATAAACTTTGAATTGGCTGAATGCAGCCTCCATTAATGTTGTTGCGACGTCGCGTCTTTCCGACTGGCTGCTTAAGCCATTGATTACAATAATGCGCCGATCTTCACCCCGTATGGCCGAGCCTACGAGACCGTAGCCGGACTCTTCTGTGGCGCCCGTTTTCAAACCGTCAGCTCCGCGAACACGACCTAAAATCGGATTGCGATTAAACTGCCGCGTATTGTTCCAAGTGAACTCGCGCTCTGCGTAAAGCGGATAAAATTCGGGATGCATTTCGATTTGTTTTTGAGCGAGTATCGCCAGCTCAAGAGCGCTTATCCGGTTAGGTGGTTCGGGCCATCCCGTCGCATTTCGAAAAACCGCCTCTGAAAGACCTAATTCGCGAGCCCGGCTTGTCATCTTTTCGGCAAATGCGTCTTCAGTACCAGCCATGCCCTGCGCGAGGACAATACACGCGTCATTACCCGATTGAATGATGACGCCTTTCAGTAGGTTCTCGACGGACACACGGGAATTGACATCCAATGCCATCGTCGATGAACCCGAGGCGAATCCGCCTCGTCTCCATGCGTCTTCACTTACTTGGAATTCTGTGTCCGGAGACAGTGTGCCGTCTTTCAAAGCGTCAAAAACGAGTTGCGCTGTCATGATTTTTGTCATGGATGCAGGCGGCATGGGTGCCCGCGCATCTTTTTCGAACAGAACTTCGCCGCTTGCTGCGTCGATTATAACGGCGTGTGGCGCATCGGTTTGGAATCCGGATTGCGCATATACGGAGGTTGAGAAAAATAGGCAGGCACTAAGGAGGGAGAATGGGCGAAACACGGTAGGCATAACCTCTGAAACGACGAATCAAAACGGGACGCTCTATTCAGAACGTCCCGTTTGGTCGCACGGAGATATGTCAATCGCAAGGCGAGGCCTGCGAATTAATAACCCCTATTTGGTTTTAAGTCGCTCACGCACCAATCTGGCATCTTCACCTGTGTAATTCGCAACATGGATAGGGCCTTTGATTGTCAGAGTAATTTGACCTTCAGGCTCTGCATCAGGCGTTCCGATGGATTCAGGCGCAGTTGGATTTACAGGTGCGACGGGGACAAAGGGTTCCGGCGTTGGCGCTGTGAAAGGTTCTGGCGCAATATATGGAATAGACGGCGCAGGTGCCGGAGCAGCTTGCGGGACATAAGCCGGGGCCTCCACAAATTCTTCAACCGGGCGAGGCACTTCGACAGGCGCACGGACCGGAGCGCGGTCGGCCGCCATAGGGTCGGCAGGTCCGGCATATTGTACGCGGACATTTCCAAGGCCTGTAATGCCCAGCGCTTGTGCAGACGCTTTGGACAAGTCAATGATACGGTCACCAATAAAGGGACCGCGATCATTCAAACGCACCATAAGCGTTTTACCATTTTCAATATTTGTCACGAAGAGCATGGAGTTGAGCGGCAGTGTCTTATGCGCCGCGGTTAGGTCATGCATGTCATAGATTTCGCCTGTTGCAGTAGGCTTTCCGTGGAATTTGTCACCATACCAAGAGGCAACACCGGTCACGTCATAACTCGGATTGTGTTTGGGGGTGTAGGACTTGCCCATTATTGTGTAGCGTTTTCCGAGGCGCTGATGCTTGTATAAATCAGGGTCGACGCTGGCTTGATCAAATTGCTGCTGCACGCGGGGCGCCGGCATAGGTCGGGCCGGAATGTAACTGTCCGGAACAGAGCGGGATAAAGGTGATCGCGGTGTGGAGAGAGAGGCGTATTTCGTCACGCCGTCGCCGACCTTGTATGTAATCGGAGCGGCTTTAACGGATTTCGTCACACTGGTTGTCGAACAGGCTGTGCCGCCCAAACCCAATGCGACAGTCGCCAGACCCATCAATACAATTTTCATTCTATCCATCATACTCACCTTTATCTAAGCACCCACAGGCTGACGAGTGACGACCCCGTCATGTCTTGGACAGACTTGGTCATTTCTCTTCTATGTTTGGTAACCTAAACGGGCAGGCTTAAATCGCGGTTTTGAAACAGGCCTAACGTCTCCTCAAAATTCAAGGTATCTCAAAGGTTAACAAAATCACCGCATAGAAGGGCTTGAACAGAGATTGATTCCGTCATATGCGGCCCACCGCAGACAACGTTTGAATGTCTCCGGCTTATGCGGGCGGGTGGCAGAGTGGTTGAATGCACCGGTCTTGAAAACCGGCATGGGGGCAACTCCATCGGGGGTTCGAATCCCTCCCCGCCCGCCATTTTCCCCCATCGACGTGACCCGATAGGTCGTTGAATTTGCCCTTGGCAAAATCAACCAACTCCGAAGGGGATCGCGGCGATGCTGCGGTGCTTAAAATTTCTGATGAATATTGCTTTGTGAAGACAAGCGAAAGTAATCACAGCCCATCGCGGGAACTGCCGAGGTCAATCATAAAGCAGGACGTGCCCGCAGAGTTGTCTTCCCGATGGAATACCAAGGGAAAGAGGAAGAAATGTTTTACGCGAAGACGATGTCCACCGATTGTAAGACGGTAAACAAACCCTGCGGCGATGGTTTTTGAAGCAGCGGCCGGTCATAATCCCCACAAGTCATGCCATTAGACAAGGTGGTCGGCTCTCACTCCTAAAGCCCCGGCACCTCCTTAGTTCTCACACCAAGACGCTCAGACCCATCGTCTCTCAAACCAGCAAGCGAGGCCTCACCTGTCCCGTGTTTGAAAGAACATCTTCAATATAGCACAGGTCCCAAGCGCCGAGGATTATATTTATTTGAAACGGGGACGGAATTTGAAAAACCTGGGGCAAACAAGGGAAAACTGCCGAATAGTTCGGGGAAACGGAAATTTTGAAACGGGGACGGCGTATCCTCAGGTTCCTAATGCCGTCATCACAAGACTTGTTCTTGTGATCCACCTGTAGCTACATTTGGATTGCAAGAACGGGGTCTTGCAATGACGATTAGAGCAGAGTGAGACTCGAACCTATTCCGTATTTTTCCCACCACACCTGCAATTCACTCTTGCACTCCGCCTGTCTCACTGTATTAGCACGCTGGCACAATGAAGACCGACACCACATATCTCGACCTTGA
>JAHDFA010000053.1 GCA_020628495.1 Hellea sp.
AGCATATCAGCAACAACTTCGCCTTCCCATAAGACTTCGGATGGGCCGCATAATTCGGCCCATTTCATCCGCAATGACGTAAATTCAACACTGGGAACGACCTGGCCGGAGGCCTCCTTCACGGCGAAAGACGGCCATTGAGCGTAAGCATAGAAAAAACCGTCATCGGCATAGTGGAGCCGTGACCCCAGCGCGCCGCAACTATCGCGGAAAAATTCAGTCAAGCCGGACCAAACCTCAATAAATTGACGGCGGGTTTCGGAGTTATTGGAGAGCAAAGTGAATTTATAGGAGACGCAATACATTTAATTGAGGCACCGCTTCTCGGCGAAGTCATATTCAAAACCTGCATCCAGACAGCGATCGACTTTGGCGTTAGACACAAAATGCTGGAACGATGCGCCCGCAATCAGGACAACCATCAGCACGAGATAAAGCAGATATTTCTGCTTCTTCTCTCTCGACATTAACCTTGCTCCATTTGGGCGAGACGGGCCGCTTGATCTTCTGCGATTAATGCATCAACCACATCTGAAAGCGCATCTCCGGCGACGATTTTGTCGAGATTATAAAGCGTCAGATTAATGCGGTGATCCGTCACCCGGCCTTGCGGATAATTATAGGTGCGGATGCGTTCAGAGCGGTCACCGGATCCAACTTGCCCCGCGCGCTCTTCGGCGCGTTCGGCATCCATCCGCTGCTTTTCCATGTCGTAGAGCTTCATTTTAAGAAGACGTTCAGCATTGGCGCGGTTCATATGTTGGGACTTGGCGTCACAAACGACGACCACACCCGTCGGGACATGGGTCATGCGCACAGCGGAATCAGTCTTGTTGACGTGCTGTCCGCCCGCACCAGAGGCCCGCATGGTGTCCACACGCACATCGCTCATCGAGAAGCCAATATCGATATCTTCGGGTTCAGGCAGAACCGCGACGGTTGCAGCAGAGGTATGAATGCGGCCTTGGGTCTCTGTCACAGGGACACGTTGCACGCGGTGAACACCGGATTCGAATTTCATTTTACCGTAAGCGCCCGCGCCCGACACAGAGGCCACAATTTCCTTATAGCCGCCCATATCGGCTTCCGAGTCCGTTTCAATTTCGACTTTCCACCCCTGCAGAGAGGCATATCGCGAATACATAGCGAAGAGATCACCAGCGAAGATAGCGGCTTCATCCCCGCCTGTGCCGGCCCGGATTTCGAGGACGATGGACGCATTGTCATCTTTATCCTTGGGAAGCAGGAGCAGCGAAACTTCCTTTTCCAGCGCTGGCAAGCTGTCTTTCAATGCTTGCATTTCATCCTTGGCCATGGCGCCCATTTCAGGGTCGTCAAGCATAGCTTCCAGATCCGCCATTTCCGCGCGGACATCCATCAGCTTTTTCACGCCCTCCGCCACAGGACGCAGCTCGGCATAATCCTTGCCCAATTGGACAATTTCATCCGTATCCGAGGTCGCGCTCATCCGCGCTGTGATCTGGTCAAAGCGGTCGACGACTTGGGAGAGTTTACTATCAGGAATATGCATAGGCGCGGGTTAGTTTAATCCAGCGAGAGGGTCAAACCCGCAAACAGCGTTCTGGGCCGTCCCGGAAAGAAACGTTCATTACCAAAGGCGAAATCAGCCCGATCCGCATAACGCGCATCGAACAAATTGTCGACGCGAAGGGAGAGCTGTAAATTATCCTGCACATCAAGCCGTCCACCCAATGTGAAAATATCATGCCCGGGATAGCTGTTCGTATTGCCCGGATTGGTGAAATACGACCCGACATGGGTCCAGCGCAGATAGGTCCCGAAACGGTCTGTATCATATTTTACAGCCAGATTGCCCAGCGTATCCGGCGCGGTATCCACGCGGTCTCCATCCGTGATATTATTCGCCGCGCTACCGACATCTTCCGAAAAATCATAGGAATGACGGGCGAGCGTCCCTGCCCCTTGAATTGAAAATCCGCTGCCGAGCGGCATATCGAAACTCGCCTCAACACCTTCGTGACGCGTTTTGCCGTTCACTACATTAAATCCATTCGCATTGCGGAAGAAGAAATTATCTTTCCACATGGTAAAAGCCGTCAATTCGAATTTTGTTTCGCGATGTGACGGGCTGCGTAGCCCGGCTTCCAGACTATCCAGTGTTTCAACCTGAGCTTCGCCCGGAACCTGATTTTGTTGCGCGGAATAAAGATCAGATGTCTGGGGCGCGCGGGACCCTCGCGCAGCGCGGGCAAAGAGCGTGACGTCATCCATCTCGTAAGTCAGGCCCAGCTTTGGCGTCAGGGTAAAGTAATCATCTCTGCGGTCGGCCGCGCGAATAAAGCGGCCCGACGTGCCGGTATCGGTTCGGTTGTCGTATTCATAGGACGTATATTCACCCCGCGCGCCGAGGTGAAGTTTCGCATGCTCACTGAGCCAAAAATCTTTCGTCACAAACCCGGCAACGACAATCGCGTCGACCTCATAATCAAAGTGCAGGCCTTGGACAAAACTGAACCGGCTTGGATTTTCCTGAAACTCATATTGAAAACCGGAGGTGTATTCCGCGTCCAATCCGGCGCTCCACCCCTCGCCATAAAGGCCAGACTTAACACCAAATGAAGTATGACCATTTTTATCCAATGCCTGACCCGGCACAAAATGGCGCAAGAAGCGCTGCTGCGTCCGGCGGGCATAGGGTTGGAGGATGAGCGTCCCGAAATCAGTGTCCCGCTTCGCCTTTACTTGTACGCGCAAAGCTTGCGTATCGCGAAACGCTTCGGGGTTTTGGTTGGTTTCAATCGCATCGCGATCACGATAAATATCATCGCCTTGCAAAAACCCGGCTGTTTCCTGATTAAGATTATTGATGGCAATCAGGCTGGCAATGTCCCAATTCCCAACATCTGTTCGGTGTTGCAGCGTCAGTTTTTGCTGATCAAAACCGCTATCATTTCGAAAACCGCTATCATGAGCAAGATTGGCAGAAACGCGCAAATTTTCAGATATGTCCGCGGTCACTGACGCATTGGCAAACCCCCGGCTGCTGGATTGAATGGAAAGCCTGTCTTCATAATCACTGACACTGCCCGGTACAATATTGATAAGACCATGCACGGCATTTGAGCCATAATCAGCCGGACCCGGGCCTTTGAATACCTCAATGCGGGACGCAATTTCGGTTGGCGCTTCCAGCAAAGCATTCACATTCGCAAAGCCGGCCGCCCGTAAAGGCACGCCGTCCAGCGTATAAAGAAAACTTCCCGCGCCTGCCCCGCCCGTCAAAACGGGTGAGCGAATAGCAGTCAGATGTTCTTGCCCAGAGCCGCGGTGAATATTGATGCCCGCAACCCTATTTATTAACTCAGCCGGATGGGCCAGAGTTAGACCCTCCGGTGATGTTGGAATCAGAACGTCTATAACTTCAGGCTGATAAACCGTTTCCTGCTGCACGCCCTTGGCAATGACAATGTCATCGGGCGAGTAAAGGAAACTTGCAAGCACGATCTCAGGTTCGGATTGAGTGTCTTGAGCCAATGCGGGAAGTCCCGCGCAAAGCAAAGACATGCCTGCAAGCCAGTGTGATTTCATCTGAGGAGCCTTAAGACTTGGACGGTTTTGGCGCGGTTTTTGGTCCGCTTGTCTTCTTACGTTTGGGCACAGCACTGGATTGTGAAAGAACTTCCAAAGGTACATTTTGACTGACGATATTGAGGTCTCTCTGCGGGAATGGAATTGGTATGCCCGCCGCTTCCAGCGCTTTATTAATTTCCGTATGAATCACATGTGTCATCGGCACACGGTCGTCAAAACTGCTGAGGAATACACGAATTTCGAAATCCAGCGAACTGTCACCAAAACCCATGAACAAGACATTCGGGGCGGGCGTAGCTAAAACCTTTGGCAATTCCCGCACGGCTGACAACATGACGTCCCGCGCGGCATCCGTATCCGACCCATAAGCGATTCCGACCGGCACAATCAGACGTGTAATAGAAGATGACAAAGTCCAGTTCGTAACGCGCTCAGAAATTAACGCTTCATTTGGGATCAATATTTCCAGATTGTCCAAATCCTTCAGCGTGGTCGCGCGAATTTTAATCCGGCTGACTGTTCCCGACTGATCGCCAATCGTGACGTAATCACCAATACGGATCGGACGCTCGAATAAGATAATGAGACCCGACACAAAATTCGCGATAATTTTTTGAAGACCAAACCCGATACCAACCGACAGACCCGTCGCAATCCATTTCAATTGTGACCATTGCAGACCAAGTTGGTTAAACCCAATAATAATGCCGACTGCGATGATAATATATCCCAACACCGTCGTGACCGCATAACGCGTACCCGCATCCACGCCTAAGCGATTGAGAACGAAAATTTCCAAAAACCCCGGGAGATTGCGCGCTGCAATAAAAGTCAGCGCCAATATAACGAGTGACTGGAGCACGTCCCAAAGTGTGATATTGCGAATGATATCCTCTCCGGTCACAGGGTCCGTTCCATTCGCAACAGGCCAGACCGTAAAGCCGTCAAAAACAGTAAGTGCAGGAACGAGAGAAGACCAGATAAACCATAATAAAGTCGCAAAACCAATGAGGATAGCCGTACGGAGAAGCTGCGATGTCTGACGTGTTATGGTCGTCACATCTATTTCTTTCGTATCAATTGGCGGTGGTCGGAGCTCTTCCCCCCGCTCTTCCGCTGCTTCTTTTTCACGCCGCGCCTTTAATTCAGCTTCGCGCTTTTCCAGCGCCTGTCGATATTTAATTTGCCGTTGCGCCACGACAATCGCGCGGCGAATGGATCCGTAAATGACATAAGTAAGCAGAACCAAAACACCCGTCATGAACAAGCGGGTCAATATTTCCAACGCGCTTTCATAATATCCGGCGGCAGCCAGCCCCACGGTCAAAAGCGGCAGACCGACAATAATCATGGCAATCGGGCCTTTGAAGCGAGACAGCGCCGTGTCCTTGCTCACCAAATTCGGTATTTCATTTCTCTGGCCCCACAAAATACGTGCGGCAAAAACCATCATAGATAAGGCTATTATCAAGAAGGCGAAAACAGAGAAGCCTTCAGTAATATTGCTGTCATTCATATCATTGGCGATGGCCAGCAGAAATGAAATCGTCCCAACAAAAGGGACGAACCAACGCAGATTCCGCCCAACAGCGCGGCGCAGACCGTCCGGCAGTTTAAAATGCGCATCAAACAAACCCTTTTCGCGGTCCCAACGGACCCATGATCCGAAGAGAAGTGCAAAAACACTTAAATAGCCAAACCCATTCGCAAGTCCTTGAATTAACCGTTCCGGATTATCCGAAAGCGAATATAAAAGGGCGATTAAAAGGAATATCATTGATAGCGGCAATGAATTGAACAGGCCTGCGGCAATTACAGCGGGCGTGTGCCATGCGCTGTCTTCCTTAACTCGCCCTACGGATTTTGCCCGTCGATCCACATCCGCTTTGACCTTCGGGCGTAACCGAAAAATTAAACCGGTGATAATTAGAAAGCCAAAAACGAACACCGGGTTAGACCGCGCGCTTTGTAGTAATTCTGTTAAGGCCAAGCTGAAATTTCTGGGTGAGAATAAACGAAATGCGCCTGACGCCACCTTTTGCGGAAAAGACAAATCAATGGCGGGAACAGATCGTACCCACAATAGGTTCTCATCCAGCAGTGTCTGAAGATCTACCGTTTTTTCCAAAAGTGAATTTTGCGCTTCCTGGAGCTGCTCGACCGCAAGGACGCGCGTATTTGACAAGGTTACAATCTGCCGCAACAGATCCCGCCGCGTGTCTATTATTGACGATAATGTGGCTTTATCATTTTCGGTCAAATCCGGAAACGTTTGCATATCTCGTCTAGCTGTTTCCAGTAAAACGTCCAAATCATAAACACCAATGGGCAGATCGCGTAGATCTTCCTGCGCAATTATACGTTGGCGATAAGCTCTGGACACACGGTCCTGTGTCTCCCGCATATCGGAACGGATTGAAGCCGGCGTCTGTAATTGGTTCCCTAATCGCCGTAGGGTTTCTCCCGCTTCGCGGTCCAAACGCCCTTGCTCAACTAATTTGTTCGCCGCGCTTAAATCGTTTTCGACATCGTCCAAACGCCCCCGAACCGATGCTGTTGCTTGAGAAAGACTCGGACCTTCCGCCGCGATTTCGGCAATTAAGTCTGCCAACTCCAAATTAGATTTTGCATATCTCTCAACAACCGGGTGACTGATATTGGACCGTTCAACGAGCGCTGCAATCCTGTTTCTAAGGTCGCGTGCTTCATTGACGCGCTTTTGTCCTGTACGCGTGCTGATACGGGCCACATCCCGCCGCAGAATTTGCGCGCGAACATCGGCAACCGCTTGCCGCCCTGCCAAGAGATTTTGCCGGGCTGGCAATGTGGCTATCTCTTGCTCTAATGCACGTATTTGATTCCGGCGATACCAGATTCGGGCCTGCACTTCTGTGCGGCGCGCTTCGGACAGGGCCTCCAATTCTCCGTCGCCAAAATCGTTTAATCGAATTTGCAAATCACTGAGTGCAGCCCGCGCTTCGGATAACTCCTGAGGCGCGGCGGTCTGGCGCTCGTTAAGTGTATTCAGCGTATCCTGCAGTGCCTGCAGCCGCGTTTCAATTGCGGCTAAATCTGACTCCTTGGCGCGTAGTTCTTGTTCAAGTTCGAACAAAGCACTGTCGCCAATCATTTCCGCCATGGGTGCCAAGTCAGCGTTTAAATCTTCTTGGGCCGATTTTAATTCCGCGTCCAACTCGGCCTGCATCGCGGCAGAATTTTCAACCGCAGTCAAGAATTGAGACCGACGTTCGGATTGTCGCGTCGCTTCTTCCAAGCGATCTGCCGCCATGCGTAATGACGCCGTTATTTGAGACTTTTGCTCTTCCGACAGCTCCGCATTGGCTTCCAATGCTTTGATTCTGTTCTCAAGCGTTTGGGCCGTAAAGTTCGGAGCAGACACACTCGTAACATCCTGCGCAGAAGCGGGGGCTACGCCAACGCCGTACAAGAAAAGCCCAAGACAGAGCAACCGCCAACAGACCGTGATATGCCGTATATAACGCATAAGCGTGTTGAACGACAAACACCGCAAAAAGTAAAGCAAGACACGGTCAAAACACTGACGTGGTCGCAATAAAAGACGCCAAGGCCAAAGCCTTGGCTATATCAGACTGAAGCGGGTGCCGGACCTATTCGCCGTCTTTAAGTTTCTTCATCAAATAAACATGTTGCAGGGCCAGCCGATTCGCGGTCTCTTTCAAATTCGCTGCTGCGGAATGGCCCCCATCAATATTTTCATAATAGTAGAAATCATGACCTTGATCTTCCATCCGTTTCGCAAATTTACGGGCGTGACCCGGATGAACCCGGTCATCTTTGGTTGAAGTAATCAGGAAAACTTCCGGATAATCCCCCTGCGGGTCAAGATTATGATAAGGGGAAATGGAGCGTAGGAATTTGCCCTCCACAGCATCATCAGGATCGCCATATTCACCCATCCAAGATGCGCCTGCGAGAAGTTTGTGGAAGCGCTGCATATCCAAAAGCGGCACGGCAATAATCGCAGCATTAAACAAGTCGGGACGCTGGGTCGTCATGACACCCGTCAGCAACCCGCCATTTGATCCGCCTTCAATACCCAAATGCGCAGGAGAGGTAATGTCTTTCGCGACCAAATCTTCGGCTACAGCAATAAAGTCATCATAGATGCGCTGACGCTCAGTCTTCAGGCCTGCCTGATGCCAGTTCGGACCATATTCGCCGCCCCCACGAATATTGGCGAGCACATAAACGCCGCCATTTTCCAACCATAATTTACCGCGTGTCGCGGAATAAGACGGGTTTAAAGAAATTTCAAAACCGCCATAGCCATAAAGCAAGGTAGGGTTCGTCCCATCCATTTTCGTGTTCTTTGCCCGCACAACAAAATAAGGCACCTTGGTGCCATCAGCGGAGGTCGCAAAGAACTGCTCACTCACCATGTTTGAGGCGTCAAACCAATCCGGCAAGGACTTGGCTTTCGCCTTATCGCCTGTTTCCGTATTATAGGTCCAAAGCGTGTCCGGACTTAGAAAACTCTCTGAATTGATAAAAGCGACGTCCTCTTTGTCATTGGTTGCACCGATATTCACAGTCCCATTGGCCGGGAAATCCAATTTCTTAGACGTCCATTTTTTGCCGTCCCAATCAAAGGCATGGGCTGCACTTTTCACATCGCGAGAGATTGAGAGCAAAACTTTTGACTTTGTTGCGCCATAGCCATTCAGGGACGATTTCTCATCCGGGCTGTAAACGAGGTGAACATCTTTAATTTCGCCGTCTTCATTGAAATCATCAAAGGCAAAGCTGACCAGATCACCGGATTTATATCCGCGCCAATCTTCATTCAGGGACAGTAAAACTTGGCCTTTAAATTCTGAACCCAGATTGGACTTCATCGGAATTGGGAATTTACGCATCTGTCCAACACTTCCGTCAGCATTGCGCGGAAAATGGAAGACTTCTGAATTATAGAAATCAACGGAACGGGAAACGACGATTTCCCGGCGTCCATCGGAGAGCTCAAATGTGCCGCCCCAATATCCCACATCGGTTTGCTCACCCTGGCCTAAAATAGCTGCATCCGACAAAGTTTGCCCACGTTTCCAGAGGCGCGCTTGGCTGGGATAACCGGAGTCAGTCATCGTGCCTTCGCCGAAATCAATGCCGACAACAACCGTTTCTTCATCAACCCAGCTGATTGTGCCTTTGGATTCCGGCGTAATAAAACCATCCTCGACGAAAGTCTTCGTGCGGGTGTTAAATTCCCTGCGGACCACGGCGTCCTTACCGCCATCTGAGAGATTGACAATGCACATCTCATATGACGGGGCGAGGCATGTATTGCCTTTGTAAACCCAATTTTTACCTTCATCCTCAGCGAGCTTGTCAAAATCAATGACGGTTTCCCAAACTGTCTCATCCGAAAGATAGGAGTCCAAAGTCGACTTCCGCCAGACGCCGCGGACATGCGTTTCATCCTGCCAGAAATTATGCACCTCGCCGTTTCGGTAAGAGACGTAAGGAATTTTGTCTTTTGATTGCAGGATCGCCAGCGCGTCTTTGTAAAAGGTTTGATAGCGAGGATCAGCTTTCAGCACGTCGAGAGACCGTTTATTCCAGTCCTTCACCTCACCTAAGGCTTTATCGCCCAAAACCTCTTCAAGGTAGAGATGGTCAGCATCTGTTTGACCGGCGGTTTCATAGGACATCATTTTATAGGGTCTCTTTTCCATGGATTGGGATTTCGTCGCGTCCGCTTTTGACGGGCCATCGGTCGCCTGCGAACAAGCAGCGAGCAGCGCGGCCGTGCCAAGCAATAGTGCGGTTTTCGAAAATTTATTAAAGGTCATTTTGGCTCTCCTTTAGGTCTGAGACCAGATAAAGCCGAGTTTGAGCATCGGGGCAAGGTGGCATACGCGTTTGGCTTTCACTTGCGCGTTTGCCGAAGACGCATATATGACCGCTTATGAGATTTCTTATCATGAACGGCGCGGGAAACCGCTTTGGCGTGTTTGATGCGCGAAATACGCCGAACTTTGCGCTGTCTGATGAACAGACAATTGAGATTGCGAAGCCGGGCGGCGCGACCATGGGCGAAAAAGGCGCAGATCAAATTGTTATCCTGCGCGCGCCGAAATCGCCGGATGCAGATATCTTTATGGAAATCCGCAATCAAAAAGGGTTCGAAGTCGATGCCTGCGGGAATGCAACGCGGACGACCGCTTGGTTTTATATGCGCGAGACCGACACAGATGTCTGTGTTGTCGAGACCAATGACGGACTGCTGCATTGCACGCGTGCCGGTGAATTTGAAATCGCGGTAGATATGGGACCGCCGAAATTGGACTGGCAGCAAATCCCGCTGGAAGAACCCATGCACACCCACCACATCGACGTGAAGCTTGGTCCAATTGACAACCCAATTTTGTCCAATCCCGGCGCGGTCAGCATGGGCAATCCGCATTGCGTTTTCTTTGTCGAAGAATTTGAAACCGTGAAACCCCATCTCGCCGGGCCAATGATTGAGTTTCACCCGCTCTTTCCTGAACAGGTCAATGTCGGCTTTGCCAAAGTCGAGGCAGAAGACCGCATCCGCCTAAAAGTCTGGGAACGCGGGGTTGGGATGACCCTCGCCTGCGGGACGGGCGCTTGCGCCGCCGTTGTTGCGGCCCATCGTCAAAAACGCACAGGGCGTGATGTTACGGTCGAAGTCGATGGCGGCACGCTTCACATTCATTGGCGGGAATCGGACGGCCACGTCATCATGACCGGCCCTGTGGAACTGGAAAGCGAAGGGTCTATCTAAGCCGACATTTTACGCGGTCCGTCCATTTTTTTGGCGGCGTCCAATAAAGGGGCATAATCCGGAATGCGCCCAAAGGCGATTTTAATCCCGTCATAGCCACCCGGCAGGGCTTCAGGCGCGCCGACTTTCACCACCATTTGTTTATAACGTGAATTAATTTCATCCATCGCGCGCACGGCCCGATCACGACGCGGATCATCACGGCAGCCCATGAAAAGGTCGCCGACAATCTCGTCCTGATGCACAATCCCCATCAGCACAACTGAGACTTGGGAAAAACTGGGTGAACTGACACTTTTCAAAATCGCGGTGAAGGTCTCATTGATAATTTTATGTAGGGCGAAATCATCCCGCACCGCCGGGAAGTGACGCTCCAGCCCATATCGCTCTCCGCTTTGCGTTTTCACAGAGACACTCATGCGGGTACAAAAAAAGCCATCGGCGCGCAGGCGCTGCGCCGCATGGGAGCATAATATGCGCAAACATTCATTGGCCTTTTCAGGCCCGCGCCAGCTCCGGGCCAAAACGCGCGAATGCCCAAACATGCCGCGTTTGGTATCAGGCTTTTCCGTATCCTCGCCATTCAGCGCGCGCCATAAACGCTCACCTTCCACACTGCCCCAAATACGTCTGGCCTGTTTCGGCTGCAAGCCCAGCAGCCCTTCCGTCGTCGTGACCCCGGCCCGCCGTAGCCGCGCCACCATGCCCCGCGCCACGCCGGGAATATCAGAGAGCGGCAAATCTTTAAGCGCGCCCGGCATGTCATCTGGATGCAGAACAACCAAACCGTCCGGCTTATTCATTTCTGCCGCGATTTTGGCGAGGAGGCCCGTTCGGGCAATCCCAAAACTTGCCGTGACATGCGGCCCCAAGACAGTCGCCAGATCAGCTTTGATTGCCATCACCAAATCAATCGCCCGGGAGAGCCCAATCACTTTTAGATCGATCGACATCTCATCAACGGACCAGGCTTTCTCGATCGGAACATGAGCTTCGATGACCTTTAAAATATCATGATGTTTCTCAATATAGACCTCATGCCGGGCATGACGAAAGACAATGTCCGGGGCAAGCGCTTCTGCCTCTGCCCGTTTCATCCCGCGCCTGACACCAAGGGCTTTCGCCGCATAGCAACAGGCAATGACCCCCGAATGCGGAGACGGTGTCGGCGCAACGGCAACGGGTTTATCCCAGAGCGCAGGATCTTCCTGTTTTTCGACATGGGCAAAGAAGCTGTCGAAATCGAGAAACATCTTCCACATACGCTTGGGGTCAGAAGCGAAACGGCGCTGGAGGTCTTGTAAGTTAGGCATTGTCATATTGGAACAAAAGCTGAACATATGTTAGGAGTCGAGACTGCCTTCCACCGCATCTGTGGATAAGACTATATTCCTAAACGCCTTCAACCTCTTACACCCGCCTGCCCGCACGCCTTGACCCTTACCGCTATCTCCACCACATGGCGGGCATGACGGACACACCCGACATTCAGGCTACGAAAGTCATCACGCTCGGCTGTCGTTTGAATGCCTATGAGTCCGATGTCATTGCCCAAAATGCGCGGGACGCAGAGGATCGTGGTGCGGTCATTATCAATACTTGCGCCGTGACAAATGACGCCGTGGCGGAAAGCCGCCGCCAAGTCCGCAAAGCCAAGCGAGACAATCCTGATGCCCGCATCATTGTCACGGGCTGCGCCGCGCAGATTGATCCGGCCATGTTCGCGGATATGTCCGAAGTCGATCAAGTGCTGGGCAATCATGAGAAGATGAACCCCATGAGTTTTGGGCCGGATGCCCCAACGGAACGTATACGCGTCAATGATATAATGAGCGTTCGCGAAACCGCGCCGCAATTTATGGGTAGCGAGAACGCTGTGCCTTCAAAATCGCAATCCCGCAGCCGCGCCTTCCTGCAAGTCCAAAATGGCTGCGATCATCGCTGCACATTTTGTATCATTCCTTATGGCCGCGGAAATTCGCGGTCCGTGCCTGCAGGTGAAATTGTGGGGTCTGTTAAATCCTTGGTCCGCCAAGGCTATAATGAAGTTGTTCTCACAGGCGTTGATCTGTCAAGCTGGGGTGGGGACCTTCCGGGTACACCACCTCTGGGTGATTTAGTGCGGCGCATCCTGAAACTCGTGCCGGAGCTGCCGCGCCTGAGACTATCCTCTATCGACCCGGCCGAAGTGGATGACGTTCTATTTGAGCTGCTCGCAACGGATACACGAATGAGCCCCTATCTCCATCTCTCGCTCCAAGCCGGAGATGATATGATTTTGAAGCGCATGAAACGGAGGCACACCCGCGCGGACGCGGTCGAACTCTGCCGTCGCCTGAAATCCGAGCGGCCCGAATTTACATTTGGCGCGGATATCATTGCGGGCTTTCCGACGGAAACAGATAGTATGTTCGACAACTCGCTCAGCGTGATTTCTGAGATTGGAATTCCGTGGCTACATGTCTTCCCCTTTTCTCCACGCGAAGGCACACCCGCCGCCAAAATTCCGCCCGTCAATGGAAATATCGTCAAAGCCCGCGCGAAAGCTTTGCGAGACGCGGGGGCAGCGGAAAAGGCTGCGCATTTACGAACCCGAATTGGCAGCGAAGATATTGCCCTGTTTGAAGAAACAGGTCTGGGCCGCCTTCCGGATTTTTCAATGGTGAAGGTGGACAATCCAGCTGCTGCAGGTAGCTTGGCAAAAATTCGCATCACGGATGCGACGCCGGAGCATTTGATAGGACAGGTCATTGGCTGAGAAAAAGAAAAAAGGGTTTCTGAGCAAACTCGGTTTTAAATCCAAAGCCGATAAACTCGCCGAGGAAGCCGCAGCCAAGGCGGCAGCGCAACAACGCGTCGACGAAAAAATGGCTGAACGTATGGCGGCCATTAACGCAGCGGCCCTCGCATCTGCCCGCAAACAAGATGAAGCCGCGCAAGGCCTGAGTGCGGAAGAAACTGCGGCCCGCGAGCTGGAAGAAAAACGTCTAGCGGAAATTCAAGCCGCCCGTGATGTCGCACGTGCCAAACAGCTCGCCGAAGAACGCGCACGTAAAGAACAAGACGCCGCTGAGGAGGCTGCGCGTCTTGAAGCCGAAGCCGCGAAGCGCGCCGAAGAAGAAGCCGCCCGCGAAGCCGAGGCTGAACGTCTGGCCGCTGAGGCTGAGGCCAAACGCGCCGCGGAAGAGAAAGCACGACTGGAAACCGAGGCTGCGGAAGCCGCGCGTATCAAAGCCGAAGAAGAGGCCGCACTCGCCAAAGCCAAATCCGAGGCAGAAGCCGAAGCGCTGAAAGCAAAGCAGGCCGCAGAAGCCAAAGCCCGCGAAGCGGCCAAATTGGCCGCAGAAGAAAAACGCAAAGCCGAGGAAGCCGCACGTCTTGAGTCTGAACGTTTAGAGCGCGAAAGACTGGAAGCCGAACGCCTTGAGGCCGAACGTCTGGCGGCAGAAAAAGCCGAAGCCGCGCGCCTGAAACGGGAAGCCGAGGAAGCCGGACGCCGCGCGAAAATCGCTGAAGAAAAAGCCGCCCGCGACATCGCCGAACGCGAAGCCGCGGAACAAGCGGAAAAGGAACGCGCCGCCAAACGCGCTGAAGCGGGCCTTCCCGAACTTGCGCCGGAACCGGAACCTTTGGCGGAAGGTGGCTTTATGGGCCGCATCTCAGCCGGACTGCGGAAGTCGACCTCCCGCATGTCCGATCAGGTCGGAGCCGCCTTCACCAAACGGAAATTGGACGAAGCCGCAATTGAGGATCTTGAAGATATTCTCGTCATGTCCGACCTCGGATACGGCGTGGCGTCCAAAGTCACGAACCGCCTTCGCGAAGATAAATTCGACAAACAGGTGACTGACCTTGAGGTCAAAATTGCCCTTGCCGATGTCATTTCAGATATATTAACACCGCTGGAACGTCCCATCGTTTTCGGCATGGCCAAGCCTCAAATCATGCTGTTCGTCGGCGTGAACGGGTCGGGTAAAACCACGACGCTGGGCAAAATTGCGAACCGCTATACGGATCAGGGTAAAAAGGTTCTAATCGCGGCGGGCGATACATTCCGAGCTGCCGCCGTTGAACAGCTCACCGTTTGGGGCGACCGTGCCGGCGCGCCCGTGATGAGCGCAGAGAAAAATGCCGATGCAGCCGGTTTGGTTTTTGACGCCATCAAACGCGCCCGCGATGAGGATGTTGATATTCTAATGATCGACACAGCGGGCCGCCTGCAAAATCGCACGGAGCTGATGGAAGAGCTGTCCAAAATTATCCGAGTCATCCGCAAACAAGACGCGACCGCCCCGCATCATTCCATCCTCGTGCTGGATGCGACAGTTGGGCAAAATGCTTTGATGCAAACAGAAGCCTTCCGCGACACTGCGGATGTGACGGGTTTAATTATGACCAAACTTGACGGCACGGCGAAAGGCGGCGTGCTCGTCGCCTTGTCAGATAAATACGGCCTGCCCATCCATCATATCGGGATTGGCGAAGGCATAAATGATTTAGAGAATTTCAGCGCCCCCGTTTTCGCAGCCGCCTTGTCAGGCGTCGCGGACGCACTTGAAGGCTAAGTTTGGAATGCGAAAACCGGGAAGCATGAAGGGATTGGAAGAGCTGGGTAGAGTTAGACTCTCGCCCAGTTTCTTCATGCGCGACATGCTGTATTCCGAAATATCGAATTTCTACGGCATCCCAAATATTCCTGAAAATCCTGATCGTGCGATTGAGTCGGGAAAGCAGCTTTGTGAAAATCTACTCGAACCGCTCCAACAAAAATTTGGCCGTATTTCCATTCGGTCTGCCTATCGAAGTCCGCAATTAAATAAATTCGGAAATGAAAACAAACTCAACTGTGCAAGTAATAAGAATAATTATGCACGGCATATCTGGGATATGCCCGATGAAAATGGATATGGTGCATTGGCCACAATCGTCGTCAATGCGTATGCCGATTACTACGCGGCAACGGGCGATTGGCAATCTCTTGCTTGGTATATTCACGATCGATTACCTTACTCCACGCTTTATTTTTACCCTAAACTGTGCGCCTTTAACATCGGTTGGCATGAGCATCCCGAACGCTGGATAAAGAGCTTTATCACGCCGAAAGGAACATTGACGAAAATGAGTATGGAAAATCATGAAGGTCCACATACCGCCAAATATGACACTATGTTGAAAGCCCTAGCAGTCGACTAAACGCCAAAATAGGTCTCGGCCACGCCAAAACGCTTGCTGCCCATCGAGGAAGCAGCCGGAACTTTACTAACAAAGCGGGACGGCCCGCAGGGATGTCTCCCCGATGGTAAGACCGAAGGGATGACA
>JAHDFA010000054.1:0-6163 GCA_020628495.1 Hellea sp.
TTTTCAAGCTGCTGAAACTAAGCACCAAACTTATTCACAAATGAGATATGCGAAATCGGGATTGAAAGCCGGAATACCTCACTTTCACTCACCCTCCGCCATCACGGGAGGGGAATGCAGTTAGATTATCGTGCGCCCAAGAGGGTGTCATCCATGCATCACGTAACTTGCTCTACCGCCGATGACGCTTCGGTCCTTGGCGTTGATAGGCGGGATAGTTTTCTGTTCCGTAATAGCCCGAACCCGTGCTTTGCGTTTGGGACGTCGACGTCGTGCCGTTTGAATAAGTTGTGCCGGTCGAATAATGATTGCCCTGCGAATAGGTCGTCCCGCCCGAATATGTGCCTGAGCTGTGATGCGAGGGTGCACCGTAAGACTGACCGGACCGGATTGTTCCTGTCCCGGGCTGGCATAACACCCGGCGCCATTCATAGCGTTCAGGACTGATAAGCTCTTTCGTTTCCACTTGGCCCATTACCGGCGGGACATTGACCTCATAGGCCTCTGCAGGACGGATGAGATCTTCGACTGTGACGGATGCATATTCCGCAGGAACAGGAATTTCCTCGACCCCGCCAGGATCCGCAACAACCTGCTTCATGATTGTTTTATATTGCGGCGGCACAGGCGTACGCGTGACGCGCGGCGGTGCGGTTAAGGCACGCCGCGAGGTTGTCACAGTCGCGCCCGGCTCTTCCACCAAGCACCAAATTTCGCATCCCGGACCGCAACTATCCCCGCCGCTTTCTGTGCTGGCATAAGAGCCGCCTTGATATCCGCCCGATCCAGCTGGCGCGCGCAAACGACCATCGGCAGTAGAATGGATGACATAACCTTGTCTTTGCAATTCACCGGGATTGCCGCGTTTCCAAACGAGATGCGGCGCGCTGGTTTGAATGGTTTCCGTGACGGTCGAGAATTGCGGCGCGGAGACGGATAAAACATCATGACCGGGACGCGTTAGAATCCGTTCACTGACACTGCGATAGCTGGGCTGCCGCACAACATAGCGCGTGCTGGGTTCTTTCGTCATGACGCTTTCCGTGCGGCGCTCAAATTGCGGCTCTGTGACGTCCAGCTTTGCAAAGCCTTCGGCGGTTACGACCGATTGCGTTCCTCTGGAATATTGTGCGGGGATTTTGACCTGCGCGTAACATTCGCCGGGATTGGCCACGGGTGGCAGCGCGGATGGGAAAGCACTCGGCCCGCCCGCAAAGGCTGCTCCCGCACCCCCCAGCAATATAGAAGTGAGTGAGGTAGCGATTACGCGGCGCATGGAAGTCTCCGTCTTAGCGGTGGTGTCGTGTCCAGAAAATATGAAAAAGAATGAGAGGAAGCGCCGCACCCATCAGATTCGCGGCTGTATCTGCGAGAGATCCTGTGCGCCCCACATTCATAAAATGCTGAGCGATTTCTATACCAATGCCCAAAACGGCGAAGGCAAGAAAGATCCACCCCCCCCAGAGCTTTGGCCACCCCAAACGGGCCAGCCCCGACAGAATGGCGTAAGCGGCGAAATGCAGAACTTTGTCGATATGCGCGATGCCGCCCATTGATATTGAGGGCCGTAGACTCATGACCAACACCCCACATATGGCCAGAATCGTCAGGGCTTTGAACATATGGGATAGAAGCGTCATGACTTGCCCTATAGGACAAGACCAAGGGCGAAGCGACGACGCATCTGCGGTCATTTTGTGTTCGTTTCACGATGTCCGCCTCCCCACCACGTCATTTATGGTAAACAGAGCCTTAATTATGGCTCAAATGAGGCAAGACATCATTTTTGATGAATAAAAGCTGAGTAAATGTGCGGATAGGTGCAAAACTGAAAAGCGCGCTTGGAATCAGGCTGACAAAACGCCAGAAGCCTGTCGGCGAATTGAAAAGAGAGTGTTTGGCTTATGACAGTTCTGAATCCAAAAGATGTTGCAGACCAGTTGGACGGATGGACAGGCGGTGATGATTTCATCACGAAAGTCTTCCGTTTTGAAGATTTCGCACAGGCCTTTGGCTGGATGACGCGGATTGCGATTATTGCCGATAAAATGGACCATCACCCTGAATGGTTTAATGTCTATAACCGCGTGGATGTGACGCTGACAACGCATGATGCGGGCGGCGTTACGGATAAGGATGTCACCCTGGCAAAGGCCATGGAACAGGCGGCTAAATAATGCGCGGTTTTTTATTGGCTCTATTATTGGGTGCGTCGTCCCCGGCGCTGGCGCAATCTGATCCAGAAACTGACATGATTGATTTGGCGGCAACTTGCCCCGGCGGGTCCGTGATTGATCTGGACGGCCAGATTGTCTGCGAAAAACAAGACACGCTTGCCCTTCTCATTTCTGATTTTGAGACTGCGGAGCTGAAGAATGACATTTTCAGGCTAGGGCAAGAGGGTGACCGCGAGGCGCTGAGACAATTGCCGAATATTTCGCCCGAAGCTGTCGCGATGCAAAACGCCGTGACCACGCGCTTTTTGGCGCGGCATGCAGCGCTATCCGCTTTGCCAATGACGTCGCAGGATCGGTTAAATTATGATCTATTGCGATTTGTTCTGACCCAGCGTCAGCGGCTGGCGCCCTTTGACACGGCCCGCATCCCGTTCACAAATGATAGCGGGTTTTTCAATGAGCTGTCATTTGTCCTGCGGCAAACCAGTTTCAAAACACTCGAAGATTATGAGGCCTATGCCGCGCGTTTGACTCGCCTGCCCCGATATTTCGCCCAAGCGAAAGAGAATATGCGGCGCGGCATTCAAACAAATTTCACGGCCAGCGCTGAAATCCTGCCCGGAATTCAAGATATGATTGATGCGATGGCGGAGGTTTCAGCCGAAAGCCATCCTCTATATGCACCGTTTAAATCCTTTCCCGACAGTTTTTCCGAAGCGGATCAAACGCGCCTTCGCGGGCTTGGAAAAGCCGCGATAGAAAGCGCTGCCATCCCGGCCTATCGAGATCTTTCGAAATTTATGCGCGAAGAATATGCCACGGCTGCACGCGGCACGGCCGGATTAGGCACCAGCGAGACAGAACGGGAATATTACCGCGCTTTGACACGGTTTTTCACGACCTTGGACATCAGCCCGGACGAAGTCCACGCCTTGGGCCTGTCAGAGGTCGCGCGAATCCGCCGCGAAATGGATACGGTCATTGCGGAAAGCGGATTTGAGGGCAGCTTTTCAGAGTTTCTGAATTTCCTGCGCACGGACCCACAATTTTACGCAAAAAGCCGGGAAGAGCTGCTAATGCATGCCAGCTTTATCGCCAAGCAGCTTGACGGAAAAATGCCGGAATTTTTCGCGACGCTCCCCCGCTTGTCTTATGGGGTTATTCCCGTGCCAAAAGAGATTGAGAAAACATATACAACAGGGCGGTATTTCAGCGGCAATCCCGAACGAGGGCAGGCCGGAAATTATGTCGTGAATACCTATAATCTCCCAAACCGCCCGCTTTACAACCTGCCCGCATTGACAGCACATGAAGGTGTGCCGGGCCATCATATGCAAATCGCCATTGGACAGGAGCTTAAAAATCTCCCGAAATTTCGCAAAAGCCTTTATCCCAATGCCTTTGGCGAAGGATGGGGGCTTTATGCTGAAAAGCTCGCCGCAGAGATGGGGATTTACAAAACACCCTATGAGCGGTTTGGACAATTATCCTATGAAATGTGGCGCGCTTGCCGCCTCGTCGTGGATACGGGTCTTCACTGGAAAGGCTGGACACGTGAACAAGCGGAAGCCTGTTTCCTGGAAAATTCCGCCTTGGCCCCGCACAATATCAAAACCGAAGTCCAGCGTTATATTAGCTGGCCGGGTCAGGCTTTGGCTTATAAGATCGGTGAATTGAAAATTCTCGAACTTCGCGCGAAAGCCGAAGCTGAACTGGGAGAGGATTTTGATATCCGGACGTTCCATGATGCGGTTTTGTCCAATGGCGGATTGCCTCTCGACATTTTAGAAAAGCAAATTGATCGCTTTATATTTGAAGAAAAACAGCGTTTGGCGCAATCCTTGCCGGCCGCGCCATCGGCAGACCCGTAAACCGTACAAAAAACCCGCCAAACCCTGGCCTCATAATGTGACCGGGTCGGCGGGCATTGCCCCCATTTGCCCCGCTGGGGGCTAGGCGATTTTAGAAGCGATAGCGACCGCGCAATGTAACAGGGATAGAGACCCGGCCACGATTATTGTTCAACCCGCCCAAATCCGAGCCTGCAGCCAATACAGAATTATCAGATTTAAGGCCACCTTGGAACCGAACGCCTGTTTCCAGACCGATTGTTGAATATTTGGTCAGGGGTGTCTCGACACCAACCAAACCGGCGGCCGTTCCAACCCAGCTTTCATCATAGAGCGGAACTTCTGCTGCGCTGAATGTTGCGCCGCCCAGCTGTGTGTTGATAACGCCGATATCATCAACACGGCTCGCACCGGCGCGGGCTTCAACATAGGGACGCACGCTGTTGAAGATGACGCCATTGACGGGCGCGAAATATTGGCGAAGACCAACTTCAGCACCCCAGGATTCATAATCCGTCAAAGCCCCTGTCAGCGCCTGATCATTCACTGTGCCCCAATTTTGAACGCCGTCGCTTTCAGCTTTTTCATAATGACCTAGAAGGGAGACCTTCGTATTCGGTGCCAAAGCATAAGAGCCGCCCAATTCCGCGCGAACGCCGGTATTATAAGCGTCACCAAATGAGATAGAGTTAAAATCAGTATTCGGGTTATCATTCGTACGGCTGGCCGTGATGATATTTTTCCCGGCCGCGAATGACGGTCCAACTCCGCCTTCCAGGTTCCAACGCGCCAAGCAGTTATTGCTATGACAACGCGGCTTATGCGCCGGGGCTGTCTGTTGACCGTAATATCCGGTCTGCGGATTATAATTGTGGTTCGAATGGTTTTTCTGTCCGCCATATCCCAAGAAAGAACATCCGGAGAGCGCTATAGCGGCTGTGCCGAGCATAAGAAGTCGCATGGTTTTCACCCTTATTGTTTCGGATTGGCACAATCGCCACTGTCATCCGTTATCTTCGAGAAGGGTGTTGCAAACCAAAGGCCAAGTCAGATGCGCGTGACTTCGGTGCATAAAAAAACCCGGCTTCGAAAAACCGGGCTTTAAATTTGATATGGGAGAATGCTTTAGAAAGCGAGACGTCCGCGGAGTTTCACCGGAATTGACAGACGGTCATCACCGCCTGAAACCGCTTTCAGATTATCGCGCCAGCGTAGTCCGGTCTCGACACCGATGGATCCTCGTGGACCGACGGCCATTTCCGCACCGACAACACCGGCTGCTGTTGGACGCCAGCCGCTATCAATAAATTGCTGCTCATTAAATAATGTACCGTCATCATCGAAAGTCTGTGTCAAGTTGACATCATTATTATAGGCGAAACCCGCGCTCGCGCCTAGATAGGGGCGGAAGCCAACATTTTGGCCGACATATTGACGAACGCCGCCTTCAATTGTGACTTGCTCCAAATCACTGAATTCACCTGTCAGATCGCGAGGCGTAGCAGACCCGATATCCGGAGTGAAAGCACCTGTGACAGGGTCATAGACGCCGGATTGGAAAGATCCTGTATCAACGGACTGACCTTCTCTTTTCGAGTAAGCCGCAGACGCCAATAATGTCGTATTGCGAGAGACATCATAGCTTGTTTCCGCGCCAATATTAAATCCGTCAGAGAACGCATCTGAATAGCTGATTGCGCCAAATTCGCCTGCACGGCCCCCGCCGCCCAAGGATGGACCTTCAGGTTTCGCGGAAACAAGGTCGCCACCAATATCAAATTCAGACCCGCCGAATAATTCAAATCCAAATGGTAATGCCGCACCAACACCGCGCAGCTGAGGAACGCCGTAAGGCGCTGGATAAGGTTGCGGCACATAAATCGGTGCGCCGACCACGTTCTGAACATAGGCACCATTGACATATTGACCGTTGGTCAGCTGCGTTCCGACAACATTACCGCCATAAGCAGCCGCGCCATAGGGTGCGCCTGCACCCAAAGTCGTCGCCCCGCCAGCGCCATATAGTGTGTTCGCGCCATATGCGCCGCCAATACCCTGCGCCGCCAGACCAGCACCAATTGCGCCCGGCCCGTATCCGGCCTGACCAAAGCCAGCCTGTCCGTATCCGGCTTGACC
>JAHDFA010000054.1:6263-13108 GCA_020628495.1 Hellea sp.
TGACCAAAGCCAGCCTGTCCGTATCCGGCTTGACCGTATCCAGCTTGTCCAAATCCGGCTTGTCCGAAACCAGCCTGCCCAAATCCAGCGCCGCCCGGTCCGAAGCCGCCCGCGCCGTTCATGCCCGGACCAAATCCGCCCGCACCATATGCACCCGCGCCGTAACCTTGGCCATAACCGCCTGCGACACCATATCCGCCGCCCGCACATCCGTCATGTCCATAAGCGCCGCCATAGGAAGCTGTTTGACCATATTGTCCATATTGACCGTAAGAAGCTGTCTGAACGGGGGCACATCCGGCGCCATACGCGCCCGCAGATGTTCCATAACCATTACTTTGACCACCCATGCCCAGCCACGAGCAACCCGACAATAAAACCGCTGATAAAGCGCAAGCTGCAAGCCGCATATCGGCCTCCTTCTTTTTCGAACTAGATATTCTGTGTCTCAACTTAAAACAGAATATACTTAAAAAACTGTTCCCAAACCGGAAACAAACTCTTAACGATTCCAAGACTTTGCTTGGTTAACGCCACCTAAATATTCCCACGCCCTAAAAATTGATTGATCCCCGCAAAGTTACAGGAACTGAAACATTCAAATCACCTTTGCGGCCTTCGACCACATCACCTGCGGCATTTGTAAAGTCTGCGTAATCGCGGCCATCTTGAACGCGAACGCCTGTTTCTGCCGCCAAAGCGAAACCGGGCGTCACTTGCCATTCGGCACCGACATTCAGCTGCCCTTGTGGAAGCCATTGCGAATCATAAAGACGGGTTGTCGTTGACGCACCCGGAACCGAATAGGTCAGATTATCCGTTTGACCTTCAAATGCGCGCTGGTAGTAGGTTTGAGTTTGGGATTGGCGGAAATCCACCGCATTTACATGTGATACTCCGACAGACGCGCCGACAAAAGGTGTGACGGTTCGAAACCCTTCGGATTTGATTATGGGGTCAAAATAACGCCGCGCACCAACTTCAATGTCGTAACGCTCTAAATCAGAGAAGTCATAGGCGAAGGACGCGATTCTCTGGTTCGGAACGAAGGATAGGTTTGTGACGGGTACGCCATTTTCGATGAAAACGCCGGTAATAGGCTCTCCGGCTGCGTCTTCAGCCTGAACATAATCCTGAGAGACGACCTCCTGATATACTGTGGCCGTTACGGATTGCACATCTCCTGCATTCCCTTCGGAATAGGTATAGCCGCCGCTTGCGAACAGTGTGGTGTTATCATTCAGAATATATTCCAATCCCGCTTTGACACTGGCCGGCGTGGACCAAACATCATCAAATGAAATGGCCGGGTTTGAGTCACTGTCAAATAAACCATCTGCGTAGATATTGGCCGCATCTAATTCGTTCGCGGTGTAAGTCGTCGTTGTGATATTTCCTGTTGCTTCAGACCCGACAATGAATTGTTCGTTGTAATCCTGAGGGTTGTAGCCGGTGCTTGGGTCGAGGTCGTCTCGAATGCCATATTCAAGGAATTCACCGCCCACGCTGCGTTCCACACCCAAAGACAGGGAGCCGCGGAGTTTCGGTTTGCGCTTTTTCGGGCCGCCTGTGTGATGGGCCAATGCAGGTGTTTGCCCGACAGCTGCGCCATATCCACCGCTGGTATATTGCGGCTGGCCGAACGTTGGTTGTTGCGGGAAACCGCCTTGCGCGCCGTAATGGCCTTGGGGCTGACCATATTGGGCCGTGCCGATTGTTACCTGTTCGGGACGGCATCCGCGCGGAATAGGCTGACGCGGCGAGGCAATCTGGCAATGCTGTCCCCCGGCCTGACGTCCGTGATGAGCATAGCCTTGCTGGCCATAATGGCCTTGGTTAGCTGCCTTTTGCTTGGCATATGGGTTTTCATATTTGGAAGGTTGGCCGCCAATAAATGAACAGCCCGACAGTAGAACGGCCGACAGTGTTGCCGACAAAGTTACAGACCCCAGACGCATATCGTCCCCCGAATTCAAACATGGGAGACGTGTGTCATCCCATCATGGTTAACGATGGGAATGAAGGAACTTGCTTAACAAGCCGTTTAGGCGCGGCATTTTCCTGTAAAAAGAGGTTTTCGCCACAACCGGGCGGCAGATCTTGGCCCGATTAGAGCAATGGCTTTATGGCCTCAGGCGGGCGACCAATGATTGCGCGCCTGCCGTCAGACACAATGGGACGTTCAATAAGAATAGGATTATCCGCCATGGCTTGAACCAGTTTTTCAGTTGACGTCTCTGATTTCAGACCCAACTCTTTATATAACGCCTCGCCCCGGCGCATGAGTGAATGCGGGTCTTCAAAGTCTAATTGGGCGAGAATATCAGTAATTTCTTCGGTGGACGGCGCGTCCTCCAGATATTTTCTGACTGTGACGTCTTGATCTGCTGCCTCAATCAAAGCCAGCGTTTGGCGGGATTTGGTGCAGCGGGGATTGTGCCAAATGGTGAGCATAATTGACCTCTAAACTGTCCGGTTATTGCTTTGGCGGAGACATATCGCCAAAGGAGAGCTGTGACCACGTCTATTCCGAAAGTTCTGATTCTCAGCTCCACCGTTGCCAGCTCCCGTGTCGGGGCCAGTGCCGCCGGGTTTTGCCTGCAGCGTTTGGGCGTGGAGACCGTCATTTTACCTACAACCTTGATGGGCCGTCATCCCGGATGGGGAACGCCGGGCGGCGGCGCAACTGATTCGGAGCGCTTGCGCGATGTGTGGTCAGGAGTCGCCGAGCAGAATATTATCTTCGATGCCGTTCTCACAGGATATATGGGCGAAACTGAGCATGTGGATTTAGGGGTAGAGATTATCGACCACGTTAAAGCCGGAAACGCAAACGCTATTATCGCCGTTGACCCCGTCATGGGCGATCACGGCGCGCTCTATATACCGGAGGGCAGAGCCAAGGCGATTATAGAACGCCTGATTTCTAAGGCGGATTTCATTACGCCAAATATGTGGGAGCTGGACTATATCAAAGCCCGGAGCACCGAGCTTCCAGATTGCCTCATCACCTCTGTTTTACACGGTGATAAAATTGGCGCTGTTTGGCAAAGTGAAACCGAACGCTGGCAAGTAAGCCACGCAAAATTCGAATCCGTTCCCCATGGCGGCGGGGACAGTTTGGCTGCTCTGTTTTTAGGACGGCTATTGCTGGGCGACATACATGCAAACGCCCTCGCCAAGTCAGTTGCGTCTGTTTTCGAACTGATGAGGGCGGCAGATGCACTGGATGCGGGAGAATTACCCTTGGTTAGAATGCAGGCCTTTATAAATGATGCGATTCCGTTAGAGCTGCGCACATGACGACCTATCCAATATCCGGCAACCTGCCCGCAAAATTTGACGACCTAAAATCCGTTATCGACAATAATCACACCGATTACGAGGAATTAGGTTTTCAATTCTGCGTCATGCAAAAGGGCGAGACCCTGATTGATATATGCGCGGGCTGGGCAGACCGTCGGAAAACGCATGAAGTCGATGAAGACACATTATTTGCCGTTTTTTCGTCCGGGAAGGCAGCGGCCGCTTTGGTTATTGCCTGGTTGGTAGAAGAAGACCGTATTGGCTATGATCAACGGATTGAGACCATTTGGCCTGAATTTGCGCAAGCCGGAAAAGCGGCACTGACCATCGGGCAAATTATGAGCCATCAAGCCGGATTGTCAGGCATCACCAATCCGGACTGGACCGCCAAAGATTGGTTTGATTGGGAGAAGACAATTACGCAGCTGGAACAGCAGGTCCCGATTTTTGAACCGGGCAGCGCGTCCGGATATCACCCTGTGACTTACGGCTTTCTTGCCGGGGAGATTGCAAAGCGGGTTGACAAGCAACAGCGCAGCCTTGGACGCATTTTACGTGAGGAGCTCTGCCAGCCCGGCGATGCGGATGTCTGGATTGGCCTGCCCCCATCCGAGCATGAGCGTTGCGCGGATATGCAAAAACCCAAGAAGCTGGCCGATATGGGCGAGATTACAGACGCGACGCGCTGGGCCTTTTTAAAGCCATGGTCGTCACCCGGCGGTATGGGCGCGGCAGCTTGGCGCGAAGCCGAGCTAGCCGGATCAAATTGCCACGCCACCGCGCGCGGATTGGCCGCGCTGATGCAGGCGGGCGTTGATGGGCGGATTGGCGAAACACCGATTTTATCCGAAGACACGCAAGCGGCCTTTTCAAAGTCCCGCATTAACGATCGGAATCTGGTTCTTCCATTTGATATTGATTTTGCAGCCGGCATGATGCGCAATGCACCGAATTATTTCTACGGTCCCAATGCCGACGCGCTCGGCCATAGCGGTTGGGGCGGATCCTGCGTTTTTGCGGACCCCGTGAGCGGGCTGCACGGCGCCTATGTCATGAACCGCCAGCGCAATAGCTTGCTCGGGGATGTGCGGCCGCGCGCGCTGATTGACGCGGTCTATGCAGCGCTATGAGCGGGTTTATCGAAAAACTTTGGGAGTTGGGCCCCTCACTCGTTGAAGGTACGCCGCATGCGCGTAAGCTCGGCATGAAATTTGTGGCCATTGATAAAGGGCTGGCAACGCTCTCCCTGCCTTATAATACGGCCTTAATTGGCCACCCACAATCCCGCGTGATTGCGGGCGGCGCGGTGACGACATTATTGGATCAAGCTTGCGGTCTCGCCGCGATTGCCGGGTTTGACGGCTTTGCTCAACTCGCCACTTTATCTCTGCGTATTGATTATCAGCGGGCCGCAACGCCTGGTCAAACCGTGATTGCGGAGGCTGTTTGTTATAAAACCACACGCCATGTCGCTTTTATTCGGGCGGTTGCACATGATCGTGACCCGGATGACCCTGTTGCGACTGCGCAGGCCGCATTCATGCTGACTAGCCCGATCTATAAATTGCCCGAATCTGAGGAGGAAGCGGCATGAGCCAACGCCTGTCAGACGACCTTATTGCCTCCATCCCTTATGCAGGAACATTAGGGATAAAGGCTGAATTTTCCGAAAGCGGGCTTCTTTTGATTCTGCCATACCAAAAGAGTAATATAGGCAATCCGACATTGCCCGCATTGCATGGAGGCGCGATTGGCGGATTTATGGAAGTCTGCGCCATGGCGGAGCTTCGCCGCCGCTCGCCTGACCTGCCCTTTTCCAAACCTATCGGAATCAATATTGACTATTTGCGGCGCGGAAAACCGATGGAGACTTATGCCCGCGCGGATATTTTCAAAGAAGGCGCGCGCGTGGCCAATGTCCGCGTACGCGCATGGCAAGACAGTACCGACAAACCCATTGCCGCACTCAGCGGTCATTTCCTATTGCCGAAAAAGTCATGAGTCCGGAAGATATTTGTTCGCTGGAACGGTGGAACGCGCTTTGTCTGCGTTTGGACATCGCCGCCGATGGGGCGACTTATTCGGCACTCATCGCGGCTCACGCTGAGAAACACCGCGCCTATCACACGCTGGAGCATATTGCGGCCTGCCTCCGCCATATAGATGCAGTACGCGTGGATTTGGAAAAGCCGGATGAGGTGGAGATGGCACTCTGGTTCCATGACGCTTTTTATGAGCCCTTCTCCGGTACAAATGAGGAAGACAGCGCCGAATGGGCAGCGGATTGGCTGCAGGAACGCGGTGCGGACAAATCTGTTACGGCCCGCATTGCAGACCATATTTTGGCCACCAAAGCGCATAACGCGGCGGCAGATATCGACGGGAAATATATGCTGGATATTGATCTTTCCATTCTCGGTACGCCGCCTGAGATCTATGATCGCTTTGAGCTTAACATCCGGCGTGAATATAAACGTGTTCCAGGCTTAATTTTTCGCAAAAAACGCAAAGCCATTTTGCAAGGCTTTCTAGCGCGAGATGAAGTTTACGCGACAAACTATTTTCGGGACAAGCTGGAGACGCAAGCGCGCATCAACTTATTGCGGGCCATTTCACAGCTTTAGTTCTAGGGGCGAAAGGCGAGGTTGAAACTCTATGCCCTCTGGCTGATACACCCTTATGACACGTGCGAATAAGATCAGTCTCTGTCTCCTCCCTCTTTTTTTGATTTTGGGAGTCGCGCTTTTTGCGGCTATCGCGCCGGTCAAATTTCTCAATACTATCACTCCGTCAGCAGAATATGCGAAGACCCATGATATCGCCTATGGGGAATTGCCGCGGCACCGCTTGGATTTATACGAATCAAAGATAGCTGAAGCCTCTGAAAGGAGAGCCCCGGTCCTTGTCTTCGTCCATGGAGGCGGTTGGCATAATGGCGATAAGGACATGTATAAATTCATCGGTGACGGTTTTGCCAAATCGGGTTTCGACATCGCCATCCCCAATTACCGATTATTTCCGGAGGGCGTCTATCCGAACATGTTAATGGATACGGCGCAGGCCACGGCACATATCGCACGGCGCTATCCGGACCGCCCGCTCATCCTCATGGGTCATTCTGCGGGGGCTTATAATGTAATGATGATGGGACTCGCGCCCGAATATTTAAATAGCGAAGACATCAAGGTGTGTGAGCGTGTCGCGGGCATTATCAGTCTCGCTGGGCCGACGGGGGAAATAAAACTGACCAGCCCGCGATATGTCGACGTGATTCCGGACCGGTTTGAGGGTTCATCGGCGGCCATAAACAATCTGGACGCCCCCAATCCGCCGCTCTTTTTAATCAACGGGAATCTGGATGATCAAGTCGATCCCGTAAATGCGACAGGCTTGGCAAAGCGCATGCAAGATAGAGGTAAAGCGGTTGAGCTAAAGCTTTATGAAAAGCACACGCATAATGATTTGGTGAAATATCTATCGCGATATTTCGAAACTCAGTCATCTCTGAAAGCGGATATCTTGCGATTTATTGACGACCT
>JAHDFA010000054.1:13208-15563 GCA_020628495.1 Hellea sp.
TCCGGCCTGGAGGCTGAGATTGAAATCAATCGGACCAATGCCATGATAGGTGCGGTAAATGACTTCGGTGCAAACCAGACGGTCCGTCGTTCGAAAGTCGAAGATAAAATCATAGAGTTTGCCTGCATGGGCCCGGGCCCGCCTCAGGGCTGTCTGAATTTGCGCCCGTGAGAGGATCGGACGAATTATAACAAATGCATCGACTTGGAGCGTGTCTTCAATACGGCGGAATAAAACGCCGTCTTTCTTGGCCTCTAAGATATCCGCATCTTCAGCCCCTAGCCATAATGCAGAATGCGGCCAAAATCCCGGCAAGAACAGATTGCTCATCGCATCATCATGGCGCGTTATAAAGACGTCTCCCGGCTGCAAAATAGCGCGGAGCTGCGATATGACCTCGGTGGTCACACGCTTTGAGGCTGCGGGAGGTTTCACAAGCGGTATCTTCAAATCTGCAATATCAGACCCCATCATTTCGAAGACTGAAAAAAGGATATTTTTCCAAGCGGAAATCTGTCTTCGCTTGACGGAATGCCGAACGAAGCCGCGATAGCGCCGCAAATGATCGCCGCGCGACGCGCTGGGCAGATTTAAGTTTTGCAAAATGCCGATGATTTCTTGTGGCGCGAGAGAGAGGATCTTGTCCCGATAAGCGTCATAAACATCACAGGCGCGGTAGAATCCGCGCATGCGAAATGCTGATGTCAGCTGACGATAGAGACGGGTGAAACTTTTGCGTTTTAGCGTATATCTGGAATCTGCTTCATCCAGTTTTTGCCAGACGATTTTTCGGTCTCTGGCCAGATCAATAAGATATTCCCCTGTTCGAACGATTAGTTCAGCCGCACAAAAGGCGATTGCAAATCCACGCCAATCCTCATCGCTCGCTGATTCAGGATCGCGCTGTACCCGTTTGGCGGGCGAGGGCAGCGCCTGTATCACATCCCATAAGGCAGTCCGGATGGCGAGATAACGCGTATAGGTTTCGCGCAGTCGTTCATCCTCTACCGGATTATAATAACCGCGCGCCTCTGCCTGGAGGCTATCATCAATAAGCTGAGCCATATCTACCGGCGTCGGCAAACCGGCTTGGGAAGCCCGCAAAATTGAAAGCGCAGAGGTTTCCGTGGGTACCACAATATTCATATGGTCTGAGGGCGGCGGGACAGTCGGATCACCGCCGTCCGAAATTAACGTTGTAGAGATGCCATCCACGATTCGTGCGGTTTAGAGCCGTTTGACGGTATAACCGCGTGCCTTTAACATGGCGGGAACACTATCATCGCCGACGAGATGGCCTGCGCCCACAGCGATAAAATCAGTTCCCGAGCCCTTCATTTCTATTTCAATCTGATCGGCCCAGTTTTTATTTCGCTGCGTAAAAACGACATCAAAGGCGGCAGGCATTTCGGATTTCATTTCGCTGAGAAGTTCAGCTTCCAAATCTTCGACGTCACCGACGGCCCAATCCCGAGCCAGTTCATGCATATCCTCGACAGTTTCGTCCATATCTTCCAAGGCCTCAAGCAGCATGAGAAGTTGCATATCTTCGGGAAAGGACGCCAACATTTTCATCTGGCCTTCGGCGGTTTCCAGCGCCCTTATTTTTTTATCAGCGACCATGGGCTGCAACTGTTTCTCGACCCCGGCATTCGGGTCAAACCCTTTATCCATAAGCGCGCTGACACTGACCAAGGTCGATACAAGCCAAGGACGCATCGTATCGACCGCTTCAAATGGCATGCCCATGGGAGCAATAGCGGCCTTTAATTTGCTGACTTCGTCTTCGGAGAGTTTTGCGGAGAGGGAATATCCCGGGGCCATGCCCAATCGCATCATGGTCTGTTGCAGAGCCGGATCAGTTTCAGATCCCGGCATGATTTCGAACCAGACTTCATCGGCTTCCGCCAGACGGCGCGTCAACTCTTCGGATTTCCACTCTACCTCTTTTGGTAAAATATGCAGTGTAGGGTAAAGTGTGATTTCTGAATCCGCATCACTGACAACCCAAATGGGTGGTTGTGGGGGAAGGTCCGATTTAGGCGCGGCTTTACACGCGCCCAGAATTAGAAACGGTGCCAAAGCCAGCATGTGAATTGTTTTAGACATATACGATTTTTCCGGTTTGATGTTGCGTCCCGACGCTAACAGCCTGACTGGATTTGAAAAAGACGTAAATGAGAATTTCACAGCTTGGCCGCGTATAAGCCAGACATTTCGGCGTAAACAGTACCCAAAAACGCAAAAAGCCCCATTGGCGTACCAATGGGACTTTTTGTTTGAATAAGGAGGAATTCTCTATGACTTGGATAAACCGGGCGGCGACCTACTCTCCCGTGCCTTAAGACAAAGTAC
>JAHDFA010000055.1 GCA_020628495.1 Hellea sp.
GGAGTGAGAGCCGATGCGTGGGGCCAGAGATGCCTCAACTCGTAGGACAGACGGGCCGCTTCATCTACAACCGCCGCCGCAGAGCTTGCGATACTGCCTGACAAACAGTGTCGCGGTCTTTTGTAAAACTAACTTCCCTTCTGGTATGCCATCAGAAGACCAACTCTGCGGGCAAGTCCTGCTTTAAATGAGACTTCGGCTGACCACCCGATTGGCAGCAGTAAATTCACCCTGCCTCAATCTCTCACACCCACGCCAAATGGCTTCGTCCAGTTCATTCAGGCAACACATAAGCAAAGAAAAATCACAAGGACGCCTGCGCGTATTGTAGGTTGCGGTTCAATCGGGCTCGGCTAAAACCTTTCTCGACGCGAATCGTATGTAAATCTGCGTGACAGCCACTTAAGCAGCATTGGGTTCACCATGAGTGAGACAAATAAACTCAAAAAGAATCTGACGTTATTCGATGTCTATGCGATGTCGACGGGCGCCATGTTCAGCTCCGGCCTGTTCCTGCTCCCCGGTATTGCGGCGTCCTATACCGGGAATTCCGTCTATCTCGCCTATTTGCTCGCGGGCTTTCTTATTCTGCCGGCCATGTATTGTATGGCTGAACTCTCCACGGCGATGCCCAAGGCCGGGGGAACTTATTACTTCCTCGACCGAGCCATGGGGCCTCTCACGGGGACAATTGGCGGCTTGGGGTCGTGGATTGCCGTTGTGTTCAAAAGCGCCTTCGCCCTTGTCGGGATGGGGGCTTATCTCGGCATTTACCTGGACCTGCCCTTCACGATAACGGCCATTTTGTTGACGATTGCCTTTGGCGCAATCAATATATTTGGGGCCAAGGAAACGACGCTTCTACAGCGGGTTTTGGTCACGACTCTGGTCGTGATCCTCGTCGGCTTTTGCGCCCTTGGGTTCAAGGAAACAGGCATTGCCGATGCTTTGGTGCCTGAGCCGGGACATGGTGAGTTTTTCAAATCCGGCCTGATTGGCTTTGTCTCGACCATCGGCCTGGTTTTTGTCTCCTATGCAGGCCTGACAAAAGTCGCCAGCGTGGCCGAGGAAGTTCAAAATCCGGACAGAAATATACCGCTGGGCATGACCCTCTCGCTCATCACGGCGACCGTCATTTACACGCTCGGCACGATTGTCCTGATCAAGGTTTTGGAACCGCAAGCGCTTTATGACAGCCTGACACCCATTGCAGATGCGGGCCGCGTTTTCATGGGCAATTGGCCGCTTGGGCTTGGCGTGTTTCTCATTGTCATTGCCGCCATCGCGGCCTTCGCCTCCACGGGGAATGCGGGCATTATGTCGGCCTCGCGCTATCCTTACGCCATGGCGAAAGACAAGCTCGTGCCGGAAAAGCTTTCGTCGATTGGGCGCTTCGGAACGCCCACGATTGCGATTGTGGTGACTGTATTCGCCATGATTGCCGTCTTGCTGCTCTTTGATGTGGCCTCTGTGGCAAAGCTGGCATCCGCCTTTCAACTGCTGCTCTTCGGCCTGGTTTGTATCGCGGTGATTGTCATGCGCGAGAGCCGGATCGACACCTATAAGCCCGGATTTAAAGCGCCCTTTTATCCGTGGTTGCAAATCGTCGGTATCCTGATTTCATTCTGGCTCATTATCGAAATGGGCATTCTGGCGATTGCCTTTACGGGCATGGTCACGATTGGATGTATCCTGTGGTATCAATTTTACGGCGCGAAGCGGACAACCCGCCGCGGCGCGATATTCCACATTCACGAGCGTTTGGGGCAGCAGCGCTATGAGGGATTAGAGCGGGAATTAATGACAATTATTCATGACCGCACACAGGCCGAAAATCTGTCTTATGAAGCCGTAATTGCGCGCAGTTCTATGATGGACTTCCGCTACGGCATTTATGACTTACCCCATCTGCACAGCATCATGGCGGAGCAATCCGAGGAGAGGTTCAAAATTGAGCCTGAGCTCATCAACACACTCTTTGCAGAAGATAATCTCAGCCTGCGGCCAATTAATAAAGGCGTATATATTGCGTATCAAAGCGACGAAGCGATTGAGCAGCCGGAATTATTTGTCATGCGCTTTGGCCCGCAATCAAAGTTGAAACTGCCCAATGCCACAGATGCGCACACATTGATGTTTCTGCTCAGCCCGACCAAGCCCGTGGGCTTGGACCTGCGCATAGCCGGGCATTTGGCCGAGGTTGTGCAAAGCGATCATTTTGAGGCGCGCTGGCTGGCCGCAAAGACGGACAAGGACATGAATGAGGTTCTGATGCGGGATGATCATTTCCTACATGGCCGCGTGCTCTCCTTCCCGGCCCTCGCCCAGCAAATCGGAAAACCCATCAGCGAAGTGGAAATCGCCGATTCCTGCCTCATCGCCCTCATTGAACGGGACGGCAAAGTCATTGCGGCGACGCCAGAAACAATCCTCATGAAAGGTGACGGCGTCGCCATTATTGGCGAGCCTGATGATTTGGACAAACTGCAACGCGCGAATTAGCGCGTGGCCTGAACGTTTGCTTGGCGCGTTATTATCTATGCGCGCTAACTGTATCGGAGAGGTCTTTAAGTAGCGCTGTTCGGCGCATTTCATCGAGATATGCGCCCTCAATGCCGTTTTTCACGAGGGTCACAATCTCGTCTTTCGACAGCCCCACCGCATCTGCCGCCTGAATATAATTATCATTCAGATAGCCGCCGAAATAAGATGGATCATCGGAATTGACCGTCGCGCGGAGGCCCAAATCGAGCATGGTCTTGATCGGATGATTTTTTAAATCATCCACCACGCAGAGCTTTAAATTAGACAGAGGACAGACCGTCAGGACCATTTCTTCGTCCACTAAACGCTTCACCAGCGCGTCATCTTCCAGCGAGCGATTGCCGTGATCGATGCGGTCCACATTTAATATATCCAACGCCTCATATACATAGGCGGGCGGCCCCTCCTCACCCGCATGGGCAAATAACTTCAATCCCATGTCAGACGCTTTGGCAAAAACGCGGGCAAATTTGGATGGCGGGTGGCCCATTTCGGACGAGTCCAAACCCACACCCAATATGCGGTCAAGATAGGGTTCGGCCTGCGCCAGAGTTTCAAAGGCATCCGCTTCAGACAAGTGACGCAGAAAGGATAAAATCAAATGGGACGTCACACCGAAATCAGCTTCACCCGCATTGAGCCCGCTCAATATGCCGTCAATCACAGTCTCAAATGCCACGCCGCGCTCTGTATGCCCCTGCGGGTCAAAGAAAATCTCAACATGCCGACAATTATTTTCCGCGACGCGTTTCACATAAGCATATGTCAGATCGTGGAAATCCCGCTGTGTCTGCAAGACCGACATGCCGGCATAATAGAGGTCGAGAAATTCCTGCAAATTATTAAAATCATAGGCTGCGCGAATTTCATCAACACTGGCGTATGGCAAACTGACGCCATTACGGGCCGCCATCTCAAACATTTGTTCCGGCTCCAAACTCCCCTCAATATGGAGGTGAAGCTCCACCTTTGGCAGTGCTTTGATGAAGTCATGTAAATGGGTCATGTCGTGATTATGCGCAGAGCGGCGCTACAACTCAATCACGCAATGGCGCAGTGCAGCCTCTTGTGCAGCCAACCCCATCTGCACGGCGCGGCGACCATCCTCCAGGCTGACTTCGACTTTGCCGATCCCGCGCACGACATCTAAAAATTTCTGATGCTGGAAAAAAGTCGAGCCATGGTGATCGCCCGCCAAGAGTAGCGCCTCGTCAATCACGACATCCTCCGTCACCGGATTTTTCGGCGAACGCGGCGCATAGCTAATCTGCGCGTGAGGGACAGACTCCATCCCGCCGGGCCAAAAACGATGCGGGCCCGGCAAGCGGCATTCGATTTTCCCCTTTGGGCCAACTGCGCTAATTTCCTCATTCCACTTTGTGCCATCCGCAAACATGCAAAGCTCCAACATGGCGCGGACGCCATTTTCAAAATCAAAAATCAGATATCCAGAGTCCCATATATCGGATTTGCGCCCCCCATAAACCTCTTCAAGATGGTTCACGACTTGCCCTGCACTGGCACTGACGCGGATGGGTTCCGCCCCGATAATCAGCCGCATAAGGTCAAAGAAATGGCAGCATTTTTCAACCAATGTCCCGCCCGTATTTTCGGAAAATCTATTCCAATCGCCAATCTTCGGCAAAAACGGGAAACGATGTTCACGAATGCTCAGCATTTTCACACCGCCCGTCACCTCCGCGCATCGCTCTATCAGTTTCGCAACCGGCGGCATGTATCGGTATTCCATCGCCACCCAGACAGGGGCGTCATAAGCTTCGGAAAATGCGTTCAGAACGTCCAACTGGTGCGGAGTCGTATAAAGTGGCTTTTCGCACAAAATCGGCAGGGCTCGATGACGTGCTATCTCCAACAGATTTTCGACATGACGAAAATTCGGGCTGACAATCACCACCGCGTTCAGTGCAGGGTCGGACACCATCGCTTTGATGGAGGGTTGAATAACCGCGCCACCGGCCTTGGCTGCTGCAATACGCGCCAGCTCGTCAACCGGGTCATAAACGCTGTGGACGCGGGCACCATCCAGCAGATTAATATTAGCAATATGCTCATTGCCCATCATGCCGCAGCCAATGATACCATATTTTTTCATGTCAGGCGGCCTGTGGCGAAGGAATGAGTCTTGCCAATTGATGTAGGCCGCATTGGCGGTTAGTCCAATCACAGTTTCGTCGTTTTAGGCTTCTTTATGACAATTGTTCCCGTCACATCCGCAGGGCTCGAACATCCAGAAATTTCCTGGTTTTCAGCGCTTTGTTCCGATGACTATAATCAGCTCGGCGTGCCGGATGATGATTTGAAATCCAGCTGGGCGCATTGCCGCGACATTCTATTGGAGGCGGAACAGCAGGGTTTTCGCAATATCCTTTGCCCGTCTTCTTATCAGGTCGGTCAGGACACGCTGTCTTTCGTGGCAGGGTGCGCGCCGCTGACGAAAACCATCAATATGCTCGCCGCTGTTCGTTGCGGCGAAATGCAGCCCATTATGCTGGCGCGGACCCTGGCGACTTTGGACCACATGTTGGAAGGGCGCCTCACGGTTAATATCATCAGCTCTGACTTTCCGGGTGAAAAGGCTGACAGCGCCTACCGCTATCAACGTTCTCGCGAAGTTGTTTCCATCTTGAAACAGGCCTGGACGCAGGATGAAATTAGTTTTGACGGCGAGATTTATCAGTTTTCAGGCGTGCCGACCGGACCGGCCAAACCTTATCAAATCAATGGCGGTCCCCTGCTCTATTTTGGCGGTTATTCCCCGCCGGCATTGGAGCTCTGCGGTGAGCATTGTGATGTCTATCTCATGTGGCCCGAAACCAAGGACAAACTTGCCGAACGGATGATGGCCGTGAATGACGCCTCGCAAAGATATGGTCGAACCTTGGATTACGGCCTGCGGGCGCATGTGATTGTGCGTGATACAGAATCCGAAGCGCGGCAATATGCTGAACATCTCGTGGCTGAACTGGACGATGAATATGGGCAGCTTATCCGTGACCGCGCCCATGACTCTGTCAGCCTCGGCGTATCACACCAAGTCCGTGCGCGTGAACTCGCTGATAAATTCGGATATGTGGAGCGCCATCTCTGGACCGGTATTGGCCGTGCGCGGTCCGGGTGCGGCGCGGCGATTGTCGGCTCAACCGATCAGGTCATGAGTGAAATAGAATCCTATATGAAAATGGGAATCCGCGCTTTCATCTTCTCCGGCTATCCGCACATCGCTGAGTCCCGTCATTTCGGAACGCGCATCCTGAGCCAAATCAAGACATCATCCCTGCCGCATGTCTATGGCCGTGTGCCGGACGGTCCTCCGAGCTCCCCGCTCGGCGCAGGCAAACGGGTATAGGGCTCTTATTTGGCCAGCGCTTCCGCTTGGCCACTGTGAAGCTATGGGCAAATAAACCGAAACTGTGCCTTGTTTTTGGTCATTTATTGGAGTTGGGCTGACCGGGCGCGTCAGAAATTGACGGTGACGTCATTTCCAACGAAATTACCTTGGCAATCACTTCATCTTTCAGTCGGTTCACTCGACTGGAACGATTTCGCATGCAATATCCTTTATGTCATTGTTTTTATTGCATTTTTGCATAGCTGCAACTGCAAGAACGTATCTTCTGCAATTTTCAATCTGCGCTACCCAAAGGATGTCAGATGGCAACCCCCGCCGAAAGACACAAAACAAAAGGACTGAAAGGATACATCCCATGACCCGCACTTCACCAACATTATTCTCCGCTCCTCGGAAAGCCATCACATCACTGGCTGCTATTTGCGTCGTTGCAGGTACAGTCGCAATCGCGCCAACAGCATCGGCCAGCAGCCAATTGGTCGAGAAAAAGCTGACTGTGAAAATCAGTATGTCAGAACTTTCCAAGGCTGACGGAATTGAAAAGGCTTATGCCAAACTTCAAGAAAAGGCTGAATCCTATTGTGAAAAGGATTCCACATCGCTCGACTTTCTTGGCGAAACAGTGAAGGAATGCGTAGAAGATTTGATGAAGCAGTTTATTGCAACATCCAAAGCCGCGCCTTTGAAAGCCTATCATGCAAAGGTCGCAGAAATGACTGTGGTCGAAAAATTTGCTGAGAACTAAACCTCGTCCAAAACCTTGAAAAACAAGACCGCGGCCATCGGCTCGCGGTCTTTTTTTCCGGGGCGATGATATGCGACTGACCGCATAGCCCCCTATGCAAGCCAGGCTAAACACCATATGGAGCCCGAACGGCCTGTTAATTCTGAGTTGGCCATTGAGATCAATGTGATCACTACCCCGCGTCGGGGTTAGCCCGCCGTCAGAAAGACAGCCCGAATGTCCAATATTGAATATGCGCACCCCGCGCTCGCCGATGCTTTGGCGAAAAAGGGATATCAAAAACTGACCCCAGTTCAGGATTCCGTTCTGGATCCAAAACTTTTGGGTGAGGACTTGCTCGTCTCGGCGCAAACCGGCTCCGGGAAAACCGTCGCTTTTGGGCTCGCTATGGCCTCAACCCTATTGGGCGACGCAGGCGCATTTGTTCGCGCCGATGCACCTCTCGCGCTGTGTATCGCGCCAACCCGCGAACTCGCGATGCAGGTCAAGCGCGAGATTGATTGGCTTTACCGCGAAGCAGGCGCAAAAACGATGAGCTGTGTTGGCGGCATGGATGCGCGCCAAGAGCGTAACGCCCTGCAACGCGGCGCACATATCGTTGTCGGCACGCCGGGCCGTCTCTGCGATCACATTAATCGTGGCGCATTGGATATGTCAGAAATTCAATGCCTGGTCTTGGACGAAGCCGATGAAATGCTGAAAATGGGTTTCCGCGAAGAGCTGGAACTTATCTTGAACGCGGCCCCCGCCGAGCGCCGAACGCTCATGTTCTCCGCCACTGTGCCCAAAACGATTTTGGGTATGACCAAGAAATATCAACGCAATGCCGTGCGCGTGAATACGGCTGCCGAGGCGAAGCAGCATTTAGATATAGACTATCAAGTGATGAGCGTCGCCAGCCCCGACAAAGAAAACGCCATTATTAATGTCTTGCGGTACTACAATGCGAAAAACGCCATTGTCTTTGGCGATACGCGCGTTGCGGTAAATCGCATGACGCAACGCTTTAATAATCGCGGATTTTCCGTTGTGTCTCTATCCGGTGAATTGTCACAAGCCGAGCGCAGCAATGCGCTGCAAGCCCTACGCGATGGACGGGCGCAAGTCTGTGTCGCGACCGATGTCGCGGCGCGCGGACTGGATCTTCCGGATTTGGAACTGGTCATACACGCCGACGTACCCCGTAATCGTGAGGCCTTATTGCACCGTTCAGGGCGAACAGGCCGTGCGGGCCGCAAGGGGGTTTCCGCCCTCATCGTGACGCCGAACCGCCGCCGCAACGCTGAACGCCTGTTGCGCGATGCTGGGATTACTGCGGAATGGGGAGAAGCGCCCAGCGCCGATATGATTATCGCGAAGGACAATGAACGTCTTCTTGGCAATATGACTTTGGACGGCGAAGTCACCGAAGAGGAGCGGACACTCGTTACGCGCTTGCTCAAAGCGCACTCACCGGAGCATATCGCGACAGCTTTCATCCGGCTATATCGTCAGGGTCAATCTGCGCCGGAAGACCTTTTGCCAGCCAATTATAGGCCGAGCAAACAAGACCGCGCGAATGATCGCGGCCCGCGCGAACCACGTGCGCCCCGCGAGGATTTCAGCGACGGCGTGTGGATGTCGCTTAATTTGGGACGCAAGCAAAAGGCCGAGCCGAAATGGATTTTGCCTATGCTGATGAAATCAGGCGGACTGAAAAAAGGCGAGATTGGTGCCATCAAAATTATCGACAATAAGACCTTTGTTGAAATTGCGCCAAAAGGTGTCGAAGGCTTTCTGAAAACCATTGGTCCGGATATGAAAATCGAAGGGGCCATTACGGTCTCCCGCGTGGATGGTAAGCCTGATCTTAGCATACCAACGGAAAACTACCGCTCTCGCGACCGCGATAATACGTCCGGCAGAACGCGCCGCAAACCCTATGGCGATAAATCGAAATCGAATTACGATAAGTCCGCTTACGAAAAGAAGAAAAATCGTGGCGGCGACAAAGATAAGAATTGGGAAAAGAAGAAAAAACCCCGTGATGATGCCAAGCCTGCGGCCTCAAGCGACGGCGAGTTCAAACGTAAGCCGCGCAAGAAAACCCATTTCGACATGCCCACGCCGCCCGGTCAAAACTGGTCTGAGGGCAAACCGAAGAAACCGCATAAGAAAAAACTGGCACGCGCTGCGGCTAAAAAAGACGGCAAAGGCACAAAGAAGGGCTCAAAAAAGAGTACGCGAAAATCTCGAAAAAGCTAAGTTCAGAATGGCAGCCTCAGGCTAAGTTCTTCCTATAAACCCTCACACAGCCCAATCAGCATTTCACTCAATTCGGCGTGCACATCCTCTTGCAGAAAATGTCCGCCGCCTTTGAGTATGGCATGCGGCTGACCCTTTGCGCCGGGAACCAGCTTCTGGAATATTTTCTCCCCGCCTTTGGTGACAGGATCTTGGTCGGAGAACGCGGTCAGGAACGGCTTGTCCCATGTTTTCAACACCTTCCAAGCTTCAATATTATCCGCGACCCCGTCCATGGACGGGTTTGTCGGCACTAGCGCCGGGAAAATACGTGCACCTGCCTTATAGCTCTCATCGGGGTAAGGCGCGTCATAGGCGGCAATCTCTGCTTCGCCAAGGTCTCTGACCGTCGCGCCTTGCAGAATTTGTCCGGTCGGGAAGACAGGAATGCTCTGCGAGAATTTTTGCCATTTCAGGAAAGCCTCGGATGGCTTTCCCTTTCCTATCGGCAGACCTGTATTTCCTGCCATAACGGCAGCAAAGCGCTCCGGATTATCCGCAACTAAACGCAGACCAATCAAACCGCCCCAATCCTGACAAAACAAGACAGCGCCTTTCACGTCCATTTGGTCCAGCCAATCCTGCATCCACCCGACATGTTTTGTATAGCTATAATCGCTGGTCTCTGCCGGCTTATCGGATTTACCAAACCCTATGAGGTCCGGCGCTAAAACGCGGTATCCCACCTCTGACAATGTGCCAATCATGAAGCGATAGAGATAAGACCAGCTTGGCTCACCATGCATGAGTATTATTGTTCGTCCGTCTTTCGGCCCCGCATCCACATAATGCAGACGGAGCCCTGTGCCGACCTCGCAATAATTTGGGGCAAAGTCATAATCCGGCAAGTTTTCAAACCGAATATCCGGCGTACGAAGAGCTTTCATGAAATCGCTTTCTGTTGCGGGTCTGTCTATTTGCGCTGGGCTGCCACGATATGGCCATCAATTAGCGTTTCACCGAGAAGCTTCATGGCTTCGACCCGATGCAAACCTTCTTGCAAGACATAGCGGTCCTTGCCTATGCGCACGTAAATCGGCTTTTGCAGACCATTTTCGAGAATATCTTCGGCGAGTTCGACGACCTTTTCCTCATCCAGCGTTTTTTTACGCGCTGCCGGGACGTAAATTTTATCGATGGGGACATCAACAATCCGCATGTGAAACTCCGTAAACTATGTTATGAAGATAGGCAGAGGCGGGCGCAAAATGCAAATGAGATGATATGACAAAATACGCATTCCCCCCGGCTGAACCCGTAAGTTTGGCCATCACCGGAACGTCATCGCGCTTCCCGGTTCGCCGTATTTATTGCATCGGAAAAAACTATGCCGACCATGTGAAGGAAATGGGCGGCGACGCCGCGCGGTCAGAACCAATTTTTTTTACGAAAGCGGCCGAAACAATCGTGGAAAGCGGCGCGAATATACCTTTTCCTCCGAATACCTCAGATCTTCACTATGAAGTTGAACTGGTGGTGGCGATAGGGCCTGATTTAAACGTCTTTGGTTACGGCGTTGGCATTGATCTGACGCGGCGGGATTTGCAATCTGTGGCCAAGAAAAAAGGCGGCCCTTGGGCGCGCGCAAAGAACTTTCATCACTCCGCCCCCTGTTCTGATTTAACCCCGGCGGATGAAGTCGACCTGTCAAAAGCCCGCATTGTTCTACGCAAAAACGGGGACATTGTTCAACATGGCGCTTTGTCAGATATGATTTGGGGCGTGTCTGAAATTATTGACCGCCTCAGCCAGGATATGGATTTGCAAGCGGGAGACCTGATCTATACCGGAACACCTGCAGGCGTCGGCCCGGTGCGGATAGGCGACGAATTATCCGGCGGCGTAGAAGGCCTCAGCCGGATCACGGTGCGTTTCGTTTAGGGCTTTGATAAATTGCGAATGACTTCATCCGCGGCGTAAAAATCAGGACCTGAGCCTCCAGATTGGCGTAGCTTGACCTCTATTGACTGCCGGACTTTCTCATTTTGACCGCCCAGCGGAATGCCTATGCCAATCGACCCGCCCACGCCGCGGCGATATCCGCCGGTTCCCAGACCAACACCGACACGCGGTCTGGGTCCGGAACTGCCAGGATTGACCGTTTGCCCACCGCTGATGACTTGAAAATGGCTGTAGCCTTCCGACTTGGCGATTTCAGCTGCGCGTAAAAGCGCGAAATCATTGGCTTCTTCAGGGCTATTGGCGGTGTAGGAGACGCGGAAACGGTCATTTTCAATACGGGTATCTTCAAACCCCAAAGCCTTTCCGGAATTCAGGGGCTGATAGGGCGTTGGTCCGCTCGCACAGGCAATGAGGCTGCAGGAGATAGCCAGCAGTGCCGCGTATTTCATGAGCTTTGACATTCTTCGGGCCTCCAAAATGTTCTTATTCATTTCATGCAATTTTACGATTGGCAATTCTTAGACACAGCCTTGCTGTTGGAGCCACAAAGCCTTACAAAGAATACATGTCCTTTACACATGACGATATTCTGCTTCCTCTCGCCATTACTGTCATCATTGACAGTAAAGTACGCAAGCCTGAAATGAACAGTTTTGGTGTTCAAGCCAAAGGCCTGTTTGATTTATTTGAGTTACCCTCACTTTCTGACAATGCCATCTTGGCTTGGTTTGAAGACCATTCAGCTGAGTTGGAGAAAAAGCTTAATGGGCCGCGCCGCAACACATTAGTCCTGCGCGCGCTCTCACGGTTCAAGGAACAACGTGATATGGAAGCCGTCTATGACGCAATGGTGTCTATTTCTGTCAGCGATAAGGAATATGTAAAATCAGAGAGTGAATTGATTAAATCCGCCGGCGCCATTTGGGGATTCCCACGCCCGCCCATCAAAGTTGACAAAGCGTGAAAACGCCAAATGAGACACTCAGCGCGGTTGGGACTATTTTAGCGGCAAGTGTCTTGATTGACGAGCGTCGCCGGGACGTCGAAATGATAGAATTTTCGCATTCCATCACCACGATAAATCATCACATTAGACCCGATGTCATTCTTCCCCGGTCAAAAATTCTGGCATGGTTCAAAGAGAATGAGCAGAAAATCTCTGAAAATCTATCTCATGATAGCCACGGCAGTTGGAAGACATCAATTCTGAATAAAATTGAAGATAAAGAGCTTCGACGTTTGGTTTTGGCCGCGATGTTTTCGATCTCGGTCTGTGACTATGAACTCAATGATGAGGAATGCGAGTTTCTAAAACTCGCCGTCTCGCTTTGGAAAACTGACTTGCCCCATGTCGAAGAAATGGCGCAAATGGTTGGCTAGCCCTCTTTCTCAAGAGCCTCCATCCGGCGCTGATCTTTCTTACGATCCGTTTCCAGCAAATAGCGCTTACGAATGCGAATGGATTCCGGCGTCACCTCGACCAACTCGTCATCGTTAATGTATTCCAAGGCGAGTTCGAGCGTCATTGTAATCGGCGTGACCAGCGTGACGGCTTCATCCGTTCCCGACGCCCGCACATTGGTCAGCTGCTTGCCTTTGAGCGGATTCACCGTCAGGTCGTTATTGCGGGAGTTCTGACCGATAATCATACCTTCATACACTTCAGTCGCATGGCCGATAAACATCTCACCGCGGGCCTGCAGGTTCCACAGCGCAAAAGCCAATGCCTTACCCGTGGAATTGGAGATCAACACACCCTTTTGACGACGGCCAATGCCCGCTTTTGTGCGCGGCTTGTAGACATCGAAATTGTGATAGAGCAGGCCTGAACCGGATGTCAGCGTCATAAATTCAGAGCGGAAACCAATCAGGCCGCGCGTTGGAATTTCATAATCCATCCGCACCCGGCCATTTCCGTCGGGGACCATATCCTGCAGATTACCCTTACGCTCGCCGAGCTTTTCCATGATGGAACCTTGATGATCGGCTTCAACATCCACGGTCAGCTTTTCATAGGGCTCGCATAATACGCCGTCGATTTCCTTGTTCACCACCTGAGGGCGCGAGATGGCCAGCTCATAACCTTCGCGGCGCATATTCTCGATCAAGATAGACAGATGCAGCTCACCGCGGCCGGACACGCGGAACTTGTCGGCGTCTTCCAGCTGCTCAACACGCAACGCGACATTGGAAATCAATTCTTTATCCAAGCGGTCTTTAATATTGCGGGATGTGACAAATTTGCCTTCGCGGCCAGCAAAAGGCGAGTCATTGACTTGGAAGGTCATAGAAATTGTCGGCTCGTCCACAGAAAGTGGCGGCAGCAATTCGACATGCTCAGGATCACAAATCATGTCCGAAATGCCGAGCTTATCAATGCCTGTGAAACAACAAATATCTCCGGCGGAGACGCTGTCCATTTTCACACGGTCAAGCCCCATAAAGCCGTAAAGATCAACAATCCGGCCCTTACGCTCCGTTCCGTCCGGCGATGCGACAACCACATTTTGCTTGGCATTTAGCGTGCCGCGCACAACGCGGCCAATCCCGATAACGCCGGTATAGCTGCTGTAATCCAGCGCGGAGACTTGCAGTTGCAGCGGTGCGTCAGGGTCAACATTTGGAACAGGTGCGTTTTTGACGATGCTCTGGAAGAGCGGCGTCATATCCGTGCCTTCATCTTCGGCCGTATCGGAGGCCCAACCATTCAGTGCAGACGCATAAACGACAGGAAAATCCAGCTGTTCATCGGTCGCGCCAAGGCGGTCGAACAGATCAAATGTTTGGTCGACAACCCAATCCGGACGCGCGCCGACGCGGTCAATTTTGTTGATGACCACAATCGGACGCAGGCCTTGGGCCAGCGCTTTTTTCGTCACGAAACTTGTTTGCGGCATTGGGCCTTCAACAGCATCGACGAGCAACACGACAGAATCGACCATAGACAAAACGCGCTCGACCTCACCGCCAAAATCCGCATGGCCCGGTGTATCGACAATGTTAATGCGCCAATCCTGACCGTCCGTGTCTTTCCAACGGATGGCCGTGTTCTTCGCCAGAATCGTAATGCCGCGCTCTTTTTCAATATCGCCGCTATCCATCACCCGTTCTTCACGGTCACCACGCTCATCCAGCGTTCCGGATTGACGCAGGAGCTTATCAACAAGTGTGGTTTTACCGTGGTCAACGTGAGCCACGATAGCGACATTGCGCAGAAATTCGACAGAGTTGGACATGATGGTATTTTCGTGAGTTTTGAACGTTCGCGCGCCCCTTAGCGCAATAGTGCCGGATGTCCAGTAGGGATGGCATTTTGAGCGGCTCAGTCAGCATTCTCTGCGTCTGTGAAAATATCTTCAATCTGCAAGCCAAAAAGTCTCGCAATCTTAAAGGCTAGCGGGAGGGATGGATCATATCTTCCCGTCTCAATCGCATTGACGGATTGGCGGGAGATATCCAACCGGTCCCCCAATGCGGCCTGCGACCACCCTTTTTCGGCACGCAAGGCTTTCAAGCTATTAAGCATTAAATGACATCCTGATCATTCATCACGACAGCCTTGCGCGTAAACAGGTGCCCAAAACACGTTCCAAAGCTATAGGCGGCACAAAACACAACGAGGACATAAAATGCCGGGAATTTGGGTGCGTCGACGAGCATTTCCATCAATCCCCAAACACTTGTAAATGCCAGAGTCCCGCCCACGCCGATAAGTACGCCGCGCATCTGGCGAAAGCGTTCATACTCATCCGTTTCAAAAATCCATCGCCCATGTCCCCAAATTAGCCATAGAATGAACAGGGCGGGAATGATGGCGAGGCCGACATTGAGAAAAAACGGCACATCCATAAATTTCGTCAAAAGCGTAACGGCGAGTATCGACAGCACATATCCGGCCATGGATAAGAACAGGATTTTGCAGTAACGCTGTTTAGCAAGTTTCGGGCTCATCATATCCTCCTATGCCGTCATGCCAAAATAGACGCCGATCCCGGCACCAATCAGGCCAAATAAAAGTCCGAGTCCCCCGCCTTTCCGATGTGTTTTGTATAAAGCGTGTTTCTGTTCGGCAGAAATAACGGTTTTGCATGTCGGGCAGATATTTCGATTTAACATATACGTCTCCTATGACTGTAAAGCTCACTTTACATAGTCAAGCACACTTTACATGTCAAGCAGGCTTTCCATTGATCCGAGAGATTTTGACCACAAGCTGCGCCAGACCCGTTGCCTTATTCGGGATGTTTGGCCAAACATGGCTGACGAAAAGGACTCGACATTATGCGCACTGACACC
>JAHDFA010000056.1 GCA_020628495.1 Hellea sp.
TGAGCTGCGCCATGCCGATGACAATAGCGAGCCCGTTGACGAAGCCGAGCATGACCGGATGCGGCACAAGGCGGATAAATTTGCCGAGTTTGAAGATGCCCGCCCCAATTTGCATCAGGCCCATTAATATCACTGTGGCGAATAGATACTCCACGCCGTGGTCGGCGACGAGCGCGACCATCACAACGGCCAGCGCGCCTGTTGCGCCGGAAATCATGCCGGGACGCCCGCCAATCAGCGCAGTGATAAGGCCCACGATAAAGGCGGCATAAAGCCCGACCAGCGGCTCCACACCCGCGACAAAAGCGAAGGCGACCGCTTCCGGAACGAGGGCGAGCGCGACCGTCAATCCGGCCAGCATTTCGACCTTTATCCGGTTGGGCGTAAAGGTTAGCGGCCCGGAACGTTTGCGCGCGGGAATGGAAATGGAGTCGGCGAAAGCCGCAAGCGTTGAACGGATCATGAAATCTTACCAGTCAGGGTTTCGCGCGCTCTAATCGCGAACCCTCGAAAGGGCAAGTCTTTCGCGCTGTGCGTCAGCCTTCAGGACGCAGGGCATAGCCTGCTGATCGAACGGTACGGATAGGGTCTGTTCGGCCAGTCATTTTGAGCGCTTTGCGCAGCCGCCCGATATGGACATCAACTGTGCGGGCCTCAACATAGACGTCATGTCCCCAAACAGAATCGAGAAGTTGTTCACGCGAGAACACCTGTCCCGGACGGCGCATGAAATGCTCTAACAATCGAAACTCTGTCGGACCCAGATGGATTTCCTGCTTGGCGCGGGACACGCGGTGCGCCTTGGTGTCAATTACCAGATCTCCAATTGTGATACCGTCTGAGAGTACATTGGCCTCTGTGCGGCGCAGCAAAGCGCGAATGCGGGCGAAAAGTTCTGGAATTGAAAAGGGTTTGACCAAATAATCATCCGCGCCAATGTCCAGACCGGTGACGCGGTCATCCTCCTCGCCGCGGGCAGACAGCATGATAATGGGCACGGATGCCGTGGCCTTTTTTCGTCTCAAACGGCGGCAAACTTCGACACCTGAGAGTTTCGGGATCATCCAATCCAGCAAGATTAAATCCGGTACGCGCTCTGCCGCCATTAAAAGCGCCATATCGCCATCTTCGGCCAAGGCTGTTTCAAAGCCTTCTTGTTGCAGGTTGTATTCCAAAAGGGTCGAGATGGAAGTCTCGTCTTCGACGATAAGAACATAAGGTGTCATGGAAAAGTCATCCTAAGACGGGGAGGGCCGAACGTCGCGCAATGTGAATATAACAGCAAAAGATGTGCCGTGAGAACCATTTTCCGCTTCATCTGCGTGCATTGTTTTGACAAACAGTCCCGCCCGATGGCGCAAGACGATATGTTTGACAATAGCCAAGCCCAGACCTGTCCCTTTTTCCTGTGCCGGCAGATCGCCTGCCACCCTGTAAAATCTTTCGCCTATTCGGGGTAAATGCGTTTTCGAAAAACCGGGGCCTTCATCCGTTATAATAACCCGCCAAGCCGGATTTAACGTGGGTGCCAGATTCACAATCCGCCGCAAAGCAGCAGGTTGACCCGGCTCGTCCGGAAAGGCTTTCCCCGTCCATTTTGGCAGGCGCTCCAGCGAAACGCGAAGCGTTGAGCCCTCTGGCGAGAGTTTAATACCGTTTTCCATGAGGTTCAAAAACAACTGGATACATTCATCGGTTTTTCCGGATGTCAGGGCCGTGGTCTCTTCCGGGTAGTCTAAGGAAATTGATACGCCCCTGTTTTCGGCCAATAATGTCAGTGAATCCCGGGCGGCTTCCAGCGCTTTGGATAAATCTGCAATCTCAGAAGGTGCCAAATGTTCTTGGCTCTCAATGCGGCGCAAAGAGAGTAGGTCCGTGACAAGCCGTTCCATCCGTTCGGCTTGCTCTGCCATAATTTTCAGGAATTTTTCACGTGCGACCGGATCGTCTTTTGCATGCCCGCGCAAAGTTTCAATGAAGCCGGTCATTGACGCAATCGGAGTTTTCAATTCGTGGCTGGCATTGGCCAGAAAATCCGCGCGCTGTTCACGGTCAATGCGCGATTGAGTTCGATCTGCCAAAACTGCGAAAACCACGGACGAGCGTGGATTGTCATTATCAATTGGAATGGCGCGGGAAAAATCAACGTCAATATATCGTTCCGTTGGTTGCAATACATGTACCGATAAGGAAGGGGGAATATCACCGCTAAAGGCTTGCTCCATGTGAGACCTGACGGAAGATGTCCGAAGATAAGCTCCGATTGGTTGACCGATAATGTCAGGTGACAGCATATTAAATGCTGCATCATTGGCGTATAAAATGTCGGCATTTCGATCAAGCACAACAATGGCCCGCGGCAGGGCATCCGACAGATCTTCAAGAATTTGGCCTTTAATGTCCCGCATTTCTTGAGATGTGGGTTTAACGCGCAGTCGAGGCTGTTCTCGGCGAAAAAACTTCGCGTAAATCCAAACTGCTCCTAAGCTCAGAGCCAGAGTTGAAACGATGAGGCTGATTTTCGCAGCGGATAGTAGCCCCAGCAGAAAAATTGCCGCGGAAAATATGAGGCTGATTATTCGCGCATCACGGCTCGAAAATGTTGGTGTCTGCGGTGGCGGCATAGCAAACTCTAGCGTCCAGTCCGGGCTGTATCGTTCTGAGCCTGACCTACGAGCAATCCGCGGCTCAATACAAGTGCATTTGCCGTGAAGTGCGATGTAAACTCATGAAAATTATCCAATATTTGGTTTTTCGTCAAAATCTGTGCAAGATTTCACGAGACCTTTTCAAAAAATGCAATAAAAGCTGAGCAGGCCTATTATTATCGTTTTTCAATAATTCTTGATTGACTTTCGCTAATTTTTGCCTAGTGAAGTTTTATGGAATCTAGATGTAATATCGTGACAAAATTTCAGTCTACAGTCTCAATGCTTGCACTGGCGGCGTTATTGACAGGTTGCGCGTCTTTTGACCTCAAACCTGAGGCGACGGTTGTTGAACCACAAGCTGCGGTATTAGCGGATATACCGCCTCCGGCGGATTGGGTCGTGCCGGCACCGGATGCATTGCCGACAACAGATTGGGTGCGAGCCTTCCCGGATCCTGTTTTGATAGAACTGGTTGATGAAGCTCTGCGTGAGAACACAAATATCGGTGCGGCTTATGCCAGATTAAATGCTGCAATCGCGCGTGAAGGGATTAGCAATGCGGACCGTCTGCCGAGTGCGTCAGCCAGCGCTGGCTTGTCACGGACGGAGCGCGCAAATGAATTTGCCGGAGATAATACCGGTTTAACGTCCAGTTTAAATGCGAGTTGGGAGCCGGACCTTTGGGGGCGGATATCTGACAGAATTGATGCATCGGAAATCGAATCCGAAGCGGCGGCCAGCGATATTGCCGGGGCGCGCTTGTCAATTACCGGTCAGGTTGCCCAAAGCTGGTTCAGCCTAATTGAGGCTCGGCTTCTGGCCGATTTGTCGCGCCGCGATATTGAAACGCAGGAGCGTGCATTGCGTCTGACGCAGCGCCGTTTTGAATCAGGCGTGTCCGGCAGTTCCGATGTTCGGCTTGCCCGGTCCTCTGTCGCACAAGCGCAGGCTTTGCAGGCTACCCGCGAGCAGCGTCTGGCGGCTTTGTCGCGGCAGATTGAAATTTTATTGACGCGTTATCCGGCAAATGCGTTGGAAGCGGCAACTGACCTTCCGGAGCTACCGGCTCTGACGGGGGTTGGGGCGCCGACCTATATTCTAACGCAAAGGCCTGATTTGATTGCGGCGGAACGGCGATTAGCTGGGCAGGGATTTCAGATTGATCTGGCCCGTAAAGCGTTATTGCCGAGCCTGTCCTTGACGGCATCGACATCCGCGGCCGGGACGGGGCTTGGTAGCTTTTTCGATGTTGATGCACTGGTGGCTAATCTCGCATCTAATCTTACGGCACCTATTTTTCAGGGTGGACGATTGCGGGCAAATGTCGAGCAGCAGCAAGCAATTTTAGAGCAGCAATTGCAATCTTATATTGGCACGGTTCTTGATGCTTATTTGGATGTTGAAAATGCGCTGGACGGTGAAACCCGTTTGGCTGAACGAGAAGCGGCTTTGCGAATTGCCGTAAATGAGTCATTAGAAGCTGAAAAGCGACTTGAATTGCGCTATACGGAGGGGCTTGCAACAATTCTGCAATTGTTGGATGCGCAGTCGCGGCGTTTGTCCGCAGAAGGACAGCTCATTTCTGCTCGTGCAGAAAGATTACAAAACCGCGTACGATTGCATGTTGCACTGGGCGGAGGAGCGTATGGGGACATTCCTCCTGATGCCTTCCCTGCTTTTTTGAGAGATCAAGGTTAGATTAGATGGTTCATTCATCACCCGATTATTCAATGCCGGAAAAGCAGGGCGGAATTTTGAGAAAAATTCTCGTTATTGCGCTTCCCATACTCATAATCGCTGGCTTTGTTGTGGCGACGTCTATTTTCATTGCGCTGAATAAAAAACCGCAGGAGAAAAAGCGGGGCTTTAATACGCTGGCTGTTATTGCTGATTACGCCAAGCAGGAGGATGTTCAATTAAAAGTCCGCACGCAGGGTGAGGCGCGTCCTCAGATTGAAATAGATCTCGTTCCGCAAGTTGGTGGTAAGATTGTTTATGTCTCGCCAAATTTCATTGAGGGCGGCATCTTTCGCAAAGGTGAAACCCTTCTTCGCATTGAAGATGCAGATTTCAAGGTTGCAGTAATTCGCGCTGAAGCCAATGTTGCGCAGGCTCAACAGGTTCTTATACGGGAGCAGGCCGAAGGGGAGATTGCTCGCCAGGATTACGCTGAACTTGGCCGCGGTGAACCCAGTCCATTAGCTTTGCGTCAGCCACAGCAAGCGCAAGCGCGGGCGTCGCTCCAAGCGGCTCAGGCAGAGGTTGAGGCCGCTAAACTCAATTTGGCACGCACCTCGGTAAAAGCGCCTTTTTCGGGTCGGGTTCGGACTAAAGCTTCGGATCTTGGCCAGTTTGTAACGCCCGGCAGAACACTGGGCCGGATATTCTCATCAAATGTAACAGAAGTGCGATTGCCGCTTTCGGATGCACAGCTTTCCAAGCTCGATTTACCGTTGGCCTATTTTGCGGAGAGCCGCGAAAGTGCGCCGAAAGTCGATTTGAGCGCTCTGGTTGCCGGGGAAGTTAGGCATTGGGATGGCCGCATTATGCGGACGGATTCTACATATGATACATCGACCCGCGCTCTTTTTGCAATCGCTGAGGTTTTTGACCCCTATGGCGAAGGGGCGTCAGAGGACGGCGTACCCTTAGCGCCGGGCCTCTTCGTTGATGCGGATATTGATGGCAAGGCCTTTGAAAATGTAATCACGATTCCGCGCGATGGATTGCGTCCGCAAGATGAGGTCTACATCGTCGACAATGTTGGAAAAGCTGAGATTCGAAAAGTGACAGTCTTAGACGCCACGCCGGAGCGGGCAGTTTTGACCGGCGGGGTAGAGGCCGGCGAATTGGTCGTCTTGTCCCCGATGGAGCGGTCCCGCGTCGAGATGACGTTGAAAGTTTTGGACGTCAATAATCCCGAGACGGTCCTTGTTGATCCGCCAAAACCGGACTGGATGAAAAAAATGGAAGCCGACAAAGATAAATCTGATGCGGGCGATACAAAGGCGGATGACAAAAAAGAAAAACGCCGATGGGGTAAAAAGAAAAAAGAAGAAGAAAAATCTGAAGACGACGGTGAAAAAGACAATTCTTCAACTTCAACATCCGATACGGATGAAACCTCCGCAGAGGAGAACCAGCCATGAAGGGTTTAATTACATGGTTCGTCAAGAACCCGGTCGCGGCAAACTTGCTCATGGTGGCAATGTTTGTCGCAGGCATTTTCGGGTATAATAATCTTGAACGTGAATTCATTCCCGGGACGACAGTTAACGGCATGACCGTGAGCGTAGCTTGGAACGGTGCATCACCCCGCGACGTGAACGAGCAAATCGTAACGCGCGTTGAAGAGGCCATCGACGGCCTTGACGGTATTGACTATATTGAAGCGACAGCCCGCGAGGGAGGTGCGTCAATTAATGTTAGAACTAAGCTGGGCATTGATTATGAAAAAATGCTGGACGAAGTCAAAAACCGGATTGATGGCATTCAGAATCTTCCGCCTGATGCATTCCGGCCACAAGTTTTCCGCTGGGATATGCGTGCGGACATCATGTATTTGGCGCTCCACGGCCAAGTAGACCGGCTTACATTACAACGTGCCGGAAATGATTTGCGCTTGAAGCTCACCCAGTTGCCGGGTCTACAACTGACGGAACAAGTCTCTAAAATTCCCGAACAAGTCACGATCGAAGTATCAGAAGATGCACTCCGGCGCTTTAATTTGACATTTAGTCAGGTCAGTCAGGCCATTTCGGGCAGTTCCGTAAACCTCTCGGCCGGCACGGTCGAAACAACAGGCGGTAATTTGCAGTTGCGCGCGCGAAATCTTGCCGACTCCAAGGCCGAGTTTGAGAAAATTGTTATCCGTCAAACTCCGGGTGGCGGTATTGTTACGGTCGGTGACGTTGCCAATGTGATTGACGGCTTTGACGACGATAAATTTGCGGCCTCTTTCCGCGGTGAACCTGCTGCCATTTTCCGGGTCTTGTCTCCGGATACTATGAATATAACCGAAGCCGGTGAGGCCATTCGTAAGTTCGAGGAAGAGATTCAAGAAAGTCTCCCGCCAAATTTAAAATTCAGCATATGGTTCGATGGTTCAACGGTTTTTGACAGCCGTATGAATCTGATTTCAGGTAATGCTCTTTCGGGAATGGCGCTTGTGCTGATCGTCTTGATGCTGTTTTTGCGTCCGAAGGTCGCGATATGGGTCACAATTGGTATTGCGGCGGCATTTGCCGGCGCGCTCGCCATTGCGCCGTCAATTGGCATTACGTTGAACATGATTTCCCTGTTTGCTTTCCTTCTCGTCATCGGGATTGTCGTTGATGATGCCATTGTGGTGGGCGAGAGTGTGCATTTCCATGTCGAAAATGGAATTTCTGGGCATCGAGGTGCGATTGCGGGCGCGAACATGGTTGTGAAGCCGGTCTATTTTGCCGTGATTACAACGATATTGATGTTTGTTCCGATGATGTTGTTGTCCGGACCCATTCGTTCGATGTTTGAGCAAATAAGCTTGGTCGTGATAGCTGTTCTGATTTTCTCTCTTATCGAAGCCTTCTTCATTCTCCCGGCGCATTTGCGGCATTTGAAGCCCGTCGATCCGTCGGAAGTCAAAGGTATTATGAAATTCCAGCATAAGTTGGCTGACAGCTTGAATACATTTGCTCGGAAAGTGTTCCGTCCGCTTATCGCAACCTTGCTGCGGTTCCGTTATATCACCTTGTCCGTCTTCATGGGTCTGATGATTACGGCCATTATGTTATTGCAATCCGGTATCGCGCCGTCCGCCTTCCTTCCGGAAGTCGAAGGCGATATGATCCAGGTCAATATCCGTTTCCCGGAAGGCACGACATTTGAGCGGCGTGAACAGGTGCGTCAGCAGGTAGAAGATGGTATTGCCCGGCTGAACGCCGACTCCAAAGAGCTCTTCGGAACGGAAGAGGCGATTATCTCCCATCCCGGAACCATTACGGAAGGTCGGGGGGTCAATGGCTTTCTCGGTCTCTTGGAGACCAGCAAACGCAATAATGCATCGACCCGTGATATCGCGGAAAAGCTGGAAGAATATGTCGGTCCCGTGAGCGATGCCTTCCGCGTTGATTATGGCTTTACAGAAGGGAATTTCGGCGGTGGAGGCGGCCTGTTCTACGCCGTTGCGTCTTCTAATGAAGAAGACCTTCGCACCGCCATTCTTGATTTGAAAGATGAAATCGACACCTATGACGGGGTTGTCGGTACGTGGGATAATCTGGAAAGTTCCGCATCGGAAATACGCTTCACTATGAAACCGGGTGCCGAAAGCTTGGGTATTACATTGCAAGATGTCACACGCCAAGTCAGGCAAGCCTTTTTCGGGCAAGAGGTTCAGCGGCTACCGCGAAATGGACAAGATGTTCGTGTGATGGTTCGTTATCCACTGGCCGCGCGCGAAAGTATTGACAGCCTAAATGACCTGCGCATTCGAAGCGCGAATGGCGTTGAAGTCCCTCTTTATTCCGTTGCTGATGTTTCCTTCGCTGAAGGCGTGTCCCGCATCCAGCGCCGTGACCGTAAACAAGTTGCGTATACCGGGGGTCGCATCCGCGGTAATCCGGAGGCACAATCTGAAATAAAAGCGCAATTGGATGAGAATTTCTTTCCGCAGTGGAAACTGCGCCATCCAAATGTCGAAAAGGTCAATGTCGGGGATGATGAGGTTCAACAGACCTTTGTCCGCGAGATGATGGTCAGCCTCGTCGCAATTTTGTTTATGATGTATGGTTTGCTCGCGATTGCGTTCAAATCCTATTCTCAGCCGCTCTTGATCATGATTGCCATTCCATTTGCCTTTATCGGGATGATCTTTGGTAATCTGATTACAGATGTTCCCTTTGGCGTGATGAGCGTCTTTGGCTTCTTCGCCGCATCGGGCGTGGCGGTGAATGACAATTTGGTACTGATTGATTATGTCAACCGATTGCGTGCGAAAGGGGTTGGCGCTTATCAAGCTATGCTTGATGCCTGTGTGGCGCGTTTCCGGCCAATCTTGCTAACATCGGTAACAACATTTATCGGTATTACGCCCATCCTGTTTGAGACCTCAACACAGAGCCAGTTCTTGAAGCCTATGGTGGTGGCTCTGGCCTTCGGCGTATTGTTTGATTTCTTCCTGACCTTAATGTTGGTCCCGGCCCTTTACGGCGTTGGCATAGATATCGCCCGCTTCTTTAAAGGTCTTTGGACAGGTGTGAAGCAGCCTCCGCTGGGTTCTTCATATGATCCGGATATGGTATTGGCGCTTGAAGATATGGATGTGACGGAACCTAAACCTGTGGAACCATTTGGCACGGAGCCTGTGCCCAGTCCGGCAGAATAGAAATTAAAGGGAGAGAGTTATGACACTCAAAACAATGATGGGGGGCAGCCTTGCGGTTCTCGCCCTAACGCTTAGTGCCTGTAACAATGCGGCAGAGACCAAAACAACTGAAGCCGTAGAGACGGCCACAGGACAACCGACATCTGCAAAACTTGGCACATTCGGAATTGCGACCGATCACATCGATACCAGCGTTGATCCGGGCGAAAATTTTTATGAATTCGTCAATGGGAATTGGTTGAAGGAAACAGAAATTCCATCTGACCGCTCCCGCTATGGTGCCTTCTCAGTCTTGGCTGACCAAGCTGAGAAACGCGTTCGCGAAATTATTGAAAATGCTGCCAGCAAGGATAACCCAAGCGCGGATGAAAAACGCATTGGTGACTTCTATAATGCCTATCTCAATACGGACAGAATTGAAGAAATGGGATTGGCTCCGATTCAGGGTGATCTGGACCGCATTCGCGCCGCCAAAACGAAGGACGACATCTTGAAATTAATGACGGATGTCGAATTGGGCTTGGACTCTCCTGTCTCACCTTATGTCTATATCGATGCGAAGCAGAATGACGAATATATCGTGTATCTCACGCAATCCGGTCTATCCTTGCCAAATCGTGATTATTATTTCGACGAGAGTGAAAAAGGCCAAACTATTTTGGCCGGATACACAGGCCTCGCGGAAACTATGTTGACCGAGGCTGGCGTGGACAATGCCGCCGCACGCGCAGAGGCTATCCTCGCATTTGAAACCGATTTGGCGGAGGGCCACTGGAGCCGCGTAAAACAACGCGATCGAGATTTGACCTATAATAAAATGAGCGTTTCCGAGCTCAAGAAAATGGCGCCGGGCATTGATTGGACAGCCATGCTTACGGAATTAGGCTTGGGCGGTCAGGACACGGTTATTGTCCGTGAAAAAACCGCCGTCACAAATGCTGCTGAAGTCTTCGCGGATACACCTGTTGAAGTTCTGAAAGATTATTTGACAGTCAGTCTGCTCACCGGTCATTCCGCTTATCTGCCCAAGCGCATTGATGATGCGAGCTTTGAGTTTTACGGGAAAACTCTTCGCGGCCAGGAAGAACAGCGTCCGCGCTGGAAGCGCGCTGTTGGCTCTGTGAACGGCACGTTGGGCGAAGTCGTCGGTAAGGTTTATGTCGCCGAACATTTCCCACCGGATTCCAAAGCGCAGATGAAAGAGCTGGTCGAAAACCTTCGTGGGGCATTTAAGGACGGGATCGACAATCTGGAATGGATGGCTGACGAGACGAAAGAGCAGGCTCAGTATAAGCTGAAGAAGTTTAATCCGAAAATTGGCTATCCTGACAGATGGGAAACTTATGACGGCTTAAATGTTGATGCGGATGATTTGGTTGGCACGGTTCAATCCGCCCGCAAATGGTCATGGGAAGACTCTATTGGACAATTGGGTCAGCCAATCGACCGTGATGAATGGGGCATGACGCCGCAAACCGTAAACGCCTATTATAACTCCGTGTTGAATGAGATTGTCTTCCCGGCTGCGATTTTGGATGCGCCTTTCTTTGACCCGAATGCGGATCCGGCCGTCAATTATGGTGGTATTGGTGCCGTTATTGGTCACGAAATGGGTCACGGTTTTGACGATCAGGGCCGCAAGTCTGACGGTGATGGCATCCAGCGCGATTGGTGGACACCTGAAGATGCGGAAGCCTATAAAGGCCGCGCCAAAGCGCTTGCGGACCAATACAGCCAATTCGAACCTCTGCCGGGGGAAAATCTGGACGGCAACCTTGGCCTCGGCGAAAATATCGGGGATTTGACCGGCGTAACTATGGCTTATGAAGCCTATAAGCGTTCACTCAACGGCAAAGAAGCGCCTATCATTGGCGGTTATACCGGGGACCAACGCTTCTTCATGGCTTGGGCGCAGGTTTGGGCCATAAAATGGCGGGACGAGGCTCTGTCAGCGCAAATCAAAAATGGCCCGCACAGCCCCGGTGAATATCGCGCAAATGGGATCGTTCGAAATTTTCAACCTTGGTATGACGCCTTCAACGTCCAGCCCGGCGACGCCATGTATATCCCGCCGGAAGACCGCGTCAAAATTTGGTAATGCTATAATAGCACCTTAAATTAAAAGCCCGCTGCGAATATTCGCAGCGGGCTTTTTTGTGTCTCAAAGTCCTTGGGGATTAGAAAGACTATAAAATCTTCTTCATCAGCCCGATCATTTTACGGGTTTTATCTGTATAGGGCGGGAACAGATTTTTGCCTTGGCTGAATTTGCTTTGAATGAAGACGCCTTTCATGTGTGAAAAGCTCTTAAAGCCATCTTCGCCGTGATAGGCACCCATGCCCGACGGCCCGACGCCGCCGAATGGAATGTCTTCCTGAACGACGTGCCAAGCGGTTTCATTAACCGAGACACCGCCGGAGATGGACTCGCGCAAGACTTTGTCCCGTTTCTTTTTATCTTCACCGAACCAATAAAGCGCGAGCGGGCGTTCGCCTTTTTGAACAGTGTCCAATGCCTCGTCCAAGCTCTCTGCCGCAACGATGGGCAGGAGGGGGCCAAAAATCTCTTCCTGCATGATTTTCATATCTGGCGTTGTGTCGGTAACAACGGTCAGCGGAACGCGGCGTTCTTTGGCGAGTTGCTGCTTGTCATCATCACCCGCAGTTCGGATTTTCGCCCCCTTATTCTCAGCATCTTCCAGAAGGTCTTGCAGGCGGGCATAATGGCCATCGGCAATAATGGTCGTATAATCATCATTTCCTGCGACTGTTGGGTAAAAGCTTTCCGCTTGCTCGATCATGGCATCCGCGAAGCTGTTAATTTTGGCTTCGGGCATAATCACATAATCCGGCGCGACGCAGGTCTGGCCAGCATTCAGTAACTTACCATTCGTAATGCGCGGCACTGTCAGTTTCATATTCGCGCTTTCATCAATAATGACGGGCGATTTCCCACCCAGTTCCAGTGTTACCGGGACGAGATTCTTACCAGCCGCTTCTCCGACAATCCGGCCAACACTTGTCGAGCCGGTAAAGACCAAATGGTCAAAGTTCAGGTTTGAAAATGCAGAGGCCACGTCGACTCCGCCAGTCGCAACAAAGACTTCATCATCCGTGAATCCTTTCGACAAAACCTCTTTCAAGAGCTCGCTCATGCGCGGGGTATATTCGCTAGGTTTAATCATGGCGCGATTACCCGCGCCCAATGCGCCGACCAGCGGCATAATCGCAAGTTGAAGCGGATAATTCCAGGGGCTGATAATTCCGATAACGCCCAAGGGCTGCGGGATGATGACATTTCTTGCAGGTTTATATTGCAGGGCCGTCGGCGCTTTACGGGTCTTCATCCATTTCGGCGTATGTTTGATGGCGTGAGAAATGCCGCCTTGAATAACGAGGAATTCGCTGATGAGCGTGTCTTCCACCGCGCGGTGCCCGAAATCATCGCTGATGGCTTTTACAAATTCGTCTTCATGTCCGAGGATGAGGTCACGCAAGGTTTCCAATTTGGCTTTGCGGCTTGGCCAATCCGGATTTGGATTGGTGTTAAAGGCGGCGCGTTGGGCTTTTAAAACTGCGTCAAGTTCTGATGGTTTTGTTGTGTTGGCAGTGCTTGGCTTGTCTGGATTAATGCGGACCATTCGTCTTCCCCTTACTTTCTTTGACGTCTCTTACATGAAAAAAGGCGCAGTCCGAAGACCGCGCCTTGAATAACTTCTATACCGCTTTGTGGCTTAGAAGTCCTTACGCAGTGTCACGCCATACATGCGCGGCTCTTGCGTAAAGGCCGAACGTGAGCCGGAGCGGAAAACCGTATTAAAGGTTACGCCGCGCGTCACTTCATTGGTCAGGTTTGTTGCCCAAAGTTCCAGAGCATAGCCGTCTTCCGGATTTGTGACACCAAGGCGCGCATTGATCTTCGTGTTTGCCTCCTGAATGTCATAAGGGTTCGGCGTGGTCGTGCCAACCAAGACGGCCTGGGTGGATGTCCTGCGATCACTCTCATATCGCAATTGCGCATTCAGGAAGTAATCAAAATCACCTGTGAGATTGCCTTCATACCCAGCGCCGAACACACCGACAGTGCCGGGCGCATTCGTTAGATCATTTCCGCAAAGCGATGTCACATTTGGCGATGTTTGGTCACCGGCGCAATCATCCGGGTAGCTGGCGTCCAATAAGGTCAGCGCGCCATTAAGTGTCAACGCATCAGTCGGTCGAGCAACAGCTTCGATTTCAACACCCTTTGAGTTAGCTTTTGGAACGTTGAATGTTGTGAATTGCGCGCCCGTAAACTCAAGAACTTGGAAATTATCAAAGTTCTGAATGAAGCCAGCCACGTTCAATGTGAGGCGATTGTCCAGAAGTTTGGATTTTAGGCCGATTTCATAGGCATCAACTTCTTCAGACTTAAAGCTCGGATCACCGACGGGAGCTAGAGCTGTCCGCGAGGCAGCCGTTGAGTCGAGGTTGAAGCCTCCTGATTTATACCCATGCGTGAAGCTGGCGTATGTGGAAACAGCTGGCGCAATTTCGTAACCGATTTTGGCTGTATAAATGAGTTCGTCGTCCTTGAATTCTTCGTCAAATGTACGCGGAATTGGGAAGGCTGCCGTGACCGGGAAATCTGCAGCCGAAAGATCTGCTGGTGCCAAGAAGGCTAAACAGCCAAGGCCTAAAACGCTCGTGACCGGAACGCCGGGAGGGAAGCCTCCTGCTGCCGCCGTTAAAGTCGCGGGACAAAGTTGGTTGTTTACATTCGACTGACTAAAGCTACCGTCCTTACTCTCATCCGAATACCGAAGTCCTAAGGTTACAGAGAGCTGGTCCGTCACATCAAATGTATTATGCGTAAAGACAGAAAAGCTCTTGCTGTCCTGCGCATAGTTCTGCGTGATTGAGGTGCCTTCAGGGTCAACACCGCCCGTTAGTAATGTAAGCGGGTTCGGACCTAAGGCATTGCCAAATAAAGCTCCGACCAGTTCGCCATAATCCGCACCCAGCTCGAAATTCACATTCTGCGTAATGTCCTCATCAGAATAATAGACACCGGCGAGCCAGCTCAACCGATCTTCCATAGCTGTGCCTTGAATGCGAAGTTCATGTGTCATGGTATCGATTTCGATATCGCTTCCATCCGTGACATTGAAAACGTCAAGCCCCGAGAAATCGGAGTCATATTCTTCCGTCGCATTATATCCCCGCAAGGATCCGATATAGATGAGGTCAGCATTATCAGAGACCGGATATTCAAGCTCGGCAACAAAACCTGTTTGGTCCATATCCGGATCCGGCAGGAAGTTCGCCGCACCGACAAGATTGTCTACGGCTCTTTGTGCGCCGTCTTCATCATTCACACCGATCGCAACATCAGGTCCAACCATGCCGCCGCGTTGACCGAGGCCTACATCTGCAAAAGACCCTCTAGTCTCGACAATGGATTGCTGCACTTCTATTGAGGCACCAACAGGGGCGGAGCTGCTTTGATGGTCAGCAATGAGGCGGCCTTTAAAGCCATTCTCCAGCTCAAAACCAAGCTGGCCGCGAAGCATGAACTGGTCAATTCCATTCGCATTGCCCAGCTTGTCGCCATTACGATCAAACAGACTGATGTGGCCTCTCCGGTCACGATAGGCTCCGGTTAGGCGAAGTGCGGCTTGATCTTCAACCAACGGGATATTGACCGCGCCTTGTACGCTTTTGTGGTCGTAATTGCCGTAGGTCAGGTTCACAAAACCACCGGACTCAGACAGGTCTGGACGGACATTTGTGATGTTCAATGCACCTGCGGATGTGTTCCGTCCGAACAGCGTGC
>JAHDFA010000057.1 GCA_020628495.1 Hellea sp.
GCATGTTGTTCAACCGATGTTGTCGGAATGAGACGCATGCGTGTACCCGTATATTGCGGATGCGCGGCGTCAACTTCCGGAATATCGCCATAAATTTGCTTGCCGCGTACGGAGCCGCCCATGACAAAGTGATGTCCACCCCAACCGTGATCGCAACCATCGCCATTATCGACCATAGAACGTCCAAAATCACTCATCGTAAAGACAAGAACATCATTCCACAGACCCAGCTCCAGCATCGCGGCTTGAAAGGCTGCGACGGCGTCGTCTAATTCGCGGTGGCGCGCAGGAACATCATTGGCTTGATTGTCATGCGTGTCATAACCGCCGCCCGCTGCATAAAATACCTGACGACTGACCCCGATATCCGTGCGCAACGACATGGTTTGTGCAACGCCGCCTAATTGTCGCCCGAGATTGGTATCGGGAAAGACTGTCGAGAGCGGCGTAGCCGCTGCAACCCGCTCAGAAAAGGCGATTTGATTATCAATACCGCGCCCTGCCAAACCGGCAGCATCTTTGCGGAATAGGTTATCATGTTCAAAAGCTGTTTTGCGCATATAGGCGCTTAGCTTGGCTCTGGCGGCGTCGCTATCATCTCCCCAGCCGAGATAAGAGCGAATTCGCTCAGGGTCGAGCGAGAGTTGTCGTCCAATTTGCGGAACGCGGAATGCACGGGCGCGCTCTCCGGCCAGAAAAACATCCGGCGATGTCGCCGTTATGGCCGCATATAATGGGTTCATGGTTGCATCTGACGCCAGAACCGCATCTGCAAACTGGCCGCCCCATCCTTTGCGCGTGCCTTCCGTGCCAAGTGCCATCCACGTGGATTGCTGATCATTGTGAGAAAATATACGTTTCGGCAATTCAACACGTCCGGTTTCGAAATCTTCCCGAGTGGCCGGTTCCAAAAGCGGCCCGACATTACCAACAATCGCCGCGTCACCGGACTCAAACAGACCACGAATTGTGGACAGCTCACGCGGCAATCCGAATTGACGTCCGGCAAACCGCGCGCCGTTTGTGGGGGTTAAAGGCAGGATATTTTCGCGGTTACGCGAACTGTCTGCAGAATCAGACCCATAGGCGGAGAAGATGCCCGGGCGCACAGCTTTCAGCGCGTCATAACTCGGCGCGTCGACAGGTAAGACCGTATCGTTCTGATCCATTCCACCCTTCAGCATGATGCCAACCAAGGCTTTGTACCCGCCGACATTGGCCGCATGAGCCGTGCCGCGACCCAATGCGGATAGTCCCATTGCCGCCCCGGCAAAACCCATGGTAGAGCGCGTGATAAATTGACGTCTATTGTAATAAGTCATTTTCGCCGATCCTTAATTCTGCGCGGCATAAGCGCCGGAAGCCATAACCATTAAGATGGCCGTTTGGGCACGTTTTCGGCGTTCGACATCGGCATCATCGCCGTCAACATTCAACGTTGAGACGACATCAATAATATCGGCCTTGGCGGCCTCTGACAGCTGACCCGCGGTGAGCTTCACATCCAGATGATCCACCAGTGCGGACACATCATCTGCGAGATTTATTTCTGCGGAAAAATCAGGGGTGAAGCCCGGGAAATTATCCGGATCATCCGCTCGGCGCATGATGTAATGTGAAATGAAATTCACAAATCCCAGTGACGCACCTTCATTCACAATTTGTAATTCCGGCGCGGACAAGCCGGCCTCGCCGCTTTCAGTTCCGGGGGCAATATATCCTGGGCGGTAAAAATTGAAAACAGACGGACTTTTTAGAGGATGTTGCGATAAGCCATTATTGGGGTCATTTGTGTTATTGAAACGCCATTCCGCCCATATATCGATCCCGCTAACTCTGAAGGCTTTAGCGTATTGAATGAATTTGATAACCGGCTCCCTGACCTTTCCCTCATGGGTTCCTTGCACATCGTCATGGACCGAGGGATCTAACAAAATCGCGGCGATAACAGCGCCCAAATCACCGCGGCGGCCTATGCCGAATTGCTGACCGTTTGGCGCGCGGTAGCTGCCGTTTTCAAAAACCTCAGCAACGCGGCGCACATATTCAGGAGACGGCGAAGAGGCCGTAAAACGCTGAATGAGCTGACGGGAAATAAACGGCGCAACATTCGGATGGGTTGCGATTGTGTCCAAAGCGCGTGAGATGGTTTCATTACCTCCCGTGTTTTCGGGAATGGTCGTACCCAAGAACCGCTTCTCCAGAGCCGAGTGTTCCTCATCAAACATTTGCAATCGCTTGTGGCGGTAATCCTCGCCTTGGTCTGACCAACGAAAGCTCGCCCCCTCTCCGGATAATCCCGTAAAGACGCGGGCCAGCCCTAGAATATCCTCATTATCATAAGTCTCGGGCGAGCCGGGTTTGGGCGTGCCGTCCATTTCCAATTCGACAAGTCCAATGGAAAAGAGCTGCAAAATCTCCCGCGCGTAGTTTTCATCCGGCATGCGGCCTGTTCGCGGATCGGCTTTCCGGTTACGGTAATATGTAAGATATTTCGCCATGGTCGGCGAGTAAGTGACGTCTTCCAGCAGGGCGCGGTAGTTTCCGAACGCCTGATCGGTCAGAATATCGGTGTAGTAAGCGGTGCTGTAACCTTGGTCAAAAAAGTTATCTGTTGAGATGACGAAAATTTGCGACAGGGCGAACATCATGCGCTGGCGCAGCTCATCATCTGCGGTCAGAAGCGTCTGCCACAGCATGCGGCTGTGATGTGAATCCGTGTCCTGACGCGTGGGATATCGCGACTGCATGAGCGGCAAAGTCCGCGTTGCAGGTTTGCGCATTTGGTCGGCAATCCAATCAGCCGCATCCGTTCCGACAAGCGCATCAATCTCGGCTTCGGTCCCGCCAAACCCGGCTTGGATTAAGAAGCGTGCAGCTTCTTCACGGGTTTCGAGAATGGTATAAGGTTTTGCCGCTGGCGGTGTAGACGGCGTACCGGCTGTCGGCGTAACCGTTGAAGCGCCGCCATCACTGCCGCCCCCGCAACCCACTAATGCGACCATAGCCACTGCATTCAGCAAAGCTGTTCTAACCTTAAATTTCACCGTAACTCTCCCATAGCCCCCCGGCCTGACTGCAGGCCTTAAGGCAATAGGATTAAATACGGCTTAAATCGGGCAAAAGCTGACGATGTGGTGAAACTTTGGTTAAGGTGCAGAGACCTTTGGTGCCGGCGTCGTGTGCAGATCAAAGGCGCTGTGCAGGGCGCGCACAGCGAGTTCGGTATATTCGCTGTCGATCAGGACAGAGATTTTGATTTCCGATGTCGCGATTACTTCAACATTGATATTTCGTTCGGCCAAAGCTTCGAACATGGTTTGGGCGACGCCCGTATGGCTGCGCATACCAATGCCAACCACGGAGACTTTCGTAACATCTGAGTCGGATTTAATGCCTTCAAAACCGATCTCGCCTTGCGCGGTTTTTAGAGCGGAAAGCGCCTTGTCCAAATCGCGCTTCCCGACTGTGAAGGTTAAGTTCGCGGAATTATCTGAGCGCGAGATACCCTGGACAATCATGTCCACGATGACATTGGCCTCGCTCATGGCGCGGCAGACTTTTGCGACCATTCCGGGCGCGTCTTTCAAACGCAGTAAAGTAATTTGGGCTTCGTCGCGGGAATAGGCGACACCGCTGACAACACGTTCTTCCATGGTTTCATCCTCGTGGCAGACCAGAGTTCCGGGGTTGTGATCGCCCACATCCGCCATGCTGGTCAAAACACGGATAGGCAAATTATAATTCATGGCCAACTCAACCGAACGGGTTTGCAAGACTTTCGCACCCAGTGACGCAAGCTCTAACATTTCTTCAAAGGCAATACGGTTGAGGCGGCGGGCATCCTTGGCAATGCGGGGGTCTGTTGTGTAAATCCCGTCTACATCTGTGTAGATATCACAGCGATCGGCTTTTAACGCGACAGCCAAAGCCACAGCGGATGTATCGGAGCCGCCGCGGCCTAATGTCGAAATCCGCCCTTCCACATTGACGCCCTGAAACCCTGCAACAACCGCAATATTTCCGGCTGCCATGGACGGTCCGATAGCCGAACTTTCAATTTCCCCGATGCGGGCTTTCGAATGCGCCATATCTGTGCGGAGCGGGATTTGCCATCCCAGCCAGCTGCGCGCTTTTAAGCCACGGCGGCGCAGAGCGATGGCGAGCAAGCCGGATGTGACCTGTTCACCACTTGCCACGATGGAATCATACTCATCCTCTATGGCTGCGCCTTTATCCGAATCTGCGTCTAATGCATCGACCAGCGCGACGAGGCGGTTCGTTTCCCCGCTCATCGCAGAAACGACAACAGCCACTTCATTGCCGCCTTTGGCTTCCTCGGCGACGAGGCCTGCCACATGGCGGATACGTTCCAGATTGGCGACGGAAGTGCCGCCAAATTTCATGACAATGCGGGCCAAAGACCTGCTCCTGTTAATTTCGATTTCAAAGGAGCGTTGCCGCTCCGATGAAGCGGCGATCTCTTAGGCGGGTCGTCACTAATAGGCAATGGTTAAGGCGCACTGTCGAAGACATAAAAAAAACCGCGACACATTCCTGTGTGCGGCTTTTTATTGTTACGTCAGAACATATTATTCCAGCGCGTCTTTCGCGTCGCCCAATTTATCTTGAGCTTTCCCTTTCAACTCTTGGACTTTGCCCTTGGCTCGCATCTCTTTGTTGTTGATGGCTTTACCGGCAGCCTGTTTCAGTTCGCCTGCAGCCTTGTTAGTTGCGCCTTTGATATGTTCGGATTCCATTTAATATTCTCCTATGCGTTGGATATGCGTATATAACACAAGGGCCGTGCCCCGCGTTCCGAACAGAAAGATTAAAAATGTCCCATAATGAAGACGCTCCCGAAAATTTGTCCAGCGTCTCCGTCGATCCAGCTGAAATGGCGAGCTTCTCGCGCATGGCAGCGGATTGGTGGAACCCATCCGGCCCGTTTAAACCGCTCCATATTATGAATGGTGCACGGCTAAATCTAATCAAGGAAGCCGTTTGCACACATTTCGGCCTAGACCCAAATGCGGACAAACCACTGACCGGACTGAGGGTCTTGGATATCGGCTGTGGCGGCGGCCTGCTTTGTGAACCCATGACACGTCTAGGCGCGCAGGTAACAGGCGTGGACGCCTTGGAGCGCAATCTGAAAACGGCCAAAACCCATGCCGAGCAAGTCGGTTTAGACATTGATTATCGCCACGGTACGATAGAGCAAATGGTCACGCAGGAAGAACCACCTTTCGACGTTGTTCTGAATATGGAAGTTATCGAACATGTCGCCAACCCGCCTGAATTTATGGCGGATTGCGCTGCGATGGCTTTGGAGCCTGAAGGCGGCCATCCTGGCGGCATCATGCTCTGCTCTACCATAAACCGGACACTCAAAGCTTTCGCATTTGCGATTGTCGGCGCGGAATATGTGTTGCGCTGGTTACCCCGCGGTACGCATCAATTTGCAAAATTTGTTAAACCTGCCGAGCTTCACCGTTGGATGACAGATGCAAATTTGAGGGTAACTGAACAAATTGGAATGAACCTCAACCCCTTGACCAATGTGTGGACAACCTCTGGGGATAAGTCGATTAACTACGTCACTATTGGGTCAAAAATTAATCCTCGTTAATTAGTTAATAAAGCGTGAAGAGATTTATCAAAATCTCATAATGGTGATTTAACTGTGATTGTCTTAATTACGACAAATTCGTTAGTAAAAACAGGAGACTAAGAAGTTAACGCGCGTTAACCATAATGTGAAAAATTTAATGGAACAGATGTGTTCTCGTAAGTGTTTTACGTTCAGATTAGCGTCATGTTAAACATGAAAGGACGCCCCCATGTCCCATATGAAAACAGCCCCTGTGAATATGTTCACAACTTTGCGTCCCCGATTATTTGTCGGGCGGCTACTGCAAGATATCAAAGCCGTTCAGGCCTCCATTGCACGGTTCGGATTACTGTCTCCGATTGTTGTCTCGCGCTCAGAAGGCCGCCTCATTGTTATTGACGGTCGCAAGCGACTCGCCGCCATTCGACGTCTCGAATTTATGGGCCGCCTCCCTCGCTCGCTCGTCAATATTCCTTATGTCGAATTAGACGATGTAAGACAGGCGTCATCAAAAGCGCCCGCATTGATGTCAAACAGAGATTTATATGTAACCGTTACGGACATGTTCCGCACGCATCAAGATGTCGACCAAATCGTATCCGATCTCTTTCTCAGCCGCAAATGCGTCAAACAAGTTTTGACGTTGTCTCGTCTGTCCCCGCGACTGCGCAAAGCCTTTTTTGACCGGACCATCGGTTTCGAAGCCGCCAAAGCCTATGCCGCCTTCCCCGCCCATGAAGTGCAGGAACGCATGTTCATGTCGCTCGGCCCGTTTGCCGACACCAAAGACATTCTAAATTATGCCGCACCATCCAAGCCGGCGTTTGACGCGCCTTTACGCTTAGCTGCCTAATCAGCTTCCCGCTTTAATGGGCGGGATAATAACTCTGCCATTGCACCTCCGGGAGTAATCTCTCCGCTGAGTACGCGATTAACGGCGATACAAATCGGCAGGTCTACACCTTCTTTTTCCGCCAGCTTGACCAAGGCGGGCGCGGTTGCGACACCTTCGGTCACTGAATTTCGGGAGGATAAGATAGCGTCCAAACTCTCGCCTTTTCCCAATCTCATGCCGCAAGACATGTTTCGCGATTGGGTAGAGCTGCAAGTCAGCACTAAATCACCCAACCCACATAAACCTGACAATGTCTCGGCCTGTGCGCCTAAAGCTGCGCCCAGGCGATTCATTTCCGCAAAGCCGCGCGCGATGAGTGCTGCATGAGCGCTCTGTCCCAGTCCCATGCCAAGCAACATGCCGCAGGCTATAGCGAGCACATTTTTGACCGCCCCGCCGACTTCTGCGCCAATCATATCATCTGTCGTGTAAGGACGGAAAGCCGGGCCTTGTATTAGCGGAGCCAAGCGGTTGGCAGCGTCCAAATCATCCCCGGCCAAGGTCACAGCCGTCGGCAGACCTTTGACCACGTCACGGGCAAAACTGGGGCCTGACAGGACAAAGCGTGCCGCATTTGGCACGACCTCCGACAAGACTTCATTCATAAAATCTAATGTGGAAATCTCTATCCCCTTGGAACACAATATAATCGGCAATCCATCCGGAATAATATGGGCAAACTTTTCCAATTGGGCGCGGGTATGCTGAGCCGGGATAACGGATAAACAGAAATTTGCGCTAGAAAAATCGGGCGCAGCGGCAGTAGCAATTATTCCGTCGTGCAACGCGGCATCTGGTAAATATTGCGCATTTTCTCGTGTTGCATTTATTCCAGCCGCTTGGGTCGCATCTCGCATCCAAAGCGTCACAGCATGCCCATTGGATGCGAGAAGCTGGGCAAGAGCTGTCCCCCAAGAACCGGCACCCAAAACAATGGCGTGGCTTTGCGTCATCTAATTCAACTTTTTCTTATCAGCTCCCGGAACAAACACATCGGGCAAAGGGTGCGCCGCAATGCCTTCTTCCTTCAGAGCTTGCGTTTCAGGCGGCGTAACGGAACCGTAAATTCCGCGTTCGGGTTTCTCGCCGTAATGGATTGCGCGGGCCTCTTCAGCAAAATTGGAGCCGACATTTTCGCAGGTTTTTGAAATGCCTTCGCGTATTTTCGCCGCCATAGCCGCCATGGCTTTGGCCGCATCTACGGCTTGGGCTTCGGCTTTACGCGCGGTTTTCACAGAAGGCGCCATAATGGCTTTTTCGACTTTCGAGGTCGAGCAGATCGGACAGCAGAGCAATCCTGACGCAGCCTGCGCATCATAATCTGCGGAGCTGGAAAACCAGCCTTCAAATTCATGGTCAGATTGACAAATGAGATTATACCGTATCACGCCGTATCACCCCGCCAGGCCGGGACTCTGGCCCGCGCCTGCGCTACTATTGCTGTGTCAATTTCAGCGCAAATAAAACCAGGCGTATCATCCTCTAGCTTCGCAACGACCTCTCCCCACGGCGCGACAATAGTAGACCGCCCCCATGTCTTTCGACCATCAGCATGATGGCCGCCTTGGGCAGGTGCGATGATATAGGCGCCTGTCTCGATCGCTCTCGCGCGCAGCAAGACTTCCCAATGGGCTTTGCCTGTCGCCACGGTAAAGGCGGCAGGCACAGAGATGACATCCACTCGCGCCTTGGCATAGCCTGCATAAAGCGCCGGAAAGCGTAAATCATAGCAAATAGACAATCCTAAAGAGAGACCACCCAGAGACGCGGTAACGGGCGTGTCCCCCGCTGCGTAGCTATCCGCTTCGCGATAGCTTTCCAATTTCGACAGCGCCGCCTCAAAAAGATGAATTTTATCATAATGCGTCAGCAGCGACCCGTCCGGACCGAAAAGCAAAGAGCGGTTCGCAATTTTTCCATCGTCTCGCAAAATAGCAAGCGAGCCAATCAGCAAATGAATGGATAGCTCGGCCGCCAGTTCGGAAAAGGCAGCGACGCCTATATCCGCTTCCATGTGCTCAACACCGCGTCGCAGAGCCTCAGGATTTTTTTGCAGGAAATGCGTCATTTCGGGCGTGGCGACAAAGCTCGCACCATCAGCCACCGCCGCACGAATGAGATCGGATGTAACCGCAATATTGGCGGCAATATCCGTGCCCGAGCACAATTGTATGGCGGCAGCTTTCAAGGTTTAGAGACCCAGCATTGGGTCGAGTTTACCTGCGCGGTCCAATGCGTGAATATCATCGCACCCACCAATATGCTTACCGTCGATAAAGATCTGCGGAAAGGTATTGCGACCGGACCGCTCATTCATTTCCTTGCGCTTATCCCGGTCCATCGCGGCGGGAATATCGATAAACTCGACGCCCTTATTTTTCAGAAGCGCTTTGGCTTTGATACAAAACGGACAGAACGCTTTGGTGTACATTTCAACTTTGGCCATAATTATTCTTTCCTTGTGAAAGGGTTATGTAGGAAGTGCCGCGGCTTTTGCCACGCGTGCGAGGCAAATACTATCCACACGCGCCGCCCCCGCCCGTTTCAGCGTACGGGCACAAGCATTGAGTGTTGCGCCTGTCGTTAGAACATCATCAATAAGGACAAGATTCCGCCCCTTAATCTTATCGGCCTGTTTGACGGAAAAAGCGCCTCTTACATTCTCCGCTCTGGCGCGTGCATTGAATCCGCCTTGGCTGTCTGTTTTGCGGATCCGGAATAAAACATCGGGCGCGAAAGCGGGCGACGAGATTTTAGCAAGCGCCCGCGCCAGCAGCGCCGCCTGATTATAGCGCCGCTTTATCAACCGAGTCGGATGGAGCGGGACGGGAACCAGCATATCGGCATCAGACAGAAGGTCCCGCCCTGCGCGACGCATTTGCGCGGCAAAACTGGCGAGGCCTTCCGTGCGCCCGCCATGTTTGAACGATAGAATCAAAGCCCGCGACCCATCATCATAGGCCATGGCAGCCCGCGCCCGATCATAGGCCGGTCGGCGCACGGAACAGCGCGCGCAAAGCGACCCGCCCTGAACCGCATATTCAAACGGAAAACCGCAGGCTTCGCACCAAGGGGCATCCAGAAAGGTCACATCCGCCCACATCCGCTTTGCGATCGGGTCCGCATCCAACCCCAATAGCGCTTGCGGTGGCAGTAAAACATCAATAACCGCGCCGCCCACCCGTTTAGTACGGCGGCGAGCAATTTGTGTCAGGCTTTCATCTTGCGCAGTCGACATGGGAATGAGAGTAGCGGGAAGATATGAAGACGTCGCCCCAAAAAATTTTTAATGCGCGCGCGCGCCATTTGGCATCCCTCCGCAGTGCAAAACGCCAAGCCCGTACCGGCATGTCCTTTCTATACTTACGCGCGGCGGAAGATGCCGCCTCTCGTCTGGAAGATATAAACCGTCAATTTGAGACGGCCGTCCTGGTCGGGGCGATTGACGGTCGACCTTTTATAAAACCGCACCTGCAACAAAATCGCCATCCGCGTACATTTGGACATCTCTCTTCGCCCGAAGAGTTAAGCGGAACCTATGATGTCATCATTTCAATTTTTGATTTGCAAAGCGATGACAATATTCCCGGCACCCTCATCCGATACCGGCAACATCTTGCTCCGGACGGATTGCTTCTTATCGCCTTCTTGGGCGGAGAAACGGTGACAGAATTGCGCCACAGCCTCTACGTCGCAGATCAAGACATGTTGGGCGGCGCGACAGCCCGCGCCTATCCTATGGTAGATTACAGTCAGGCCGCCATGTTGTTGGGGCGCACGGGGCTGGCTCTTCCAGTTGTGGATATGGACAGAGTGACGGTTGCTTACGGAAAGCTAAGAAGCCTGATTTCCGATTTGCGGGATTTAGGGATGACCAATATTTTGACTGCGCGCGATACGCGCCCTTTGTCGCGCAAATGGTTGACGAAACTCACCCAAGCCTATGAGGCACATTTCGCCCGTGATGACGGCAAGCTGACCGCAACATTTGAAATTATCTGGATGACGGGCTGGGCGCCGCATGAAAGCCAGCAAAAACCGCTCAAACCCGGCAGTGCGAAGATGCGATTGGCTGATGCGCTAAAAACGCAGGAAAAGAAGGTTTAGGCGATTACGCCAGCAGCTTTCAGCGTATCCATCTTTGTCGCATCATATCCCAACTCCGCGAAAATTTCATCCGAAGCATCATTGGCACCCGGCACTGTAAAGTCAGGATCCGTGTCCATACCTTCAAATCCCGGGGCGGGGCGTGGATGGATAAATGCACCTTGTTTCCGCAATCCTCCACGCGCGGAATTCTGCGGATGGGCAGGCGCTTCGTCATAGGTCAGAACGGGCGTCACGCAGGCGTCGGTTCCGTCAAAAATCTCTGCCCATTCGTCGCGGGTTTTGGAGGCAAATTTGGCCTCTAATAAAGCGTGTTGTTCCGGGAATCTGGATGTGTCTCTTTGCTTACCGTAATCGGCCTTATCAATCTCAAGCAGGCGCAGCATTTCCGCAAAAAATTGTGGTTCCAACGGGCCGACCGCCATGAATTTATCGTCCTGCGTCGCATAGCAGCGATAGAACGGCCACGCGCCGTCCAGCATATTGGTTCCGCGTTCCGGTGACCACTGTCCCAAACCGGAAAGCATGTGCAGCACGCTCATCATGGAATTGGTCCCGTCAATTATGGCCGCGTCCACAATATCACCTTTTCCGGTGCGTTCGGCCTGAAAAAGCGCCGCGAGAATACCCGCGACGAGGAAAAGCGTCCCGCCGCCATAATCACCGACCAAATTTAGCGGCGGGGATGGCGGCGTCCCTTTACGGCCCATCGCGCCAAGCGCGCCCGTGATGGAAATGTAATTAATATCATGTCCCGCCATTTTAGCCCATGGTCCTGTCTGTCCCCACCCCGTCATCCGGCCATAGACCAGTTTCGGGTTGATCGCGTGGCAATCATCTGGCCCGACGCCCAATCTTTCTGTCACGCCTGGGCGCAGACCTTCAAAAAGTACATCTGCCGATTTCGCCAAATCCAGCACGACGGCTGCACCTTCGGGTTTTCGTAAATCCAATGTGATAGCTTTTTTGCCGCGATTGGACAGATTGGGGATTGCGGCCATCGGTCCCGGACGGTTCACCAAAATCACCTCGGCCCCCATATCGGCGAGCAATTGTCCGGCATAAGGCCCGGGGCCAATTCCCGCCAGTTCAATAATCCGCACGCCGTCCAAGGGAAGTGTCATAGTTCGGTCTCTCTTGGCTTTGTCTCTCTCGCACAGAGTGCATAATTTTGCGTGCGGGCCAATGTGCGTTGGTATTTCACCGCGCGCGGCGCATCCGCCTGGGCCTGCGCCCATTCGAGCCCGAGCCGCGCAGCATAATGCAGCCCCGTACGCTGGCAGACTTCGTGCGCACCAAGCGCAAGCGCTTTGACGCGCTTATGTTCCGGAATATCATAATGCGGATGGCTGGCCTTTGGCGGGGCTTGGAACCAACGCCGCTCCATACCTATCTCGTCAGCCATATCGTGCAATTCCGCCAGCGTATCCGCCGTCATATGGCACATGATATAGCCACGAAAAGGATGGCGGGCGGTATCGACATAAACAGACATTGAAACTGAGCCTAAAAATCTAAACCGTCTTGCGCAAGGAACATATACGCCCGAATGCGTGTTAAGACTGTAGGGTTTTGCACCCCTTCATGTTTTGCGTTAACGTCACGCTTTCAGCAGGCACAGAACTGCGTTGAGAAAAGGGGAAGAGATGGAAACCACATTTCTGAAGTCCGAAGACCTATCCAAGCGGGGGCAACGCCGTATTCGCAGAAACCTGTTCGAAGCCTTTGTCGATGCCTGCAAAACACATGGCAAATCCAAATCCATTCTCACCGATGGAGACGGCAAAACCTTCACCTATGCCGAGCTGTTGCGAGCATCTTTCGCATTATCAACGCCATTGAAACAGGTCACGGAAGAGGATGAGTCCGTCGGTATTTTACTGCCGACAGGGGCGGGCGCCATTATTGCATTATTATCCATTCACGCGGCGGGCCGCATTCCGGCCATGTTGAATTTTACCGCCGGGATTAAAAACCTGACGGCGGCCTGTAACACGGCCCCGCTGAAAACAGTCGTAACAGCGCGCAAATTTATTGAAATTGGCGGATTATCCGCCCTTATCTCGGATTTATCAGAGGTCGTAAATATTATCTATCTGGAAGACCTGAAAGAGGAAATTGGGGTGGGCGGGAAAGTCCGCGCTGTGTTGGGTCCAATTTTCCCGAAATTTTTCGCGCCCAACCCTGCGGCGGATGAGGCTGCCATCATCCTGTTTACCTCAGGTACGGAGGGCAATCCAAAAGGCGTCGTCCTGACCCATTCCAACATCCTCGCCAATATCGAGCAAATCGAACAACATGTGCAATTGGAGGACACGGATATTTTCTTTAATCCGCTGCCAACTTTCCATTGTTATGGATTAACGGCCGGCACGCTCTGGCCTATTTTCGAAGGCCATCCGGTTGTCCTACACCCGTCGCCCTTACAGACCAAAACCATTGCCAAGCGGATTTTCAAAACGCGCGCGACGGTCCTCTTCGCGACCGACACATTCCTGCAACAATATATGCGCGCCAGTGCCGATGGCGGGCTCAGCTCTTTGCGGATTGCTGTCTGCGGTGCGGAACGCGTGCGCGAGGAAACCCGCAAAACGGCGGAAGAGCGTTTCTCATTCGAAGTTCTGGAGGGATACGGCGTGACGGAATGCGCGCCCGTTTTGGCGGCCAATCAACCCGGCGATATTCATGCGGGGACCATTGGCAGAATGCTGCCCGGAATTGAGACGCGCATTGAACCGGTTGAAGGTCTTGAGGATGCGGGACGCCTCTTCGTGCGGGGGCCAAATATCATGAAGGGCTATATCTCACCCGACAAACCCGGTCAGGTCGTTCCCCTGCCCGAAGGCTGGCATGATACGGGCGATGTTGTGTCTGTGAATGAAGACGGACATTATGTTATTCGCGGGCGATTGAAACGCTTTGCCAAAATTGGCGGTGAAATGGTCTCGCTCACCGTGGTTGAAAATTGCGCCTCCGCCCTCTGGCCGGATAATATGCATGCTGCCGCAATCGTGCCCGACCCGAAACGCGGCGAACAAATCGTGCTGCTGACCGATTACCCCGAAGCCAAACGCGCGGACCTCATGCGCTGGGCCCAAACCCACGGCGTCCCGGAAATTTCCGTACCGAAAAAGGTGATATCCGTCACGACAGTGCCAATCTTAGGCACAGGAAAGCTCGACTATGTCGAGGTAACGAAAATGGCAAAAGATGCGGTCGCACCAAAAGTGAAGGCGTGAATTAAACGTCTCTGACGGTTTTCAACTCACAATTTAAAAACTCTGCCAACGTTTTTCCCGAAGTCTCCACAGCAAGGCGGACGGCAATCCGTTATCGTTTAGAACGCAGGCCTCGCGGCTCACGCCGATACGGGCGTTCTTTAAGTGGCTCGCGCGTGAAAACCATATCCTCTATAATCCTGCAGGCGAGCTGGATATGCCAAGGCCAGAGCAGCGCCTGCCTAAAGCCATTTTATCCCCTGAAGAGGTTGAGCGTGTGCTGATGCAGGCTGATATTACGACCCCTGCAGGGATGCGCGACCGCGCTATCATGGAACTGCTCTACGCGACCGCTATGCGCCGCGCGGAGGCCGCAGGGCTAAAGCTGTGGGATGTGGATTATGGCCGCAAGGCGATAACCATCCGTGAGGGCAAGGGTCACAAAGACCGCATTGTGCCATTCTCCGAACGGCTGGAAGCATGGCTGGTCAAATATCGCGATGAAGCCCGCCCTCAATTTACAACGCGCACAGATGAGGCCACGCTCTTTATCAACCGCTTCGGGGAGCCGATCGAGGA
>JAHDFA010000001.1 GCA_020628495.1 Hellea sp.
CTGGCGGAACTTAACGGCATGGGTATTCTTACAGCTGCCACAACGGTCAGTCTGGCAGGCTCAAATGGCGAAGCACGGCGGCATATCAAACAAGGCGCATTAAAGCTGAATGATGAAAAGGTCACGACCCATGAACTGACCCTTTCCGAAGCCTATATCATTGACGGGGTCGTAAAGATTTCCGTCGGCAAAAAAAAGCACGCGCTCCTAAAGGTAACGGATGCTTAAGGCGTCTCGACCTCTTTTGGCATGACATCTTCAATCGCCTCTCTCATCGCATCATCTGCGTCAGATCGGTCGCGTTTGAAGATGCCGCGCAGGAACCCCGGCGTGAGTGCAGAAAGCGGATTGACAGCAATTTGGGTTTGCTCAAACGGCCCGCTGACAGTGTAAGTCAGCGCGAACAGACCGCCGTCTTTCTCTTGTACAAAAATATCCCCCAATACCGGGATATCACCCAGGATTGAGTTCGCCGTATAAGCTGGCACAAGCGTTCCGTCGAAATCCAATACGCGTAGGTCCAGATCAATGTCGCCATCTCCCGTCATACCTAGAGCAGGCCCGTAGAGTCTGGCATCGCGGATAGCGATATCATCGCCAAGTATGGTGAAGGGTAGTTTAAAGCGGTCAAACTGCATGCTTCCGCCCGTCAGCGTGTCTGCAAGCCCCGTCAAAGAGGCTAATGAGAGGAGTTGGGCCAAAGCCGGGGCCTCTTTGAGTTTAAAATCTCGCATATCTGCCTCACCAACATAGGCACCCTCCTCACCTGCGGCTGGCAAGTTAGCGGAAATTTCCAATTTCCCGCCGGTCGTGTTGTCGAGACCTAAAAAGGCGGAAACAGCTTTCGAGGCATCCGGCACAGAGAGGCTTAATTGCCGTTTTAAATCCGAGCGCGTACTCAGCTCCAGCTTCAATGGCTTCCCATCGGTTAAGGCTTCCAATCTCGCCGTCTCAATCACGTCGCCGGTATGTGAAAAATAAATTTTCGCATCTGAAACGGGATAATATTCATCCAATATCAACTGGCTAACATTTCCCTGTAAAACCAACGGAACATCCAGATTACTCTGCCGCTCTGCGAATAAATCTTCTGTCCACGGGCTTACATCCAGAAAACGCGCATCTAGTTCGACGCCTAACTGACCCAGCCTGCGATCAGGTGTAACTTTTACGGCGCCATCAATCAGAGCAGAAATTGACATACTGGCGAGATCAATTTGGCGAAGCTTATAGTCAGGCTCCAAGATTACATTACCGCTCACATCTATTGCCGTGCCTTTCAGCTTCGCATCATTAAAAATGTAACTACCATCGAGGCCGCGGGAGAGCTGCCCGGACAGCGTTGCGGGCTCACCCGCCTGCTTCATCCAAATGCGCTCAATCGAAATTTCCGATTCCGTCAAATCTATATCCAGTGTCGCAGCAGCGATATCCATGCCTCGTCCTTGGGCATCAATCCGCATAAAGGCGTTACCATCGAACCATGTTCGTGAGCCAAAACCCAGCTTGTCCAGAACATCTGCGTCTACCCTCCCCATGACGCCATATTGAGTCAGCGGCGCATTCTCACCCAGCGTTTCAAACCAACGCATATCAGCTCTCCAAGGTCCGATATTTATAGGTCCGGTCATTTCGACACGCTTGCGATCTGCGTTAAGCGATACATTACCATTGGTGAGCTTATACCGCCCCAACTCAAACGGCGCACTGGCACCCGCAAAATTGCCTTTGATCTGATAGTCAATCTGATCCCGAGGGAGAAATGGCATCAGAGAGCGCTGGACTCTGACGGATACTTCGCCCGATCCCTCCAGAACAGATGGGTCGACATTGTAACGACTGGCGATCTGAAATGGCTGAAAATCCGCCAAACGCATAAACTCGGAAACGGGGCCAACACCGCTCATATTGATGATAATGTCGCCGTTTTTCAGACGCAGTTTTGGAATCTCAATAGATCCGCTCGTCAGCACGACATCGTCAACCTGACCAGCCTCTAATTGCATCGTCAAACGATTCCCGATTATCTGCCCCCGCCCAACCACAGCTGTAGCCGGCGGCAAGGTTTCCATATAGCGGACGGACGTATTTTTCCCGCCGAAACGCAGTTTGAGTCTCTCTTCCGTAAGAATCCTCGAGTCAAAAAACGCCTCATCAAACGCTATTTCCGCATCTAATTCCGTAATGTCGCCTGCCAAAACGGCGCTTTCAATCCAACCCCTGGCTCCCTGAAACGAATTCACCGGCCAAAGGGACAGAAATTCTTCCGGAGTCATAACACCGGACATGGTTGAATTCAGGTTGAGAGATTTTAGCGCATTATCATTCCTTAGAGTCATTGAACCGTCAAACTCATGCACTGTATCAAAGATATTGAGGCGACCACTGGTCAGGCTTAGTTGTCGGCTATCTACATCGGCTTGCCCAACGACATTTAGCCTTTTGATGGACGTTGGAGCGGCAAAAATCGGCGTCATATTTGCTTTAATGTTATGTAAGTCCAAATTGAAAACGGGCGAGCTATTCTCGTCACCATCGCTCAAATTACCAAGTTCAGTGAGGAAGCCGGAGCTGTTGAAAGCGAGGTTGGGCGAAAGCAAATCAAGCGTCTCAATATCCATTCTTTCTTCACCGGGGGCGAGCGATGCGCGCAAGTTGAGACGATCAACAGCGAGTTTTCGGGGAGATGATTCTCGCAATAATGTGAAAAAACCTGATCCGATTTCGACATCGACAGACGCCGCGCGGAGACCGTCAACACGCGAAAAATCAATATCAGCGGTAACGTTAACCGGGGCCGCCAGACCCTGCATCTCCCAAAAACGTCCTTTCGTCGGCGCTATTTCATCAGGCCTGCCACCTTCCAAATTCAAGCGTAACTTAAATTCTTCTAAATTTGCATCTGACATTGATCTTAATGTAAATGCTGCCGGGTTAGAGGTTTGATTGACGCGTCCCGCAGCAGTCAAAATTAGATCATTGGATTGTGAAAAATTCGCTCGCAATCTGTCTACATCCGTAACTAAATCAATGCCTGATACGGCATTGCGGATGTAAACCTTGGCTTCATCAATCTGTATAAATTCAATATCTTGCAAAAATATCCGAAAGTTATTTTCAGAGCGTATTGTGTCTTCACTTCGGTAAACCGGACCTATGCGGCCAACCGTTTCGGGCAGGCCCATCCCAGCGGTAACCTGCCCCTCTGCATCCTCTAAATAGGTCAGAACGCCACCGCGAATTTGCGCATCAATAATACGGGGAGGCGCAGTCCATCTCTCCCCCGGCGCCAGCGTCGTTCTCACAAGACTAAATTTCTCGAGGACTTCACCTTCAGGCCCTCTAATTTCAGCATCCTCAATCGTTACAACAAAATTGTCATCCACCGGGCGCCAGGCCAATTCCAAACGACCGAATTCGGCATCCCGCCCGCTAAATGCTTCCGCGAACCAAATTTTTATGTTGGGGCGCAAAATCGTGAGATCAGTAGATTGTCTGTCCAGAACAGAGCTTGCAATCCAGAGCGACGCGATTCCCAAGCCCATAATAATGGCGATGAGGTCGCCGAAAATCCTGTCCAACCGGTAAACAATCATTGACAAGATTGATTTTGGCTTACCAATAGTTAGACCGCGCCATATCGCAAACCCCGCCGTCTTTTCAGGGGGCGTGGCAATTCCAGAGGTTGAGACCGCCTCTTCTGCCGTACTTATGTCAGGATGAGTGTTCATATCTTATGCACGGACTATAGGTGTGCTCCGTATAAATCTATTACTACCCCCATTAAGATGACATCATAAACACAAGAAAGAGAAACACACCATGCCCGTAAAATTGACAGAGTTAAAATCCGGAGATTCCGCCCCATCATTTTCGATGCCCGGAAGCGGCGAGAGCGGAACCGTGGAACTCAAAAATTACACCGGCAAATACCTGGTTTTGTACTTCTATCCCAAAGACAATACGCCCGGCTGTACAACAGAAGCTCTAGATTTTACGGCAAAGAAAGAGGATTTTGACGAATTAAATGCCGAAATTCTCGGTGTGTCGCGCGACAGCGTGAAAAAACACGATAACTTTATCGCAAAAAAAGAGCTGGGAATTATCTTAGGGGCCGATGTCGACGGCAAGGTCACGGAAAATTATGGCGTATGGGTCGAAAAGAGCATGTATGGGAAAACATATATGGGCATTCAACGCGCGACCTTCCTCATCGGGCCGGATGGCAAAATTGTCGAAGTCTGGCCAAAGGTTCGTGTCAAAGGTCATGTCGAGGAGGTCTTGGACGTTTTGCGCAATCACACAGGCTAATCCATGGGCGTTTTAACAGATGCGCGGGCCATTCTCATGACGGCAGACCCAAGGGAGAAAGCGGCAGCTGCGCATGATATGCGTCGGATTTGGCTGGATGACCGCATCATTGGAGTATCGAGTGGATCCCTCCCCGACCAACCTGCCAGACCCACGCATCCCGAACTTGTGTCGCCGTCAAAAGTCCCGCGTCGACGTTTGGGGTCGCCGCAAGGCCGCGGCGCCCTGTTACATGCTGTAGCGCATATAGAGCTAAATGCGATAGATTTGGCTGCTGACATGATTGCGCGCTTTGCAATGCATCCAACCATTAATGACGAAGATCGTTCAGACTTCATATCAGACTGGACCTCAGTCTGTGACGATGAAGCTCGGCACTTTTTGATGCTGGCCGATCGTATGGCCTCGCTAGGTCTTAGCTATGGAGATCATCCTGCGCATAACGGCTTATGGGAAGCCGCGCGCTCAACACGCGAAAATTTCCCTGCGCGCGTCGCCATAGCGCCTCTTGTCTTGGAGGCCCGGGGTTTGGACGTGACGCCCGGAATGATAAAGCGACTAGAAAGCGTTGGCGACAAAGACAGTGTCGCTGTTTTGGAAATCATTTATTCTGAAGAGATTGGTCATGTCGCAATCGGCGCAAAGTGGTTTCAATATCTGGCAGCACTTCAACAGGAATCACCCGAATCTTATTTCCACTCATTGGTCAGATCCCATTTTAAAGGTCAGGTAAAATCACCCTTTAATGACAAAGCGCGCAGCTTGGCAGGGCTTTCGAAGTCGTATTATGAACCTTTAGCGAATAATTAGTCTTATTTTCATGGTAAATCATAGTTTTGACTGCAAAATTAAGATTAATTTAACTGTAAACTTACCCAATCGCACTTGAAGCGAATGGGGCAGCTATGATTAATAGCGTTGGGGGAATAAATTTGTCCGGGGAACTATGCTAAACGACGTAATTAGTGATGTGCGAACGCATGTCCTGCGCCATTTTCCAGAGCGCCAAATATATCTTCGTTCCGGTGGCGAAGTAAAATATTATGTGTTGTCGACGAAACTACAACTCGCTGTCGTCACACTGCTCTCCTCTATGGCACTGCTTTGCCTCTGGACGATGGTAAATCTATTGATCGGGAATAATCCTTTGCGAACTTCCGGCCAAGAAATGCAGTATCAGAAGGCAAACTACGAACGCATGGTTGCCGATTTGAAGGCAAAAGAGGAAAATACTCGGCTTATGTTGGCTGAGCAGCGCACTAATTTCGAAACGATGGCGCGACAGCTCGAGCAAAAGCATCAGACCCTGTCACAAATTATGGGCACCCAAACCAGCGCGGTTGCTATCTCAACGACACCGAACATTGAATATGCGACCAATCGTGTTTTAATGTCGCCAACAGCGCGTGACACAACGCCACGTGAGTCCCGGCGGGACGTTATCAAGACTGCATCTCTTGCCACAGGGCTGGAATTTGACAATTCGTTGATAACAATGGGAGCCACTCAAGACGCGTTTCTAATTGCAGCAGAACGTGAAACACAAGATAAAATCGAGCGTAACCGTGCTCTTATCCAATCAACAGATATGGATATAGAAACAATCTTAGAGGCCGCTCCCCAAGGTAAAGGCGGACCTTATCTCCCAATAGCTGATAATATTACGGGTGAGGACGGATTTGTTTCGCGGGTCGCTGCGATTCAGGCCCGTGCCGCAGAAGTCGATGCGTTGGATAACGCGGTCAAAGCTCTGCCTCTTGGACACCCAGTGGGCGCGGAAACTTATCAGACGTCCAGTTTTGGTCTTCGACAGGACCCCTTTACAAAGCGCCCAACCATGCATCATGGATTGGATTTTGGCGGGCAACGCCTTACACCTATTGTCGCAACCGCGGAAGGTGTGGTTTCATATGTTGGTCGTCGCGGGGCCTATGGCCGCGTGGTGGAAATAGACCATGGTCACGGGTTCAAAACGCGCTACGCCCATCTTCACAAGACATTTGTCAAACGGGGACAAAAAGTGGATAAAGGCTTTAAGGTCGGTGGAATGGGATCGACGGGTCGCAGTACCGCTAACCATCTCCACTATGAAGTTCATTTTCAGGGTCGTGCCTATGACCCAAGCAAGTTTTTGAAAGCAGGACTATATGTTCAATAAAACCAATGGCCCCACGGGAACGGCTTCGGCAACGAAATCAACCTCAACTGTATCTACGCCGCGCGTACCATCCGCTGGCGCACCGTCTATCCTAGGACGGGATATCGTAATTACCGGCGACATTAAGACAGATGGCGACGTACAGATTGATGGTCGCTTGGACGGGAATGTGACCGCCGGAACAGTTACAATTGGTGAACAAGGCGCCGTAAACGGTAAAATCATCGCACAAAATGTTCATGTCCGCGGTAAAGTTACTGGTAAGATTGAGTCTAATATTGTGGAATTGGCCGAAACGGCAAACGTGCAGGCGGACCTCGTACAGGATCAATTAATGATTGCAAATGGTGCATTCTTTGACGGCAAATGCGCACGTAAATCTGCATCTCCTACCCCGATTAAATCTGCTAAGAAATCTGCATAAACCACTGATACATATAAATATCGCCCGGTCGTTGTGCCGGGTTTTTTCGTCCAAAAGATTAGAATTCAAGCCGCCTTTTGTTACATCCTCGTTTCGAGGCTATAGACAAACTCAGAATTTGCTTACCATTCAACCGCTTGTAAAAAACCCAGAGAGACAGATCCTCACTCTGAGTTTTGGGTCTGACAAAACGCTTATCTTTTTAAACGGGCGCTCATGTGCACATCAACCTGATTGGTGAAAAGCGGCGGTTGTCATTGGGAGGTGTTGGAGTAACGTCTAAGTCTCCGGGTGGCCTGATGTGAACTTATACAGCCGCAACGACCAAGTCCTTTGATTACTGCTTCACAGAAACAAACGAACTGTCAGCGCAGGAGGTCTTACAATCCTCGTGACGGATCAAAGCTGGACTTACGGGAAAACCCGCGCGGCGCCATTCGGCCAGCCTGAGCGCGTTTTCCTTCGAGTAAATTCCACTCCGGCACTTCATTTCTACGGGCGGACGTGTCGAGGAATGTCAGTCCCTCCTCCGCGCGGAATGTTGTGATATCTGACAACCCGCCATCTTTAAACTTTTGCAAGCGAACACCTTTGCCCCGCGCCATGATGGGAAGCTCTTCAACGTCAAATACGAGGATTTTACGGTTTTCTCCTATGGTGGCAATTTTATCGCCTTTGACTTCTATTACGCGCATGGCTTCGGCATTGCCTTTCACATTCAGGGTTTTTCTTCCTCCGCGCGTGCTTGCGATAATATCCGCTTCGGATACGCGGAAACCATAGCCTTCCGTGCTGGCGACAATCAACTCGCGCTCCGGATTGTGAACAAACATTCCAATCGGGCTGTGGTCGTTTTCCATATCTACGAGCAAACGTATCGGTTCGCCGTTACCGCGCCCACCCGGCAATTTGTCCGCGCCAATTGTATAAAATTTACCATTCGTAGCAAAAATAATGATCTTGTCGGTTGTCTCTGCAGGAACCGCGAAGGCCAGCTTGTCCCCTTCCTTAAACTTCAAGCCTGTGAAATCATCCATTTTACCTTTCATGGCACGAATCCAGCCTTTTTCAGACATGACGACGGTGATGGGTTCCTTCGTGATGAAGGCCGTGGATAAATCAACATCAATGTCAGGCGTAACGTCAAAGGTCGTACGACGCGCGCCTAATTCCGTTTTAGGTCCGTAAATATCACGAACGTTTCGGACCTGTTCTGCAATCGCTTCCCATTGCAAACTATCCGTGGAAACCAGCATGTTTAGTTCGTCCCGCTCAAGCGATAGCTTGTCATGCTCGCCTTTTATCTCAATTTCCTGCAACTTATTTAGGGCGCGAAGACGCATATTAAGGATGGCATCCGCTTGCCGTTCCGTCAGGGAAAATGCCCGCATTAACTCCTGCTTGGGCTTGTCCTCAAACCGGATAATTCGAATGACCTCATCCAGATTCAGGAAGGCAATCATATAGCCGTCCAGAACCTCCAGACGATCTGCGATCTTCGCCAGTCGCTGATGAGAGCGGCGCAATAACACCTCGCGGCGATGGTCGAGCCAAGACTGGAGGACTGAACGCAAATTCATCACGCGCGGCGTGCGTGTCGCGTCCAGCACATTCATGTTCAAACTGACGCGACTTTCCAGTTCCGAGATTTTGAACAGGCTTTCCATCAAAAGTGCCGGGTCGATATTCTTGCTACGCGGTTCCAGAACGATACGAATATCCTCCGCGCTTTCATCCCTCACATCGACCAAGCCCGGAGATTTCTTTTGCTCGATAATTTCTGCCAATTTTTCAATCAAGCGAGATTTCTGAACCTGATATGGGATTTCCGTGATGATGATTTGGTATTGGCCGCGCCCTGTATCCTCGACGTTCCATCGCGCGCGAACCTTGAATCCGCCTTTGCCGGTCCGGTAAGTTTCAAGCATGGACTCTTTTGGCTCTACAATAATCCCGCCCGTTGGAAGATCCGGTCCCAGGACAAAATTCATCAAAGTCTCAACACGGGCATTCGGCGTTTTGATAAGGTGAAGCGCAGCGTTGCAAAGCTCCGCCGCATTATGCGGCGGAATGGACGTGGCCATACCAACCGCAATGCCTTGGCTGCCATTGGCCAGAAGGTTCGGAAAACCAGCCGGCAGGACGAGGGGCTCTTCATCTTCCTCATTATAGGTCGCGATGAAGTCGACCGCATCTTCGTCCAAACCTTCGAGTAGCGCGACGCCTGCCGCCGTCATCTTGGCTTCGGTATAGCGCATGGCGGCCGGGCTATCCCCGTCAATATTGCCAAAATTCCCCTGCCCGTCGACGAGCGGATATCGCGCCGAGAAGGATTGGGAAAGCTTGACCAACGCGTCATAAATAGAGGCGTCCCCATGCGGATGATATTGCCCCATCACGTCACCGACAATCCGCGCGCACTTCTTATGCGCATTCTCAGGATTTAGCTTGAGCTGGCGCATCGCATAAAGAATGCGGCGATGAACGGGTTTCAGGCCGTCACGCACATCCGGCAGTGCGCGCTGGGTAATTGTCGAAAGCGCATATGCGAGGTAGCGCGAGGAAAGCGCCGTATCGAAATGTTCCTCAATAACCGCGTTTTCAGGAACGCCGTTATCGCCGGATTTTGACTTCGTTTTTGGAGTTTTCGCCATGAATTGCGCGGGCCTTTCGAATCACTTGAGATAAGCTACCAAATGCGAGCCTCGCGCGCGCCTCTAACTACAGCTTTATTGGGGACGGCTGGCGTGTCCCGCCTCGCCCGTTGTTTTAAAATACCACATACAGTAGAGAAATTTACGTTTTCCTTTTTGAATGTGGATATGTCGTGAAAACAAGAATCTTTATGGTTTCAATCTGGACGCTCGCCCTTGCCTTATTCGGTTGCAGCAGTGACCCTGCTTCTGCCCCGATTAAATCCGCACCATTAGTCACCGAAAACACCGCGATCGCCCAAAACAAGGAAGTTGGCCTTCTGCCTCCCGGATACACCCTGAAGACTGTCCCGGCTAAATATTCGAAAGCCACATTAGATGTCGTCGTCGTGCCTGCCACCGTTGAATACGAAACCATTCCGCCAAAATTCAAATGGGTAGATGGACATATCGAAGGTACATGGGCTGAAAATGTGCCGATTGTCCCGTGGAGCGAAACCTATTCAAAGACATATCTCTACCAAGCGCCCTCAATAGAGCTCGTGATGGAGCCAGCGCCTGATGATAAGGATCGAAGTTCAGCAACGCCCACACGAATAATAGAGCAGTCAATTCCGGCCATCTACAAATCCTATGATGTTAAAAGTTGGAAGACTGCCGGACCTGCTGTGACGAAAACGGTTCCCTTTGAACACAAGGAGGGGAAAACCCGGGTTCCCATTTCAAAGCCACAAGCAATAGAGAAAGTCGTCCCTGCTGTTCTTAAACAGGTCGAAACAATGACCTTGGCACACCCCCCAATTTATATCGTTTTCAATGAAAACGGCACGCCTTTACATGAATTTGGAACGATTGAGGAAGTTAGAACCTTTCTGAAGTCTCACATAACTCCTTAGAGAAAACACTTATTGGGGACGGCTGGCGTGGCCGTTTGCAACCAGCCTGTCGATCATGGCCGCCCGCGCATCGGGTAGGGTCCGGTTGATTTCCCATTGCACCCGCGTTTCCAGAAAATATCCCGTCAGACGTAGGCCGCGCCAAATATCCTCGGGCGTGGCGGACGGTTGTCCGCGCATAAAGCCCGGCAATGATAACATCTTGTCTCCATAGGGCGCCGCAGCGGCAGTACAGACTGCACGGCCGGATCGCGGCGAGACATGCGTTAGATTATCCGTCACGCCCGTTGCTGCGCATTCGGTAAGGTCCAATCCATAGCCAAGCGCGGCGAGCAATCCTGCCTCCCACCGCACGTAGAGCGCGGGCCAAACCTCGGGACTATCCAGCTGCGAGACGACAATAGAGAAGACATCAAACAAGGCCGGATAGGCTTCGCGTTCAGGCAAGAGCTCCCGGGTCATCACGCAGAGTGCATTCAGCCCTGACAGGCTAAGTCGCTCCTCCATCAATTCGGCGGCCCTGCTGTCAATGGCTTCTAAGGTATAATAACCGAGCTGGTCTTCTATACGACCTCGCCATTCTGCGCTGACATGGTTGCCGGGCTGCAAAACGGGACGCATACGCCGTCCTACACCGCCGCGAACTAGACCCGGATGGCGGCCCTTTTCGCGCGTGAAGATCTCAACAATGGCAGAGGTCTCGCCATGCTTACGCGTGTTGAGAATATATCCGTTCGCCGTCCAATCCATGAGATCAGACGTCAAACTCCAAGCCCATGCCCGTATATCTGGCTTGGTCGTCTTTCCATTTTTCCCGCACTTTTACGAAGAGGAAAAGATGCACTTTTCGGCCCAGCCAATTTTGCATTTCTTGTCGAGCAGACGCGCCAATGTCTTTAATCGTGCGGCCTTGTTTGCCTAACACGATTGGCTTTTGTGACGATCGGCGCACATAGATGACTTGCTCTATCCGGACGTCGCCATTTTTCAATTCTTTCCATCCTTCTGTCTCGACCATGCTGGCATAGGGAAGTTCGTCATGCAGGCGGAGGAAGAGTTTCTCGCGCGTTATCTCCGCAGCCATGAGGCGCGACGGAATATCTGCAGCTTGATCAACAGGATAGAGTAGCGGGCCTTCGGGCATTGCCTCTGCTAATGCAGTAGAGAGTGTCTTGATACCCTCGCCATTTCTCGCGGATGTCATAAAAATTTCTGCATAAACATCCATCGCATTAAATTCCGCGATGAGTGGCAAGACTTTTTCATGCGGGATTTCATCGACCTTGTTGAGAACCAAGAGAGCCTTAGATCGGCGTTTTTTGAGGCCTATGGCTACAGCTTTCGTATCCTCGACGGATAATCTATCCTGCGCACTCCCCTCACCGGCAGCCTGACGCAGCCAAGCGGGCGCATCCACCACATGGACCGTGAGATTGCTGTCATCTGCACCCGTCCAAGCGGCATGAACCATAGACTTCGCCAAACGGTCAGATTCATTAGGAGAAAATATTCCGGGTGTATCAACCAAGACAACTTGCGACGTTTGTCCATCGTCCGTTTCTAACATCGCAATCGCGCGAATCTGGAACCGTGTCGTCTGAACCTTATGCGTCACGATGGAGACCTTCTCTCCTACAATCGCATTTGTCAGTGTTGATTTCCCCGCATTGGGTGCCCCGACAATAGCTGCAAATCCTGCACGGCTCATAGAGGCCAACTTTCTAATAAATGTATAGCTGCGAAACGCTCTGCATCCCTTTTGGATTTACCCGTTCCCTTGGCAGCGCCGACTTTTCCCACATTAACTTGGACGACAAATAAGGGGCGGTGGTCCGGGCCGCTGCGCTCAACAACCTCGTAAACGGGAAGTCCATGTTGCCCGGCCATTGCGCGTTCCTGTAATTCGGTTTTTGGATCTTTCGCCGATTTTTTGACGACCTCTTCCAAGATTGGAATCCAGTATTGATCATAGAATTTTTTGGCTTCGGCATATCCACCATCAATGTAAATGGCGGCAATCAAGGCTTCACAAGCATCGCCAAGAATGGAGGTCTTCTCACGTCCGCCCTGACGGTCTTCAGCGGTAGACACCAAAAGCCCGTCGCCCAACCCGATTTTTCTGGCAATATTTGCGCAGGTTTCCTTGCGGACAAGCGCATTCAAACGCCGCGCCAACGTACCCTCCGTCTCTTTTGAATAGTGGTAAAGTGCATCCGCCGTCAGAAGGCCCAAAACTCTATCACCAAGAAATTCTAATCGCTCATTGTCCAGGGTAACCCGCTGTCCATCCCCATAAGAGCTGTGCGTCATGGCGCGTATCAGAAGTGATGCATCGGTAAAATTATACCCGATACGTGCTTCCAACGCGGTCAAGCGCGGATAGCGTCCACTTTCATCTTTGTTCATTCTATATCCTTGAACCAACGGTCGCCGCGCAGGTTCAGCCATGTCCAGGGCTTGAATAATTCGAAGTCGTCATTAACGGACAACAGCACAAGTTCTGCACGGCCGATTATATTTTCCTTTGGGACTATACCTGCCCCGCCTTTCGCAACTGTGACGCGGCTGTCATAGGAATGATCGCGGTTATCACCCATCATAAAGTAATATCCCGCGGGGACGGTACGGATCTCGGTATTGTCCAATGGGCTGTTTTTTTGCGCATCTATAATTGTTTGTTGCCGGCCACTTGGAAGCGTTTCAGTCAGCACATCTGACGTTTCGATATTCCCGAAAGAGTTAGTGTAGTCATACGTTCCTGACGTCTCGACGGGAACGCGCTCGCCATTCAGATATAACAGTCCCTGTCGCATCTGAATTTGATCGCCGGGCAAACCAATAACACGTTTGATAAAGTTCTTTGTATCTCCTTCCGGGCGGAAAACGATGACATCGCCACGCTTTAACTCGCGTTCAAACAATCGACCCTTACTGACCGGAAAAGGCAAGGGAGTGGCGGCGTGTTTGCCAAAGCCTACCGTGAATTTTGTCGTTATGATGTAATCACCTTTAACCAGACCCGGCACCATCGACCCTGAAGGAATATGGAACGGCTGAAAAATGAAAGTCCGCAAAACAAAGGCAATCCCCAGAGCCCACAAGATGGTTGAAATCGTTTCGCCTATTCCGCCCTTTGATTTCTCGTCTTTTTCTTTTCTATCAGATTTTGTCATTGGCTCTATGTAACGTCTGGAACGGCTTCGGCAATCGCAAATGCAGTTGCATAGGGATAATCATCTGACAGGGATATATGGATTTTGAGCTGATAGCCGGTGGGGCAATGCATGGCTGAGCGCAGTTTGGCATCATTTGTCAAAAATACGGACGGACGCCCTGAAGGTTCATTTTTGATTTCAACCGAGGTCCAGGATAAATGTCCCGTCTGCTCTCCCGCTAAGGCTTTTGCGATCGCCTCTTTGGCCGCAAAGCGTTTTGCGTAGCTCATGGCTGGCCGTGCTTTCCCTTCGCAATAGGCTTGCTCGTCTTCTGTGAAAGTCTTGTTCAAGAACCGCGATCCGAATTTATCGATGGATTGCTCAATCCTTCGAATATCGCAAATATCTGTTCCTATGCCGACAATCATATTTCGCGGGCGTCCGTTACTCTGTCGCGCATGATTTGAATAGCGCCCTCTAACCCCAGAAATATTGCCTCCCCAATAATGAAATGGCCAATATTCAGCTCCATGCATTCGGAAATTGCGGCAACAGGGCCAACATTCTCAAAGGTCAACCCATGGCCGAAATGAACCTCTAGTCCTAGATTATGTGCCAGTTTTGCTCCCCGCACAAAACCCTGTAAGTAAAGGTCCGCTGCTTCTGTATTTCCGTCATCCAAGGCATGAGCGTAAGCGCCTGTATGAAATTCGACAACAGCGGCATCCGTACTGGCCGCTGCCCGGATTTGTGGTTCGACAGTTTCAATGAAAAGCGACACACGTGAGCCAGATTTAGTCAATTCCCGAACAATCGGCGCTATGTGGTTATAACCGCCTACTACATCTAATCCGCCTTCGGTTGTACGTTCCTCCCGCTTCTCCGGCACGATACAAACGGCCTTAGGTTTAATCTCTAACGCAATGGCTAGCATTTCCTCTGTTGCAGCCATTTCCATATTCAGAGGTATATTCTCGCTTTCGCATAGCTGTTGTAGGCGGACCATATCATCATCGCGAATGTGCCGACGATCCTCTCGTAAATGCGCCGTAATGCCATCCGCCCCCGCTCGTATGGCTGCATAGGCACCCGCCACAGGGTCAGGATGCTCGCCGCCGCGTGCATTACGGACCGTCGCGATATGATCGATATTGACGCCTAAACGAGGTATTATTGTCATGCGAGACCTCGACTCCCAGGCTTAATCGCAGGCAAGTTTGCTAGCTCAGCCGGCAGCTCAGCCGGGTCGAAATCGGGGAAACGTTTTGCGGCCAAGCTGACGAGCGGCACTCCGATATCGGCATCCCCGTTAGACCGATCAAAAATGCACGCGCCCGCTATAATTTCTGCACCTGTTTCTCGGGTAATCGCACTGATGCATTCGCGCGAAGACAACCCTGTTGTAACGATGTCTTCCACCATCAAAACCTTGCTGCCCGGCTCAATTGTAAAACCGCGGCGTAAGCTAAAAACACCGTCCACACGCTCAACAAAAAGGGATTCAATTCCCATATGACGTGCCGTCTCATATCCTGGAATAACGCCGCCCATGGCGGGTGCAATAATAACGTCCGGTTTTATCCCTGCTGCTTTAACTTTCTCAGCCAAAGCTTTGCAGACAATTTCTGTCAGTCGCGGATTTTTAAAGATGAGCGCCTTTTGCAGAAATACAGGACTGCGGCGTCCGGAAGATAGAATAAAATGTCCCTCCAGCAACGCACCGGCTTCGCGGAAGATATCCAGAACGTCATCAGTGTTCATGATTTAGGCTTTCAAATGGCTGGGCAGCGCGCGGCTGCGATTGACTTTAACCACAAAGGCGGAGGCCCTTAGCGCGGCAATGATGGACATGATATGCCGGGTGTCACGGACCTCTATATCAATAATCATATCGAAAAATGTCGGGCTGCGCCTTACAGTTTTTATGTTCGTTAAATTGCCTTGCGACTCACCAATGATTTTAGTGACGTCCGCCAAAGCCCCCGGCACATGCTGAACGGTCGTGATAATTCGGCCGGTGGACGCAGCTTGTTCAGCCGCACGACGCCAGGCTAGATCAATCCAATCTTCAAACTGATCTTCTTTGGCTGCCAATTCATCGCAATCAATAGTATGAATCATTATGCCGCGACCTGCATCTTGAAAGCCGATAATACGGTCTCCCGGAATGGGCGAACAGCAAGGTGCGAGGTTCAATCCTTGCCCCGGGTTTAAACCGTCACCTTTCACATAAATTCCAACGCTTTCATCGTCGATTAGATCTAAATTCTGAACCCCACCTTGGCTTTTTGCATCGCCGCGGCCCGGAAAAACGGCTTCGACAAAATTATTCATAGATAAATTACCGCGCCCCAAGGTCTCGAACAGGGTCGTCTCGTCAGATATTTTCAACCGCTTCAACGCGTCAGTCAAAATTGCGGAATCCAGATCCTTACCTTCACGCTTAAAAGCATGAAGTGCGAGCGTTTCTCCGATACGGCGGAAGTCTTCTGACTCGCTTTCGCGTGTCAACCTACGCAAGGCCTGTCTGGCGCGGCCCGTTGTTGCAAAGCTCTCCCAACCGGAAGGCGGTTCGTCCGTGCCGCCGCGGACGATTTTAACGACATCCCCATTCTCCAATTGCGTTCTCAAGGGAACGTCGCGGCCATTTACGATGGCACCGATACATGTGTCTCCAACTTTTGTGTGAACGGCATAGGCAAAATCGATTGGCGATGCACCGCGCGGAAGCGCAATAAGGTCGCCTTTTGGCGTGAAGGTGAAAACCTGATCGGTGAACATTTCCAGTTTCACATTGTCCAGAAACTCGTCTGCATCTCCGCTTTGCTCCATCATTTCAATAAGTGGACGAATACGTCTCAGAGGGTCTCCGCCCGATGCCTGCGCGCTGGCCGGGTCATAAGCATAATTTTCATTTTTATAGGCCCAATGCGCCGCAACCCCCCGATTGGCAACATCTTCCATACGCTCTGTTCTGATCTGAATTTCGACACGGCGATTTTCTTCCGTCCTAATGGTCGTATGAAGCGACTGATAACCATTGGGCTTTGGCACGGAGATAAAATCCCGAAAACGCGACGGCACGGCCCGAAAAGCCTCATGCAATACACCAAGCGTTTCATAACATTGCGCGCGAGTCTCAACTATAATCCTGAAAGCATATAGGTCAGCAACATCATCAAAGCTGATATTTTGGCGCTGTAATTTGCGCCATATGCCATAGGCCTGTTTCTCTCGCCCGTAGACGCGAACATCCAGACCGGCCTCGTTAAGCGTATTTTTCAGCGCAGTGAAAACTTCGCTGATTGCTTCACCTTGAGAGGTTCTCCACTCTTCCAAGCGCTTTACAATGCTCTCATAGGCGGCAGGGTTGATATGGCGGAAAGACAGGTCTTCCAACTCCGAACAAACTTTATCGATGCCTACCCTTCGGGCGAGAGGCGCGAAAATTTCCAAAGTTTCCCGCGCAATGCGTTCCCGCGATGATTGCTTGGGATGATATTGTAATGTCCGCATATTGTGCAGGCGATCACACAATTTGACGAGAAGCACTCGTACATCCTTGGAGACTGCCAGGATGAATTTCTGAAAATTTTCTGCTTGCGCTCTTTCTCTCGAGAGGTTGGGTCGAGACATTTCGACTTGACCCAGTTTCGTAACGCCGTTCACCAGTTCTGCGATTTCGGGCGTAAATTCGTCAGAAAGATCCTGAACCGTTGCGTCCGTATCTTCCAATACGTCGTGTAGCAAAGCCGTACAGACCGTTGCAATATCGAGATGTAGCGAAGCAACAATCCCCGCAACTTCTATTGGATGCGCATAGTAAGGATCACCTGAATGCCGGAGCTGTTTGCCATGCGCCTGTACAGAGTAGACATAAGCCTTGTTTAACAAGGCTTCATTTGCGGACGGATCATATTTTTTGACGAGGTCGACAAGCTCATATTGACGCAGAAATTTCTGCGAGCTTTTTGGGGCGGCAATGTTCACTGGCTTGTTCACGAACGATCCATATAAGCTGAAATTACACCTTCAGCCAATAAAAAAGCCGCCCCAGAGGACGGCTTTCTCAGCAATTCATAAAACGGACTAAAACCGTGAAGAGCTGTCATTGTCGCGGTCGCCTTGCAAAGCCCGCAGAACGTCAGCTTCGGACATTTCAGCTTGTGGCTGTGCGTCGCCATGCTCAAGCGCCAATATCGGGGCATCTTCCTGCTCATCAGGCAAGTCATCATCTTGGATAACGCGTTGCAGCCCTACAACGAGGGATTCCCGTAGATCATTGAGATCTAATGTTTCATCAGCCAATTCCCGTAACGCTACGACGGGAGTCTTGTCATTGTCTCGATCGACCGTAAGCTCAGACCCTGCCGCAATATTACGCGACCGATGAGATGCAAGCAGTACGAGATCGAAACGATTAGGGACTTTTTCGACGCAATCTTCAACAGTAACGCGGGCCATGTGAACTCCAATACAAAAAGGCCGCTTTGAAACGGCCTGAATTTCGAATGCTACTTAGTCACTATATAGCGGGCAATCAACCTATTTTACCACGGGCCTGCATAACGAGTCGCGCGAATTTCATCATCTGAAAGCCGCCTTACATGTCGAAGCCATTTTGTCTCAAGCTCTGATGCCGGTATGAGAACGAATGGTCGTTCCAGCATCCTTGGATGAGGAAGCTTTAATCCGGATGAAGCGCGTTTCTCACGACCAAAGACCAGCAAGTCCAAATCCAGCGTCCGGGCCGCATTCGGCACGCTTCGCACGCGACCATGTTTAAGCTCTAAGGACTGCATCAGCGACAAAAGTGATTCAGCATCGCCATCGAAACGGCCCTTCACAACGGCGTTCAAATAATCAGGTTGTTCTGAACCCGGTGGCCAAGCGGGCGAGCGCCAAAGACCCGATTTTCTTTCTAATCGAAACCCGTTCTCACATAGATCAGAAAGCGCAATCTGAAACGTGACTTTAGGGTTGGATAGATTGCCGCCGAATGCGATAAGGCAATTAGTCATATTTTATAAATTTCAAATTCGGTTTCATAATGGCCTTCTATCCAGAAGAGCGCCTCGCAATTTTTGTGGATGGCGCCAATTTCTACTCTACCGGAAAATCACTCGATTTCGACATCGATTACAAGAGGATGCTTGGTTTTTTTAAGGAAAAAAGCCGTTTAGTTAACGCATGTTATTATACTGCCATCTTGGAGAACGAAGACTACTCTCCAATACGTCCGTTGGTCGACTGGCTCAACTATAACGGCTACCAAGTTATAACTAAACCAGCCAAGTCTTATACTGACCGGGACGGGCGTAGCCGCATCAAAGGCAATATGGATATCGAGCTAGCTCTGGATATGGTCGAATTAGCAGACCACGTCGATCACATTGTCCTATGCAGCGGCGATGGTGATTTCCGTGCGGCCGTTGAGGCGTGCCAGCGAAAGGGCACGCGGGTCTCGGTGTTGTCGTCCATGCGAACACAGCCTGCAATGCTTGCTGATGAACTCCGCCGCCAAGCCAATGACATCATTGAGTTGTCCGACTTGGAAGAAGAGATTGGGCGACCACGTCGAGACTATGCGGATTACGATGATGAGTAATATTAACGCACCATATGAATGCCGGGAGTGCCCACGACTTGCAACATTTCTGGACGAACAACGGCTTCTGAGGCCGGATTATTATAACGGCCCCGTACCAAACTTTTACTCACCCGACCCAAAACTCATAGTGATCGGACTCGCGCCGGGTATGCACGGTGCGAATCGCACGGGACGCCCTTTTACAGGCGATTGGGCAGGGGATTTGTTATATGCAGCCTTGGAAAAATACCGGTTTTCGACGGGTAATTATGACAAGCACGCAAATGATGGCGTTGAACTGCGAAATACAATGATAACGAATGTTGTGCGCTGTTTGCCCCCACAAAACAAACCTATCGCGACTGAGATAAATACGTGCCGGGACCTTTTTCACAAACGCCAACTGGAAGCGCTACCCAACGCCAAAGTCTTGTTGTGCCTTGGAAAGATCAGCCATGACAGCACAATTAGGGCTATCGGTCTGCGTTTAGCGCATCACAAGTTCGGGCATGGAACAGAATATATGGACCCGCAAGGGCGCGTAATTCTTTCAAGCTATCACTGCTCCCGTTATAACACGAATACCAAGCGTTTGACGGAAAACATGTTTTATAAAATATTCGAGCGCGCACGCGAAATCTGTGAGACTTAGCCTTTTTCGCGCATCAATCGAGCTTTTTGCTTCTGCCAATCACGGTTCTTATCGGTCTGGCGTTTGTCGTAATTTTGCTTACCCGTCGCAGTTCCAATCAAAAGTTTAGCTTTACCCTTTTCATTAAAATACATTTTCAAAGCTACAATCGTGCGGCCCTTACGTTGCGTTTCCCCTAGTAGGACATTGATTTGCTTGCGCTTTAATAACAGCTTTCTAGGGCGAGTGGGCAGGTGATTGAACTGGCTGGCTGGCGCATAAATCGGGATGTTGGCATTAATAAGCCAAGCCTCATTATTTTCGATTGAAACATAGCTTTCGGCGATATTGCCTCGCCCTTCCCGCAAGGCTTTGACCTCTGTCCCGACCAGCATGATGCCGGCTTCCATTGTGTCCTCGACGGCATAGTCATACCGCGCCTTCCGGTTTTCCGCGAGGATAGTGTCTTTAGACCCCGCCTTTGATTTTCTACCGCCTGACTTGCTGGACATATCAGAGTTGAATACCAGCCTGCGACATAGCAGATTTGACAATTTTTTTGGTCGTTTCACGGCATTCCGTTATAGGAAGCCGTACATCCGGTCGCATTCTACCCATCAGAGACAAGGCATATTTTGCCGGGCCGGGACTTGGATCAATAAAAAGGTCCTTATGCAAACGATCCAGCTTTGCATTCCATTCACGCGCAGTAACAAAATCACCACCCAATAATGCATTGTGAAATGCTGCATATTGCGCAGGAGCAATATTTGAGCCAACCGAGATCGTACCTTGTCCCCCATGGGCGCTATGTCCAAGCGAAGTCGGGTCATCGCCTGAAAGCTGAATAAACGCCTCGCCGCAACGCACAGTCAGACCCGCCACGCGCGCAATGTCACCTGTCGCGTCTTTACAGCCAATCACAGTAGGAAGTTTTGATAAACGTTCCATGGTGTCCTGTTCGATATCTACAATACTTCGACCAGGTATATTATAGACGACTATAGGAATATCCACAGCTTCAGAAATCGCTTTGAAATGCTGATAAATACCTTCTTGGCTTGGCTTGTTATAATAAGGCGTAACAACAAGGGCTGCATCCGCCCCCATTGCCTTCGCGTGTTGTGCATATTTTATAGACACGCGGGTCTCGTTTGATCCTGCCCCCGCGATGACCGGAACGCGGCCATTTGCGGCTTCGGATGTCAATCGAATGACCCTTTGATGTTCTTCATCTGTGAGCGTGGCGCTCTCGCCAGTCGTACCACAGGGCACTAAACCGTGGATCCCTGACTCGATCTGCCATTCAACAAAATCTTGAAATGCCTGCTCATCAACAACGCCGTCTCTAAACGGAGTGACCAGAGCTGTAATTGACCCTCTTATCATGTTTGTCTTTCGCAATGCGGTTGTGTAGGCCCGAAGATGTAAGCTGGTGATAGCGCCGTTTTGGATATGGGTTCAAGACATGGTTTTTTCACTTTCGAACTGTGTGGGTCGCGATCATGTTGCAAAATAGAAAGTCTGAATTAAGTCACCCGCGGGGCATCATTACGGCCATTATCGTATTCTGCCTCTTTATAGTTACGCCCCTCTTCGCCAGTGCAACAGTTCCATCCCCCCGCCTTAAGCCCGCTCCGCCGGCAATGTCGTCTTTCATGAGTGAAGCTGATGCCAAACAATTTCGAATGGGTTTGAACGCCGCAAAAGATAAGCGGTGGTCTGAAGTCGAACGAATCACAAGCAGATTGAATGATCCAATAGCGAAAGACGTTTTGCGTTGGATACAAGCCACCAATGATAGAAATGTGCCTCTGAGTACGCTTGATTACGTACACCATAGCCTAAGTGATTGGCCGCGTATGGTAAGGGTGAGCGCAGAAGCTGAACGGCGCATGCTTGATGAAAGCTGGACTTCAAAGCGCGTCTTCGAGTGGTTTACCGGACGAGTTGAGCCTGTCTCCGGTGAAGGACGCGCAGCCCTCGCCCGCGCCTATTTTGCTAAGGGGGACACCGCAAACGGCGACAAATACCTGAAATTGGCTTGGCGAGAAAGCCGACTAACACGCGACGGCCAGAAAACGCTTTTCCGTTTATACAAAAACCGCCTCACAAAGGAAGACCATGCTGCGCGAGCGGATCATCTTATCTGGTCAGGGTATCGCCATTACGACAAAGCCCGCGCTCTTCTCCAGCATATGGGTCGAACGGATCGCGCACTTATGAGAGCGCGTATGACCCTAAACAGAAATTTGTCCGGTATGGACGCAGCTGTTAACGCTGTTCCGGACTCTCACTTGGCAGATCCGGGTCTCGTTTACGAAAGAGCGCGTTGGCGACGGCGGAAGAAGTCGAAAGATTATGCCCTGCCCGTCTATCTTTCCGCGAGGACGGCACCAGAGTCGGAATTAGGCAAGAAGGCTATGTGGCGCGAGAAAAAGCTCATGGCCTATTGGGCGATTTCCGAAGACCGCTACAAAGAAGCCTACCAGTTGACGTTGCACCATGGTTTTGACCGCGGAACGGAATTTGCAGAAGCAGAATTTTTATCCGGCTGGCTGGCTCTGACAGCTATGAAAGATTCTGATCGCGCTTTGCGTCATTTCATAACGCTACGGGACAATGTAGGTTCCCCGATTTCACTCGCAAGAGCGCATTACTGGATTGGGCGCGCACATGAGGCGAAATCGGATGGACTAGCCGTTCAACATTATCGCTCAGCGGCCCGATATCCCAATACTTATTATGGTATGTTGGCTGGGTTGGAAGTTGACGGAAATTCTCATCGCGTCACATTACCGCCGGAATATATAGTGGACCAAGACCGAGCAGAATTCGCATCTGACAACCGTGTACGCGCCCTGCACCTTTTAGGTGAAGCGGGAGAGCAAAGATATTTCTCTCAAATAAGCTATCACCTCGATGATGAAGTCGACAGTTTGTCAAAGCTCTCATTGCTAAGCGAATTGGCTGAAGATTACGGATTTATGCGCCCTTCCCTTCGTGCAGCAAAACAAGCCGGTCGCTTCCAAGGTATGTTGACTGAAAGCGGGTATCCAATGGTCGCTTCCATTGATGCGCTGCCAAAACGAAAATTTGAAGAGCCATTTGTCTACGCCATTGCGCGTCAGGAAAGTGAATTTGCTACAAATGCCGTCAGTTCCGCCAATGCCTATGGTATGATGCAAATGATAAACAGTACAGCGAAGGCAACGGCTAGAAAGCATCGGATACCCTATGACCGAAATCGATTGGCAACGGACGGCGATTATGCTGCGAATATGGGGGCGCTTCATTTGAATGACCTCTTGGATCAGTGGGATGGCTCCTACATTTTGGCAGCAGTCAGTTATAATGCGGGTCCACACCGCGCGAAAGCTTGGATCAAGACCTATGGCGATCCGCGACGCGGTGATGTCGACGCAATTGACTGGGTCGAAAAAATTCCATTCTCTGAGACACGGAATTATGTGATGCGCGTCATGGAAAATATGCAGGTTTATCGCGCCAGACTAAATGATAATTCAGCCGTCAATCGCCTGGAACAGGATTTACGCCTTGGACAACAGCCCTTCTGATCTGCGGCTATCTGACTCGGTTCTGCGAATTTGCCTCATTAATAGCAGCATAATTTCCTGAAAACACTTGACGAATAGAAACGTTCCGTATTTGTTCCCATCTCGGAATTGTGGATATTACTGTGTGTAAATTGTTCGTGAAGTATAGGTATGGAACGTGCCACCCGTAGCCTCGCGTCAACATATACGTGCGGAACGCAGGCGTTATCAACGCGCGCAAGCCGGTCGCGCGTGGTCCGTAAAAGATTTGCCGAAATACTATTATCACCGTAATTTCTGCGAAATCCTGGAAGGTGTTGAAGCCGAATTTGGACATCTACTCGGTAAGCCAAGCCTCGAATTTTTAAAGCAATTTCGTGGCCTGCCCTTTCACACTCAATGTGCATATGTTCGAATTTGCGGCCGAAAAGGCAGGGTCTTCAACATCGCTAAATTTGATTACCCCGAGATCGAATCGCTTTTCGAACAATTTGACCGCCTCGCAACCAGAGACTTCGTTGCTCGGGTGAAATATTCCGATTTCAATGATTATCTGTACAGTCTGACGAAACCTGAGCTCACTCTCCTCTTGTCTGATCATCTTTGCGAGACGAAGTTCAAAAAATCTTGGAAGAAGGATAAACTTATCAACATTGCTGTTGATGAGGTAGATTTTGATAGCCTCTCCTTAGGTCCGAACATTTGGGTGCAGTCCCGGCTAGAGCCTCTGGAATACATTCTATTTCTGCATTCAGGACGCATTGAAAATAGTCTGCAAAGCCTAACTTTACGCGATCTGGGGTTGGTAAAACCGCCTGCAAATGAGCAAAAATATGGGTCGCAATTCGAATGCGTTGAGAGCGCCAAGGCAGCTTGGTTCTATGCCTCGGCACTACAGGATTTACGTCAGGATAACGGACTCGCCTTGGAGATTTTGTCAAAAAGCATAGACAGATGGCCGGAACCACTTTGTCCCATTAGCCTAAGTGATCGTGATAAATTACTTCATAAAATCGGCGGAAGACTTGAACGCGGCGGTGACATTGATGCTGCACTACATGCCTATACGCGCTCAGACACGGCGCTCTGCAATGAGCGGGTAGTCAGGCTAAGGTATAAAAAGGGCGAGAAAGAATGGGTAAAAGCCCGCCTTGAGAATATGATTGAAAATCCGTTCTCTGATGAAGAGCACACTTTCGCTCAGGATTTCTACGCTCGTAAATTCAAAAAGAAACGGACATCCATTGTCACAGACTTATTGCGAAATGCGGAGTCAATTGAACTGGATGAAGCCTTCCGCAACCAACCAGAACGCGCCGCCATGAATCACTATCGGCAAATGGGCCTGACCTGTTACAGGACTGAAAATGTTCCGTGGAGAAACCTGTTTGGGCTCCTATTTTGGGATGAGCTTTATGGGGAAAAGCCTGCAGGAAACCTACCCAAGTCCCTGAAGTCCGGTGATTTTTATAATCTGAATAAAGATCGGATTGAGAAAAAACTGGCTGAATTGAACACGCCCCACCTTGTGTTGATTCAACTTTTGAAAAAGCTAACTACGCATTTTGGGGAACAGCAAAGCATCGTTTATTGGGGGTCGCGATCACTTGACCGCTTACAAGCCCTAATCGAGTCGGCGCCCAAGGGTGCGATCGCATATATGTTGCGCTTGATGGCTAAAAACTGGCATGGGACGAAGGATGGTTTCCCGGATTTGATGATTATTGAGGACGGGGTTTGCCGCTTTGTAGAGGTCAAGGCAGCTGGTGATGTCATTCGGCGAAATCAGCTTTTACGATTGCGTCAGATGAAATCGGCAGGATTTCAAGCGGAAATTCTGCAAGTCAATTGGGCGGTAGATCCCAACCAGACTTATGTTGTGGTGGATGTTGAAACAACGGGCGGACGACCCGGCCTGCATAGGGTTACAGAAATTGGCGCTGTTAAGGTCAGAAACGGGCAAATCATCGATGAATGGTCAACACTCATCAACCCTCAAAGGTCTATACCCGCCAACATCACAAGAATTACTGGTATATCAGAGGCGATGGTCGCTAACGCGCCTGTATTTGCGGAAGTTGCAAAGCCCTTCGCGGATTTTATGGGCGACGCTATTTTTGCCGCACATAATGTAAACTTCGACTATGGCTTCATCAGCGCTGAATATCAGATGATAGACAAGCGGTTCAGACATCCGAAAATCTGTACCTGTTCTTCAATGCGAAAACTCTATCCGGGATATGCGTCATATTCACTTAAAAATCTCTGCCGCGCGTTTCACATCGAATTGAAAAGTCATCATCGCGCGCTCTGTGATGCCAAAGCCGCTGCAGAGCTGCTATTCCTAATCAATGAAAAACGTATGGATGATGGAGCGTAGTCGAGGCTTTCACCTGTGGCTGCTCTGTGCAAAAAGAAACTGACTCACTTAAGGTTATCAGGACATTGCTTTGGCCACTTCCCTCCCTTTGAAAGATGCAGCTAGTCAGATTGAGGTGATACGCGGTCTAATAGAGCTTCGCCTGTCTAAGATTATTCCGTCTAAAACGACTTGGCCGGTTCGTCTGCATGAAGCGCAGCGTCATGCGCTGCTTTCCCCAGGCAAGCGCTTTCGCCCGCTCCTTTGTGTGTTCATTGCGCAGGGCGGAGGAATACAGAATGGTCCGGATTTAGATGCAGCCATAACGACGGGATGCGTTGCGGAAATGGTTCATGCGGCCTCACTCATCTTAGACGATTTACCTTGCATGGATGATGCGGATTTACGACGTAACCAGCCCACGACCCATATCGCTTTTGACGAAAGCACGGCTATTCTGTCTGCTACTGCACTTCTCAATCGGGCTTTCGGAGCGCTGTCGCGCCTCGACCAAGTCCATGCCGACCGTCGTATCGAAATGATTGACCTGTTATCATACGCTGTTGGATCAAAAGGTCTTATTGCGGGACAAATGGCCGATCTGGCAAATACGGATAAAGGCACAACTGTCGCTGAGATAGAAAGGCTTAATACCCTTAAGACAGGTGCTTTGTTTGACTTCAGCGTCGACGCAGCCGCAATTCTGTCCGGTATGCATGCCTCACAACGCGCGGCCTTGAAAGATTTTTCATACAATTTGGGCTTGGCTTTTCAACTTCTTGATGATGTCAAAGATGCTGTCATGAATGACGCTCAGGCAGAAAAATCTGTTAATAGGGATATTGGCAAAGCAACCATACTAGCTGTCGCAGGTTCAGCTGCATCGCGTAAGAAACTGAATGAATATTTATCACATGCTAACGCTGCCTTACTGCGCGCAGATTTATCTAATGTTGACGCTTTGACTGCCATTTTGGACCACCAATTTGCCTTTCTCCGTAGCTGATACGCCGATTCCACCTATTGTTCTGAAAGTAAGCGATCTTACAGTCGACTACGGAAAGCACCGTGCACTCGACAAACTCACCTTGGAAATTGGCAGTGGTGAACTGGTCGGCGTCATTGGCCCAAATGGCGCGGGGAAAACGAGTTTCGTCAAAGCCTTGTGTGGCCGCCTGAAATTAAACGGCCGCATAAACATTCACAAAACAAACTTAAAACGCGGAGCAGACCGAAGACAGCATATCGCACTGGTTCCACAAGATATTGGACTATACTCCCACCTTACAGCGAAAGAAAACTTACAGGTCATTGGGCGGTTATTGGGCTTAAAGGACAAATTAGGTGTTACTGAAGCATTGGACGCTGTTGAAATGACACCGCATGCTAAAACCCGCATATCCGATTTGTCGGGCGGAATGAAACGCCGCATAAATGTGGCTGCGGCAATTTTAACAAAACCCAGCCTCGTCATATTTGACGAACCAACCGCCGGAGTTGACGCCCCTGCCCGTGACGCCGTCCATCGGTTGGCACGTAAATTGGCCGATGAGGGCAAAGCCGTTATTCTGATCACGCATGAGCTGGACCAAGTTGAATCGCTTTGCGATAAAGTATTAGTGTTATGCCAAGGAAAGCGTTTGGCGTTCGAACCCCCTGCCCGACTTTTGGAGCGTAGTTTCGAAGGACAAAGAGAAGTGATGGTCAGATATGGCCGACCACCTTCCCTTGAAATCTTCGATGCGATGAAGCCTTTCGAATTTAAACAGGCCGAACATCCAACAACTTGGATTGCCTTAACAGATGCAAACGAGGTAAGTTTTGTTTCGGCATTTCTAACAGCCTTACAAGGTGGAGATGAGATCATTCGGGAAATCAGCGTGAGACGTCCCGGCCTGAATGCTCTTATGCACCGTATCGAAAAAACCGGGAAGTTGTCCGCATGATTTTCGCGGTTTTCAAAATTATGTGGCTGCGGCTTTGGCGTGATAAAGGCGCCTTGATTTTAGCTTTCCTCCTTCCCGGATTTATATTTGCTATCTTTGCGGCGATTTTTTCAAATGCGTCAGGTGGAAATCTGGACTTACGCGTTGCCCTCGCAAATGTATCTGAGGCTCATGAAACCGCGTTTTTTTCGGAACAGATTCAAGACAGTGAGCTTATTTCTGTCAGTTTCGATGAAAGCTGGACAGAAACAGACATTATTGACCGCGTTCGTTTAGGTCAGGATGATGTCGGCATTGTCTTGTTCGCTAAAATATCTGACCCCACCATACCGTCTATCCGCATCATCGAAGACCCCAGCCGGAAAGTTGCTGCGACGGTTTTAGAAGGGCAAATCCGGCAAATGCTGGTAACTTTGTCAGGCGAAGACCCTACAAACTTCTTTGAAACCAAGTCAGCGCTAGGTCTTTCAAACACTCTTAGTCTGGATGATCCCACGGTTACATATTACATTGGTGCGACAGCCATCTTGTTTCTTCTCTTTTCCGCGATGCAAGGTGCGGCAATCTCAATAGACGAACGCCGATTAGGTATAAGTGACCGCCTCATGGTTGGGCCTTATGGTGCATTCGCAATGCTAAGCGGAAAATTTCTCTTCTTAACTCTTATTGGGTTTATACAGGCTGTTATTATTTGCACAGTGGCGGCTCTGTTTTTTGAAGTTCCTGTAACCCTGTTTCTGTCTAGACTCGCATTGGCCTGTCTTGGCGCTGCTGTGCTTGCCTCTGGCTTGGCCTTGTTATTGGCATCGCTCTGTAAAACCCAGACACAGATGAATACAGTCAGTACTTTCGCTGTCTTACTGCTCTCCGCGATAGGTGGGTCTATGGTTCCGCGCTTTATGATGCCTGAATGGCTGCAAGAATTAGGTGTTTTTACGCCCAACTACTGGTCAATTGAAGCCTTCTACGGCATTTTGGCACGGGGACAGAGTCTTGTGGATTTGTTACCTGTCTGGGGTGTATTATTTGGCGGAGGCTTTATTTGCCTCGGCTTGGCGGCAATTTTGTCGCATAAATTGATGAGGGTTTAGGTGAGCGCTGTCATATCGACAGATCGGCATGTGAATATGGGACCGTTTTACGCGGGGCTCATCGCTTCCGGTTGGATGGTGATCCATATTTACAGCATTTTCTTTCACGCTCTCTCTGATCCAATTTGGCAAACGCTTATTTTGATTGCCTTGCAGTGCTGGCTATATACGGGCCTGTTTATCGTCGCTCATGATACAATGCATGGCTCTCTCGTCCCGGACCGGGAGCGGTTGAACGCGGTTATCGGGACATCCATCCTGTTCGTTTATGCGGGTTTCAATTGGCGGAAAATGCGCGACGCGCATCATAACCATCACCTGTATCCCGGAACGGATAAAGATCCAGACTTTAACGCGAACAACCCGCACGCCTTCTGGCCTTGGTACCTCAAATTTTTTCTTACCTATTTCGGGTGGCGGCAGGTTCTCATTCTGGTCGGATTTACTCTGACCTATATTCTCTTGGGCGCTAATTATCTGAATACCATCGTGATGTGGGCTGTGCCCGCCATCTTGTCATCCGTTCAACTTTTTTATTTTGGAACATATCTTACCCATCGGCATGCAGAGCCGTTTCCGGACGGACACAATGCGCGAACGAACGCCTATAACCGGTTGGCGTCGCTATTATCCTGTTTCCATTTCGGATATCATCACGAACATCATCTGTTTCCGCATGAGCCTTGGTGGCGTTTGCCGTTGCGAAAACGTGAGAGTAACTTGTGAGCGTCTTAGTGAACATAGCAATCGTTGTCGCGTCCATTATCGGCATGGAGATATTCGCATGGGCTATCCACAAATATGTCATGCACGGCCCCGGATGGGGTTGGCATGAGAGCCACCACACGGAAACGCACGGCATCTTCGAAAAAAATGACCTTTATGCGGTTGTTTTCAGTTTTATAGCGGCAGGGTGCTTTATTTTCGGCTCAATGGGGCACTCTTGGCTTTGGTATGTCGGACTTGGCCTGACGCTCTACGGCATCCTTTATGCCATTGTCCATGACGGCCTTGTTCATCGACGCCTGCCCTTTCCACGAAAAGCGCGCGGTCGATATATGAAACGTTTGGTACAAGCTCACCGCCTACATCATGCGGCTCATACTAAAGATGGCTGCGTTAGCTTTGGTTTCATCTGGGCAGAAGATGTCCGGAAGTTAAAAACCGATTTGAAAGCCAACATGGCCGTACGCGGGCAAAACCTCCAAATTGAGCAAGCGGACTAAGTCAAATTGGCTAAAGGCTTTGGAACGGACGATTTAATCGCATGCTATCGGCGCGGCGTGTTCCCAATGTCAGACAGCCGAGACGATAAATTCTTCTATTTAGTTGAGCCTGAATTGCGCGGAATACTGCCCCTGGAAAAACTTCACATTTCCAAATCAATGCGAAAGTTCATAAATAAAAGCCGTTACACCGTCACCTTTAATCACGACTTTCCCGCTGTCATAAAGTCCTGTGCAACAAACCATAACGGCACATGGATAAGTCACTCGCTCGAGGAGCTCTACACTGAACTCCATCGCAATCGAACTGCACACAGTGTAGAGGTCTGGGACGGCGAAAGTTTGGTCGGCGGACTTTACGGCGTTACCCAAGGCCGCGCATTTTTCGGGGAGAGCATGTTTTCCTCAAAGACGAATGCCTCAAAACTGGCGCTTATTCACCTAGTTGAACGTCTAATTGAGCGCGGGTTCACCCTCTTGGACACACAATTTCTTACGGAACACTTGAAATCGCTTGGTGCAATCGAAATTCCCCAGAGTGATTATCTCGAAATACTGGAAAAGGCATTGGGAAGTGAAGCCCGTTTCGATTGACCTCTGCGTGGAGATTGCACAAAAGGCTTTTATGAAATACCTTATTCCCTTTCTGCTAGCCTCTACAGCCATAATCGCTTGCGAGCCACAAAACAGCGACAACTCGTCAAATACAGATAAGGCCGAAGACAGTCCTGCTTTTGCCAGTACCTATAAGCCGCAAGCCTCATCCGATGTACTTTTGAAGAATGCGACATTGATCGATGGAGTCAGCAAGGAAGAACGCAAAGGCAGTCTCTTAATTATAGATGGCAGGATTGGTTTTGTGGGATCCGGCGAAATACCCGAGGGCGTGACGGAACTGGATCTAGAGGGCCGCTATGTTACGCCCGGCATTATCGATATTCACTCTCATCTGGGTAATTATCCGTCACCCAGTGTTCAGGCACATGGAGATGGCAATGAAGTGACCAGCCCCATAACATCGGAAGTTTCAGCAGAGCACGGCGTATGGCCCCAAGATCCGGGATTTGACGAAGCGCTACAAGGCGGTATCACAACTCTTCATATTCTGCCCGGCTCTGCGAATTTGTTCGGAGGACGCGGCGTTACTCTGAGAAACGTGCCTTCGCGCACGGTGCAAGGCATGAAATTTCCGGACGCACCATACACGCTGAAAATGGCCTGTGGTGAAAATCCGAAACGCGTTTACGGGAATAAAGGCGGTCCGGGTTCGCGTATGGGTAATGTAGCCGGATATCGCAAAAACTGGATTAAAGCGGCGGCTTATAAAGCTAAACGAGATAAAGGCGGTGATTTTGACCGAGACTTACAGCTGGAAACGCTGGCAGATGTTCTGGACGGTAAAATTCTAATTCAAATGCATTGCTATCGCGCTGATGAAATGGTGCAAATTTTGGATATTGCTAAAGAATTCGACTATAAAGTTACCACATTTCACCACGCCGTTGAGGCTTACAAAATCGGTGATTATCTGGCCGAGAGTGACACTTGCGCCGCTATGTGGGCCGATTGGGGCGCGTTCAAAATGGAAAGTTTTGACTATATCAATGAGAACATTCCATTCGTGCATGCGGCCGGGGCATGCGCGATGATCCATTCAGATGATCAGAATAATATTCAGCGTTTAAATCAGGAAGTCGCAAAAACCTGGGCAGATGGAAACCGGGCCGGGCTGAACATCACAAAGGCTGAAGCTTGGCAGTGGCTGTCAACCAATCCAGCGAAAGCACTGGGTATTTTGGATGAAACCGGCACGTTGGAAGCGGGCAAGCGTGCAGACTTGGTCATTTGGGATGGCGACCCCTTTTCCACTTACGGCCGTCCTGACACAGTTATGCTCGACGGTGCGGTGCTTTTTGACCGCGCAACCGGGTTGAAACCAAAAAGTGACTTCCGACTTGGTTATGCAGATCTCACGGAGGGCGCAGAATGAGAAACTTATTGCTCCTCACAGCGGCCATCGCTTTTTCTAGCGCCGCAAATGCCCAAACATATTTTGTCGATGACGCAACTGTGGTCGCCCCGAATGGCACACAATCGAAGACTGACATCATTGTCGTTGATGGCGTTATTAAAGGTCGCGGCGCAAGGCTGTCAGCGCCAAACGGCGCAATCACAGTCTCAGGTGGATGGGTCACGCCGGGATTGTTCGCCTCCATGTCTTCTCTCGGCATGACGGATATTGGATCTTCCGGCCCCGGCAATGACGTCAGCTCTGAAAACTCACCGACCAATGTGTCCGAGCATGCAGCCGATAGTTTCAATCCGCGGTCCGTTCATGTCGGCAATATCCGCCAGAGCGGTATTACACATGCCGTCATTGCACCCCGCAGCAGCGGCGATAGCATCTTCGCAGGCACAGGGGCTGTTATCTCTTTAACAGGTAAATTTGACTCCGTTCTCGATCCAGAAGCCTTTGTGATGGTGGATATGGGGGAAACAGGAACAATCCGCGCCGGTGGATCCCGCGCGGCGTCAATGTCTCAATTTCGAGCTGCGATTGAAGACGCAGAAGGATTTTTCAAACGCTATGCAGAGAGATCAGATGGAGGTGACGTGCTGTCCCGCCAAGACGCCAGAGCCTTTTCACGTGCCGTTCGCGGTGACATCCCGCTTCTTATTCGCGTTAACCGCGCCGCAGATATAATGCGGCTTATTGACTTGAAGGCCGAAAATAGAGGGTTGGATATGATAATCGTTGGCGGCGCTGAAGCTTGGGAAGTGGCAGATGAACTCTCTGCGGCGAATATCCGTGTTATTTTTGACCCTCTAAAAAACCTCCCAACTTCATTTGAAAGCGTTGGGTCCAGATTGGATAATGTTGCCTTCTTGGAATCCGCCGGTGTAGATTATGCTATCTCGAACCTGACATCCCTTGGCGTAACAAAACCCGCCAATCTCGCTCAACATGCCGGAGCCGCAGTCGTGGAAGGCTTGCGCTGGGATCAGGCTTTTAAAGCAATTTCGTCCGTTCCTGCATCATGGTTCGGCGTGGACGAAACGTCCGTCGTTGTATGGGATGGTGATCCGTTGGAAGTGACATCAGCGCCAATCGCTATGTCTATCAATGGCGAGGATCAGTCTATGACATCTCGGCAAAAGGCTCTGCGAGACCGTTATAATCCGACAACACAGGACAATCGCGCCCATAAATATCGATAGGATGAGAGCGGTTCACACCGCTTGACCTCTTGAACGCGAAGCCTATGTTGCGACAAATTCATAATGGGTCCGCGATTTCCGCGCGCCTGCGCCGAAACGAGACACCTTGAGCGACACTTCCAAACCTGAAACAATCGATGCAGATGCTAAGGTTGATATTACTTTCGCAGAACTCGGACTTGACCCGAAAATTCTTAAGGCTTTGGACGATTTGGGGTATGTGGTACCTACCCCAATCCAAGCCAAAGCCATCCCTGCCGCATTGCAACAACGCGATGTTCTCGGCATCGCGCAGACAGGCACAGGCAAGACCGGTGCATTCACGCTTCCGACTATGCATAAACTCGCCAAGGGTCGCGCCCGCGCACGCATGCCGCGCTGTATCATTGTATGCCCGACTCGCGAGCTCGCGGCGCAAGTCGCCAAAGATGTCGAAGCTTATGGAAAATATCTTAAGCTGGAAATGGCTTTGCTGATTGGTGGAGTCTCTTTTGCGGAACAAGATCGCAAACTTATGAAGGGTGTCGACATATTGATTGCGACCCCCGGTCGTCTGATTGACCAATTTGAGCGCGGTAAAATTTTGATGACAGGCGTGCAAACCCTGATCGTCGATGAAGCCGACCGTATGCTCGATATGGGTTTTATTCCGGATATTGAGAAAATCTTTGATATGACCCCGTTCACACGTCAGGTCTTGTTCTTCTCCGCAACGATGCCAAATGAGATCAAACGTCTAGTGGATCAATTCTTACATCAACCGGTCTCAATACAAATTGCGCGCAAAAATATGACCGCCAAAACGGTTGCGCAACGGATTGTGCGAATGCCCTCTTCGGATGCAAAACAGAAGCGAACGGCGCTACGCTGGATAATTGACAGAGAGGATGTCGATAATGGTATCATTTTTTGTAATCGCAAACGCGATGTGGATATTGTCGCGAAGTCTTTGAATGTCCACGGCCATGATGCGGCACCTATTCACGGCGACTTGGCCCAAAGCCTAAGAACCGAGACACTTAATCGATTTAGAAATGGTGAAATCAAATATCTGGTCGCGTCTGATGTTGCCGCTCGAGGATTAGACGTACCAACGGTTAGTCATGTCTTTAACTATGACGTTCCGAACCATTCAGAGGATTATGTTCATAGGATTGGCAGGACCGGACGTGCCGGACGTAAAGGCGACGCAATCATGTTAGTTGCGCGTTTAGATGAACGAAATTACGAAGAGATTCTGAACCTCATCAATGTGAAATCAATTGACGAACTTGTGATTCCGGGCATTGAAGACTTTCCAAAAGATGCAGGCCGTCGAAAGGGCAAAGGCCGTGACGGAGGTAAAGGGCGTCGACGCCGCGATGATAGCAGAGGGGGTCGGAATCGTGGACAACGTGATGACGGAAGTTATCACGACGGAAATGCATCTACATCAAAGGTTTCGAGAAAGAGCGGATCGGCGAAAAAAACAAAAATTGAGAAAGACGATAAACCTACTGTAAAAGAGCCCAAGAAACCTATTGAACGCAGGCGACCCGCCCCGCGCCGAAAGCCTGCACCGAGTCGCGAAAAACCCAAATCAGACACACATGAAGCTGATGAAAAATATAGCGGCGAGACAGTCAATAAGGCCGAAAAAACGAAAGCACGGCGCAAAGCTGCGCCGAAATCGTCCAAAAAATCCAACACTGTTCAAAGCGAACAGCAAAAATCGCGCAAAGAAAAATCACGTCATACGTCGAAACCCAGCGATGAGAAACCTCCTAAATCGCGTTCAAATGATCGTTCAAAGACCAAACCATCTCCGAAAATCAAAGGCAAAACGCCATTTGGTGATGACGTTCCGGACTTTTTAAAGTTCTAGCGGCCGGACAGTTCTATGCGTTGAACTGTTTCGTCCAGCGCTAAGTAAATTCGATCTAATACAGGGTCCGTTTCCTGTGTGAGACAATGTCCTGATCCTTCGATTGATACTGAGACGCAATTTGTCATACGATCATTGCAGACATTTTTATTTATATCTGTTTCGACAAAATCATCCAATTCCGCGTGAATCATAGTCACGGGCTTTGTGATTGACTCAGGATATCCATCCTGCAGTACAAAATTACTGCTTCCAAAGAATTGCCGCCCCCAATTAAACGTCACGCCGCCAACCCTTTGCTCGGGGCGGACTGTGAAGATAGCATCGCGCATCGGCAGTCTTTTAGGAGACGACGCGCAAAGCTCTATCCCTGCTTCTAGCAAATCAGCCTCACTTCTGGGTTTCCAATTCGTATTACCCGGGACATAGCGCGTGTCTTTACCTAAAGCGTCGCCGATACGCAGAATGCGCGTTATTTGTTCGAAACTCATCTCACCCGCTTTTGGCCGCAATGCGGGCGCTAATAGCAATAACCCATCAACTAAATCACCATGTTCTGCACCAACTCGGAATGCAACATGCCCGCCCAAAGATATACCCATCAAAATAACAGATCTATCTTCCGGTAGCTCAAGGCTTTGTAAAAACAGAGCAACATCATTCGAATAAATTTTGAAGTCTTCGATTAATAATTTTTCTGGCTGTGAAGGTCGCGGGCGCTCGGATCCACCTTGTCCGCGCAAATCAAATCCAATGACATGATATCCACGCGCTGCGATATCTGCGGCTTGTTCGCCATACATGTCCATAGTTGCCGTGTAGCCTGGGATCATGACGACGGTTGCGCGCGCGGACGCTGCATTTCCGGTCTGACCGAAACGCATTTTTACGCCATCTTCGCTGGCAAACATGTCCCATTGCCAGTCATCTGGCATATCGGGAATATTAAAGGCTATGACTTGCGCACGGTAAGCCGAGCTCACCTCATACGGCTCATAGCTTTGTTCGGGCCAAGCCAAGAATCCAATAATTCCAAGCAGAATTAAGCCCATTACAACGAATAAAATCTGCTTCATGGATTTATACTTTCATAAGCAAACGTATCTCGCCAAACCTCTGTTTCGGCTATATGGCGGTGCCAATCTGCCAATTTTGGAGCTGCAGATTTCCAGTCAATGTGCCCCGCACGATATGCGGCATAATCTAATCCGCAAACAATCGCGATATTGCCAAATGTCCACTCACCACCCAACCATGGACTGATTTTCTCTAACGTTTTGACTGTATTGCGAATCGATTGATCGTGACGTTCGATCATATCTTCCCAATGGAGCGCCTTCGGTCTGACAGTTTCTATGCGATAATTATATACTGCGTCTGATAGTCCGTCGCCCAAAGCATGCTGCCATAGCTGTATAAAGCGCTTATGACCGTCATCAGGCAGTAAAGAAGACTGGCTCTGATTGTCGAGAAAGTCGCATATAACTGGACTATCGAAAAGGAATTGTCCGGGCTGCCATTCCAGCGCAGGTATCTTGCCGAGAGGGTTATCGCCGGCGACATACCCATTCGCACCATCTTTTTCCGGTCGCACCTCCTCCAGTTTTATCCCGTGTAAGCGCGATAAGATCATGACTTTACGGGCATAAGGAGAAATCGGGTCACAGATGAGTTTCATCCGAGGACCTTATCAGCGGAATTTATACATGTAGACAAAAAAAGACGGGCCGCCGGAAGTTCCGAGATTAATTTCCCGTGCAATTTCCTCTTCTTGGACTTCAGCGTTCAAGTCCGAACGTAGAAATTCTGCACCTTCATAGCCCGCTCGCAGATTCAAATTGAGTTTTCGCCCAAACGGAGTCTGACATTACCGCTAACACGAATATCGACTAAGCCTTTGCGAGCGGTGCCGTCAAAGACGTCGATGGCGGCATCTTAATTCCATTGCCAGGTTTTACCGCGATTACCCCGACACAGGCGTCCCGAAATGACTTCCAAAACGGCCTGCTGATCTTTTGACAGACTGTCTTTTGTTACGGCCAGCCCAGCTTTCCAGCCGTCAAGGTCCGCATAGCGAACTCCCGCGGCGAAGCCACTATAAACATTACGAGTTTGCTCTTCATTGATGGCTTTAACACCTGTCAATGGCTGACCAATTGCAACTGCCAATCCACCGGATTTCAATGCATATTTACCTGATACGCCCAATATCCGGCGGGCATTGTCCGAGTCTATTTCTCGGTAATTCGCTGAATAGTCACCGATTGAGCCCGATAACCCACTGGTGTGCGCATTATCAGCAGAGAGCCAATTAGGAAGCAACTCTTCCTCGTTGGACAGTAAATCAGAGAGTTCATATCGTACACGTGTATTGATACGACCAACATGCGAATCAAATTGAGCGCGAACACCTGTATCCGGTGACACGCTAAATCGAAGTTGTTCAGGTGTGAACGGTGCCCCTTTGGCGGCATCATTAACCGAAGTGAGCGGCGAAATAGACCCCGATAATCTGTCATCCAACATAATATCAATACGCGCACTGCCGCCTTCCACGTCGACATGCGTACATATTAAGGCTTCCAAAGCGGACACAGGAATCAACAAATTCGCTTAATCGATATATGTGATCTCCTTTGACAACCCCACGGGCTTCCCATTGGCACTGACCAACCCTGTGGAGAGGTTCAATGTCATTGTAACACTATCGTGAACCCTCCGAATTTCAGCAATTGTTCCGTTTTCAAGCAGCGTGATGGTGTTGCCTAAGGTCTCTACAATTGGCGTGAGAGGAAAAAGCAAGACCGGTCCGATTGATTTTGGTTCGGGCTGAATAACGCCCAGCGGAATGTTATCAACAAAGATATCAAATCCGGTTGTAACTCTCAGGCGCGGATCAAGCTTTAAGTTAAATTCATTCGTATCTGCGTCGAATTTACCGGCAGTTCCAGCCAGAACGGCAATCGCATTTGTCGTGAGGATAAAATGGTCAGGCTCAATTTCCTCGAAATGTTCTAACTTTCCAAGCGCACGGCCATCAGCTTTCACGATCCCTGTATCGGTATAGAGTTCCATGACGACATTATCTTGGCTGCGCCGGACGATAAGCGCCTTGGACACATCATCATACTCGACGTCATTTCCCAAACGTTGAAAATCGGAATAGCATTTACGTAAAGATTGCCGTCTTCTGTTCGATTAACGTCAGGAATTTCTCAGGTGTTTCTCCTTACCGATGCCGAGGCCTGCGTATCATCAACGCTTGCCGTCTTTGCGGGGCTTGAGGTCGCAACAACCTATTCAGCAATAGCCACACTAGAAAACCATATAATCACAAGAGCAATAAAGCTCTGTATAATAGTGTTTATATGGAGTTTTCTCTGCCTTAACACTCCGGCAACTCCATTCGGGCGCGGCAGTCAGGCTGTATCGAACAAGCGTGATTACGCTGAACGGGTACAGGCGACCATCCACTCCGAACTGAGTTGTGGAAGGATACAGAAGGTAGGGTGGATGCCAGGTTAAAGCGGAACTGCTGTCGCAATCTAATTTGGCGCGATCCTAGGGTGACATCATCGACCATAGGCCAAGACATCAAGGTTTCGGACGTAGAAGATGAGTTTATTGGAATTTCTTGTCGGCATTCTCCGACAATTCACCAAGCTCTATGCTTTCGCGTCTCTATTAGAAAGGCGATATCGCCTTTCATGATTTCAAGCATGACTGTGCCATTCGCTCCATTTTTCGGGGTCGATGACGCTTCAACGCTCAGCCCAAGAGCCAAGACCAGCAGAGATATGAGCGTAATTACTCTCATCAATCAGTCTAATTTTACCATTCACACCAAATCGCGGTCCAATGCCGCTTATGGTCTAAAATTAACCGAAGATGGTTGAGATGCGGTTTTAACAGGATTCAGGCAATTAAGTAGAAACGACGCGTCTATTGGCCAAAACCTTAATGAGATGAGGTTTCACTCCCATTCAATGGTCCCCGGAGGCTTTGATGTCACGTCATAGACAACACGGTTGACGCCACGAACTTCATTTATGATTCTGGTCGCCGTTTCGCCCAAAAATTCATGCGAATAGGGGAAGTAATCAGCCGTCATACCGTCAGTCGAAGTGACTGCCCGTAGTGCCAGCACAAAATCATAGGTTCTGCTATCTCCCATTACGCCGACAGTTTGAACAGGTAATAATACTGCAAAAGCCTGCCATATCTCATTGTATAAATTATGCTTTCTAATTTGGTCGAGATAGACCGCATCAGCTTCACGCAAAATATCGAGGCGTGTCTTCGTAATTTCACCAGGACATCTTATAGCCAATCCCGGTCCGGGGAATGGGTGACGTTCCACAAAATCGGCATGCAAGCCTAACTCACGACCCAAAGCTCTAACTTCATCCTTAAAAAGCTCCCGCAGTGGTTCTACGAGTTCCAGATCCATGCGCTCCGGCAGGCCACCAACATTATGATGGGATTTAATCGTCACGGATGGACCACCATCGAATGAGACGGATTCAATGACATCTGGATAAAGCGTGCCCTGCGCCAGGAACTTGGCTCCGCCGACCTTTTTCGCTTCACGCTCAAAAATATCTATGAAAGTTCCACCGATAATTTTCCGTTTCTTTTCAGGATCTTTCACACCTTTAAGTAAAGTCAAAAACTCATCGCCAGCATCAACATGAATGAGATTAATATCATAGTGATCGCGGAAGAGCGCGGTAACCTGATGGCTTTCACCTTTGCGCATCATACCCGTATCAACATAGACACAGGTCAGTTGATCACCAATGGCTTCATGAATAAGGACAGCCGCGACAGAGCTATCTACACCGCCTGATAACCCGCAAATGACCTTACCGTCATCGACTTGGTCACGAATGACTTGGATCATTTCATCTTTGAAAGACGCCATTGTCCAATCGCCCTTGAACCCGGCAATGCTATGCGTGAAGTTTCGCAGTATTTTTGCACCATTTGGCGTATGAACGACTTCAGGATGGAACTGCACGCCGTAAAATTGCCGCGCTTCGTCTGCAATTGCGGCGTAAGGCGCATTTGATGAAACACCAATGATTTCAAAGCCGTCCGGCAATGCGCTTACGCGATCTCCATGACTCATCCAGACCTCTTCGCGGTCATTTAATCCTTTAAACAACGGGCTGCTGCCCGATGTATCGAGGAAGGCCCGGCCAAATTCTTGCTCATCTGAGCTCTCAACTGCACCGCCAAGCTGGGCACACATGGTTTGCTGGCCATAACATATTCCAAGAATGGGTAGGCCCGAGGTCCAGACAGAATCATCTGCCCGGGGCGTCCCAATACCCGTGACAGAGCTAGGACCGCCCGACAATATAATGGCTTTAGGCTTAAAACTCTTGATGAAATCAGCATCCACTTTGTTAAACGGGTGCACTTCCGAATAAACGCCGCTCTCGCGAACACGCCGCGCAATGAGCTTTGTTACTTGCGAGCCGAAGTCAATAATCAGAAGCTTTTCGTGTTCTTTTACAAGATCATTATGGGTCGTCGTCACGCAGATTTCTCCATAACGGCAAAAAAGAAGCCGTCCGTATGTGTTGAGGCCGGGGTGAGTGTGAGGGTGCAGCCATCCGAAGACCATGGTTTAGGAACATCTACACCAAAACGTTCTTCCCAAACTTCACCCGCAGACAGCAAAGCAAAATCGGAGGTTCGCTCCAAAAAGGCGTAAACTTGCGCCTCATTCTCAGCAGCCAACATAGAACATGTGACATAGAACAGATAACCGCCTGGTTTTACAAAGTCTTTCGCCTCATCCAATACTTTGACCTGTTCAGCCATGCGTCGGCCAAGGGCATCCTCCGTCAAACGCCATTTTGCATCGGGTTTGCGTCGCCATGTTCCCACACCCGTGCAAGGCGCATCAACCAATACGCGGTCAACACGCCCTCTGAGGTGATTTAGACTTTTAGCCGGAGGCGGGACGACTTTGATGATAGACGCCCCTGCCCGCATCGCGCGCTCATAAGTCGGCGCCAGCCTACGCTTATCGATATCAAAAGCGTGTATAGCGCCCTCATTATTCATATCGGATGCCAAAGCTAACGATTTACCCCCACCACCCGCACAATAGTCTAGAACCGTTTCACCGGGCTTGGCGGCAACAAGAAGGCTGACAATTTGCGATCCCTCGTCTTGAATTTCCATTTTCCCGGTTAGGAAATCCGGATCAGAGTTTATATTAGGGTGACGCCCAAATCCTTCAACGGGAGAGAAGCGTAATCCGATGGGAGATATCTCAGTCGGTTTTGCTGATTTCTGATTCAGCTTATCGCGGGTCGCTTTAATCCCATTTGCACGAAGATCCAGCGGCGCTCGTTCCGTCAGTGCCGCGCCTTCAAGAACAGCTTCCTCATCGAAATTTGTCTCGAATGCGGGCCAAAGCCAATCCGGAACATCAGCCCGAATGGAGTCCGGGGCCGTTTCCAAATCAATTTGACCTCGCAATTTGGCAATTTGGTCATCTGTCAAAGGCGCGCCAAAATGCGCGTCGTTTTTCGTTTGCTCAATAATGTCGTCTACAGAAATGCCGCCTGAAAACACTGTCGCCCCTAGGGCAAGCGCCCGTGGACTGTCATCATTCATGCGGAAACCAATTGAAGACTTACGTCGCAGTGCGTCCAAAACAATGTTACCAATTGCTGAGCGGTCTTTTGAACCTGCGAAGCGGTTAGACTTCCCCCAATCCCTCAAGGCCATTGTGACGGGAGTACGTCGCTCAATGACGTCCTCCAGAATCTCAGCCGCAGCTTGGATGCGTCCGCCAAGGCGCATTATGAAGGCATCGAGTAGTTAGGGGCTTCACGGGCGATATGAACATCGTGAACATGGCTCTCACGTAGGCCCGCGCCCGTGATTTTCACAAATTCCGCATTTTTATGCAGGTCTTTAATTGTGTGTGATCCGGTATAACCCATAGTGGCACGAATGCCGCCGAGCAGTTGATGCAAGATCGGACCTACCGGACCTTTATATGCGATGCGGCCTTCGATCCCTTCGGGCACGAGTTTCATAGTGTCGTTCACTTCCTTCTGAAAATAACGATCCGCCGACCCTCTCGCCATTGCTGAAACCGAGCCCATTCCACGATAGGACTTGTAGCTACGGCCCTGATATAAAAAGACTTCTCCTGGCGTCTCTTCCGCACCTGCCAAGAGTGAGCCGACCATGGCACATTCCGCGCCGGCAGCTAGAGCCTTAGCCATATCACCTGAATATTTTATACCGCCATCTGCAATAACCGGTACGCTGGCCTTTTTCGCGGCTTTGCACGCATCCATGATTGCCGTGAGCTGCGGAACGCCTACTCCCGCAACGATACGGGTTGTGCAAATAGAGCCGGGTCCTATGCCCACTTTGATGGCATCCGCCCCAGCTTTTATAAGCGCTTTTGCCGCGGCTTCAGTGGCGATGTTACCTGCAATAATTTGCGCTTCGGGATAGTCAGTTTTCAGGCGCTTCACCTGCTCAATAACTTTCGACGAATGACCATGTGCTGTATCGATTACGATGGCGTCCGCACCCGCCTCGATCAGCGCCACAGCACGGTCATATCCGGCATCCCCAACTGTCGACGCCGCCGCAACGCGCAAGCGTCCCTTCTCATCTTTACATGCATTGGGATGACTAGCCGCTTTGTCCATATCTTTCACGGTTATCAAGCCTACGCATCGGAAATGATCATCTACAACGATTAAGCGCTCTATGCGGTGCGTATGAAGCAGAGCCCTCGCTTCTTTTTGTGATGCGCCGACTTTTACTGTAACCAAGTCCCGGGTCATTAATTTCGCCACTTTCTCAGACGGATTAGTGGCAAAGCGGACATCGCGGTTCGTAACAATGCCAACCAACTTTCCGTCGTCTTCGACCACAGGAATACCGGAAATATTGTGTTGACGCCCCAGCGCGCGAAGCTGTTCAAGCGTGGCTTTCGGGCCAATCGTAATTGGATTGACGACCATGCCGGACTCGAATCGTTTGACCTTTCGGACTTCCTCGGCCTGCTCCTCAATAGACAAATTACGATGAATAACGCCAATTCCGCCAGTTTGCGCCATGGCAATCGCCAAAGGTGCCTCTGTCACTGTGTCCATTGCCGCAGACACTAGAGGCACATTTATATCAATGCCCTTAGTCAATCGCGTTTTCAAAGACGCGTCAGCAGGTAGAATGTCGGATGCCTTGGGTTGCAAAAGGACATCATCGAAGGTCAGGCCTTCTCGAATCTCCATGGGAGTCTCCATCTCTTTTGCAAGCGGCAGTTATCAGCCTTCATCACATGGTGCAAAGAGAATCCTGTGTTTTCGCTGCTTGTGCGCAGTAGAGCCCGCTTAAGGGTCGCGCCGTTGCAAATTTAGAGCAACAAGATAAATTTCTGGACTGCCTTTACGTGAACTTTCCGGCTTCGCGTGTTGAACTTTTTGAAAATTGTTTTTCAGGCGCTTCAATAGCACTTTCTCTGCACCACCTTGGAAAACTTTTGTAACAAAATGCCCGCCGGGACGCAGTGTCTGCATGGCGAATTCGGCTGCCGCCTCAACCAATGCAACGGTTTTTAAATGATCGGTCTGCCGATGACCCGTTGTATTGGCCGCTAAATCAGACATGACAAGATCAGGCTCTGCCCCTAAAAGCGCTTTGATTTTGTCAGGCGCTCTTTCGTCCATAAAATCGAATTCAATCAAATCTGCACCCGCCACGGGATCTACCGGCAGCAAATCAATTCCAACAACACGATCGGCCCCGCGCTTCATAGCGATTTGAACCCAGCCGCCAGGGGCACAACCCAGATCTACAACAAGCGAGCCAGGCTTCACCAAGCCAAATTTATCGTCCAATTCTTCGAGCTTAAAGGCTGCTCGTGATCGATAGCCTTTTTCTTTGGCTTTCCTCACATAAGGATCGTTGATCTGGCGTTCTATCCATAATTTGGACGAAATTTTACGTCCGCTTGCCGTTTTAACCTTACGGTGTAGCATGCGGGTTGCGTCATCTTGCTCTGGTTTGGCGGTCACACGTGATCGTTTCACGCCTTCGGTTTTAGACCCTGTCATTTTTCTGCGTGCTGGACGGCTACGATGGCTCGGGGGTTTACGTGCCATCAGAAACCTCTGCTTCGACTGCCTCAGGTAAGGTTTGAATTTTAGGCCTTTGTCCTTTTTGCATGAGACCAATCAGAATCCCTTCTCGCAATCCACGATCGGCAACACGGATCATTTTTGAAGGCCACATTTCGCACAAAACATCGATTATTGCACAGCCGGCGACGAGCAAATTCGCGCGGTCTTTACCAATGCATGGCTCTTTCGCACGGTCTTCAAAAGTTCTTGATCCCATATCGCGAGCTACATTGACGGCGTCTGCAGATCGTAACCATAACCCATCGACTTTTGCCCGCTGATAATATGGCAGCTTGAGGTGAATGCCTGCAAGTGACGTAATTGTCCCGGATGTTCCGATAAGATGACCACGACCTTGTTGGAACAAGTTCGTGAATCTCGTTTCGCACCCTTGCTCCACAATTTTCTCACGAACGACATCACGCAATTGATTATACCACAAATTCTTATCGTCTATCTCAGGCACAAGCTCTGACAGGGTCACAACACCGATCGGTAGCGAGGCCCAAGCGCTAATGGGGGGACGATGAAGCCTATGATTGGCCTGGTCGTCACGTAGTTTTCGTACATCGACCCATGACAATTCCGTCGACCCCCCTCCGATGTCGATGACCAATGCGACGTCTTTAGTTGGATCAACAAGATTTACGCACCCCATGACAGCCAATCGGCTTTCCACCCTTGGGCTGATAACTTCCAGCGAAATACCGGTCTCGTCTTTCACACGTCGAAGAAAGGCTTCGCCATTACTGGCGCGGCGGCAGGCCTCCGTGGCCACACATCGCCAGCGCTTCACGCGCTTTGCTTTCATTTTTGAGGCACAAACTGCAAGCGCGTCAATAGCAGCATCCATGCTTTCATCACTGAGCGCTCCGCTCGCGGCCAAGCCCTGACCGAGGCGAACGACGCGACTATAGCTATCAACTATACGAAAACTCTCTCCTGCATCTCTGGCAATCAAGAGGCGACAATTATTAGTACCTAGGTCAACAGCCGCAAAATTATTGGATTTCCGACTATTTTGCCGACCACCACCTCCGCTACCGCGTTTATGTCTAGACCGTCTCCGCGGGCTCCGCCCGTTTGGCGCAGCCTGTTCGGAGCCGGCATTTTGCGCATCCGGCATATTTTTTCTTTCATTTGGCCGCGGGTCGCAAAATATTCGCGCGCGCGCACGGCTTCGTCCCGTTTGTGGTAAGGCAAAAACAGGTGCGGCGTAAAGCGCTTTATTGTCTGAGGAGACTAATGGATATCAATGTGGTCGGAGAATTGCGACCAGTCAGGTTCCGGTTGCAAATCAATCATCGCTTCATGTTGTGAGAGATAAACATTACCGCTCAACTTCTCCAAAAAATCAGATCGATAAAGTCGTTCCCGAACCATTGACTGCATAGAAGATAGATGAAGTCGTGTTTTCAAGCCTTTCAAACGCCTGTTTATCTCTCTTAAACTCGATAATGCGCTGGCATCTATGTGATTTACCCCCGAACACATGAGGATCAAATCTGTCATTTTAGGGTGCTCTGATACAATCCTTGCAACGCGGTCCTCAAGGAAGCGGGCATTCGCGTAATATAGCCCCTCATCAATGCGTAGTGTTTTCACGGTATCAACGGTCTCGACGTTAAATCGGTCTGCATCTCTATAATGCTCGGTACCCGGAAACCTTCCGACCAGAGGCATGTGAGGCGTTAAGCTCATCCGAATGTGAAGGGCCATAGCGAGAACAACGCCCGCCAAAACACCCCATTGCACGCCAAGAACCAAGACGGACAAAAACGTTGCTATCGCCGTTATACCATCTGCACGGGAATACATCCACGTCCGCCAAAGACTACGAAAGTCCAGCAAATTCAAACACGCCACGATAATTAATGCAGCCAATACGGACAGCGGTAGGCTGTATAAAACCGGCGTTAAGAATAGTGCAGTCAGCGCCATGAATACCGCAACGAACAAACCAACAAAGCGGGTTTTCCCGCCAGCCGTAAAATTAACCGCTGAACGCGACATTGACCCGTTAATTGGATATCCGCCCGTAAAACCGGCAACGGCATTTGAAGCGCCAATTCCCAGCAGTTCTTTGTTCGTGTCCACACGCTGGCGCCGCCGGGACGCCAGTTCTTGTGCGGTGGATGTGCTGTCTACAAACGCTACGATGGCAATGACTAGCGCCGGAATAAGTAAGGTTTCATAAGCCGGCACGCCAATATTCGGGAGGGACAAAGGGGGCAATCCCGCCGGAACATGACCGACAATTGCCAAATCCCCTCGTCCCCCAAAATCAAAAATATTACTGAGCAAAACAAATACTGCGATAATCAAAATCGGTGCCATTCGCGCGATTAGTTTTGCATGTTTCGCGCGCAATCCGGAACGTACGAGCAAATAAGGTAACAGCCGTCGAACCAAAACAAATAAGACGATTGCAATCATACCTGTCATTAATGCCAATGGCTTAGCCTCGGGTAATTTGGAAGTAAGGCTATAGACCATGTCAAAGGCAGTTTGGGATTCCACTGAAACGCCTAAAACATGCTTGGCTTGACTGAAAATAATCAGAAGTGCAGCGCCTGTAATGTAAGCCGATACAACAGGTCGGGAAACAAAATTCATAATGAAGCCCGCTTTTAGCAAGCCAGCGATCACCAACATTCCACCGACCAGAAGCGCGAGTGCACCTGCGCTGGCGATACGTGTTTCAGGCGGTAAAGTTGCTATACAAGCCGCCGTCATTAAAGAGATAACCGCCGTCGGGCCTACATTCAGATAATTTGAAGAACCGAGTAGCGCGTATGCGACAAGCGGAAAAATTGAAGCATAGATGCCTAATTGAGGCGGCAATCCAGCCAAAAGTGCATAAGCCAAACATTGCGGCACCAAAAGAATTGTGACAACAATCGCTGCCAGGAGATCGTCGGTGAATACTCTCGCTGAATACGCTTTCATCCATCCGTATTGATCCCCAAAAGCACTTTTCAAAGTCATTTGAAACACCTCTCGGACACTCGCCTCATCCAACTTGGTCCTCAGCATATTGTGTCAGAGGGTCGCGCAATTGCTCCAAATTAAAGCCTGCAACAGAAAGAGCATCCATAACAGCATCTACACCCATTATTTTAACATGAGCGAAACCCCAAAGGGCAGCGGAACGCATCCCTGATGCGCAGAACGCCACGATGGGACGGGGCATGTTTTCATAAGCCGTGACGGAGGCCGCTATCAACCCCGGAGACAACCCTCCTGCCATCGGGATGTGAAAATAATCAACGCCCAACGCTTGCGCTGTTTGCTCCAGCTCATCCGATTTTGGTTGGATGGGGGCTTCCATATCCGGTCGATTATTGATGAATCCCATAACGCCCTGCTCGGACAAGGCCTGAATTTGAGCCGCTAATAATTGGCCTGTTACGAAGACATCGCCCGGCAGTTCTTTCATCCTATTTGACCATAGATTTCGCTAAGTTTACAATCGCATCAGCGGTTATCTCAAAATGCGGAAACAAATCCGCCCCGGGAGCGGATGCCCCATAGCCATCCATACCGATGAAACCGCCCTCTCGTCCTATTAAACCATCCCATCCCTGTCGAATTCCGGCTTCGATTGCGATTTTAGGCAAATCCTTACCTGATACCGAGCGAATATAATTTTCATCCTGTTCCAAGAACAGATCCATACAAGGCACCGAAACCACGCGTGCGGAAATATTCTGTCCTTCCAAACGTACAGCCGCTTCGACGGCCAGGTGAACTTCGGAACCCGTTGCCATGAGGACGATATCGTCTGCCCCTTTGCCTGCCCGCAGGATGTAAGCGCCGCGCTCAGACATGTTTTTAGATGCATCATCACGGAGAGGCGGAACACCTTGCCGCGTGAGTGCCATAACTGAAGGCGCTGTTTTATTCTGAATGGCGATTTCATAACACTCCGCGACCTCCAATGCGTCGGCCGGGCGGAAGGTATAGCAATTCGGAATGGCTCTAAGGCTTGCCAAATGTTCAACAGGCTGATGGGTCGGGCCGTCTTCTCCAACACCTATAGAGTCATGTGTTGCCACGTAGATAGTTCGGATACCCATCAATGCAGCAAGTCGAACAGAGGGCCGGCAATAATCCATGAATACCATAAAAAGACCGGAATAAGGAATCACGCCGCCATGCAGCGCCATTCCATTCATAGCAGCTGCCATACCATGCTCTCGAATACCGTAATTTACGTATCGGCCGTCATAGGTGCCGGCTTGAATGTCTTTGGATGTGGCCGGTGTTTTCGTTTTATTAGAGCCTTCCAAGTCAGCAGATCCGGACATCAAATCGCTGAGGAGTTCAGTCAGCGGGGCAAGCGCCTTATTTGATGAAACCCGCGTAGCCATTGAAGGTTTCTCCGCAGCAATTGAATCTTTATAGGCTTGGAAACCTTCCAACCATCCGCCGTCAAGCTCACCTGCCATTGCTCGTGCGAAATCAACGCCATTTGGATCAGCTTTTACACGCTTCGACCACGCCGCATGAGCTTCCGAACCAATCGCACCGGGCTTAGACCAATCTGAATAGATATGATCTGGGATTTCAAATGGAGGGTAGTTCCACCCAATTGCTTCCCGGGTTCCTGCAATCTCTTCATCACCGAGCGGTGAGCCGTGAGCTTTGTTCAAACCGGCTTTGGTTGGGGCGCCCTTTCCAATTGTTGTTTTACATGCAATCAAAGTCGGCTTGTCAGAAGCTTTAGCTTCGCGCAATGCTTCGGCGACCGCCTCCCTGTCGTGACCATCGATTGCTATCGTGTTCCAATTTGATGCTTTGAATCGCGCAATTTGATCGGTTGAGCTGGACAATGAAACCGGACCGTCAATCGTAATGTTATTGTCGTCCCACAAAACAATGAGGCGATTCAGTCCCAAATGCCCTGCCAAACCGATAGCTTCTTGACTAACGCCCTCCATAAGACATCCATCACCCGCAATGACATATGTATGGTGATCAACCAGATCGTCACCAAATCTGGCATTCAAATGACGCTCGGCCAATGCGAATCCGACCGCGTTTGAAATGCCCTGTCCCAAAGGCCCCGTTGTTGTTTCCACACCGGGAACATGACCATATTCCGGATGTCCTGCCGTGATTGAACCAAGCTGGCGGAAGTTTTTAATCTGGTCCATGGTCACGGCTTGATATCCCGTCAGATGAAGCAGGCTGTAAATCAACATGGAGCCGTGGCCTGCAGATAAAATAAATCTATCGCGGTCTGCCCAATCGGGCGCTTTCGGGTCAAATTTCAGAAATTGTGAGAACAAGACTGTGGCGGCATCCGCCATTCCCATTGGCATACCGGGATGTCCTGAATTTGCGCGCTGCACGGCGTCCATAGATAAAGCCGCAATCGCATTCGACATATCTCGATGTTGTTCAGCAGTGAAAGTCAGTTCAGTCATGTCAATTCCGGCGTTTTTGGGCGACGACTCGCAGATTAATTTTCGGACCCGCTATGACACATTGTTTAAGCCGTCACTAGGCGAACGAATCGGCTGTCCACATGTTGTGGGGATAAAACCTGCTTGAATTACCACGAACACTATCGTGAGCTGTTGAAAAGCGGTGGATTTTAGGACAGCTCTGCGCCAAACACAGGTCTCCACACGCGTGAGATTGACTATGATAAAAGCCCGTAATGTTCTCGACCTGATTGGGAACACGCCTCTCCTATATCTAAAGGACGCGTCGGAAATGACGGGTTGTGATATTTACGGGAAAGCCGAGTTTCTTAATCCGGGTCAATCGGTCAAAGATCGCGCTGCGTTATCGATTATTCGTGCCGCGGAGAAATCCGGCGCTCTCAAACCGGGAGGCATAGTTGTCGAAGGTACTGCCGGGAATACAGGCATCGGATTGGCAATGGTCTGCTCTGCACTCGGTTATCGCTGTAAAATTGTGATGCCGCGCACGCAAAGCCAGGAGAAGAAGGATTCCGTCAAACTCTTGGGTGCAGAACTCATAGAAGTAGATGCAAAACCCTATTCAGATCCCGGCAATTATATCCATGTTTCGGAAAGGCTTGCGAAAGAACTCAATGAAACCTGTCCGAATGCTGCCGTTTGGGCTAATCAGTTTGATAACACCGCGAACCGTGACGCACATATCGCAACGACGGGTCCGGAAATTTGGGAACAGACGGAAGGAAAAGTCGACGGATTTATTTGCGCTGTTGGCTCAGGTGGAACACTGGGCGGCGTGTCCATGTCGTTGAAGGCCAAAAACCCTGACATCCAAATCGGTTTAGCTGATCCTTATGGCTCTAAAATGTTCGCGTATTACGAACGTGGAGAGCTGGAGAGCGAAGGCAATTCAATAACTGAAGGCATCGGTCAGGGCCGCATCACCGCAAACCTGCAGGATGTTATTGTTGACCGTCAATATCAAATTTCTGACACAGATGCTCTACAAGTAATTTTCGAGCTCAACCAGTTGGAAGGCATTTGCTTAGGTGGATCGTCGGGTATCAACGTAGCCGGTGCTATACAGATGGCCCGCGATATGGGACCGGGACATACAATTGTAACAATACTATGCGATTACGGACAGCGCTATCAATCCAAAGTCTATAATCCAGAATTCCTAAGAGAGCGGAACCTGCCTGTTCCCAATTGGCTCTGCTAAATCGATGAAGAACAAAACTGAGCTCGCTACCAAATTTGCTCACCTGGGTAGACCGCCCGCTGGTCTCGGCACATCAGTGAGTCATCCCGTCACGCGCGCCTCAACGCTCTTGTTTGAAAAGGCCGAAGACCTCTATCGAAATGACATTCGTGGTTATGGTCGTCACGGGACCGCCGTCCATGATGCTCTTGCAGAGCTTTTCACAGAGTTAGAGGGCGGTGTTGGTGCGCTTCTTTATCCATCAGGCGTAGCCGCCCTTACGGGACCTATTCTATCCATTGTAAAGCCCGGCGATCATATTCTTCTGACCGATTCCGCCTATGGTCCAACCCGATCCTTTTGTCAGACATTTCTCAAAAGAATGAATATCGAGACGACATTTTACAACCCGCGTGTAGGGGCCGGCATTGCTGAACTGATAAAAGAGAACACGTCTTTAATTTTGCTGGAAAGCCCCGGATCTCTCACCTTTGAAATCCAAGACATTCCTGCCATTGCCCAAGCCGCCAAAGCACGAGGTATTACCACCTTAATCGACAATACTTGGTCAGCGGGAATCACGCTTTCACCTCTCCCAATGGGAATCAATATTTCCATTCATGCGGCGACCAAATATTTCGGCGGCCATAGCGACGTGATGTATGGAGCCGCCGTTTTTGCTGACCGGGCCAGGTACAAGAAAGCCCAGCAGACCGCTAAACAATTGGGCAATGCAAGTTCACCGGATGATGCCTATCAAATTCTGAGGGGGTTTAGATCTGTTCTTCCCCGTTTTCGACAACAAGAAGCGACGGCATTGGCTTTGGCGAAATGGTTGATGACCCGTGACGAAGTACAGCAAGTCTTGCATCCGGCCGTTACTGACCATCCCGACCATGAGCTTTGGAAGCGTGATTTCACGGGCAGCGGCTGTCTTTTCTCAGTTGTCTTACAGCCACTTACAGACGCAGACGTCCTCAAATTCATCGACAATCTAAACCTCTTTGGAATTGGCTATTCATATGGTGGATTTGAAAGCTTGGCGATACATTGCGACCCACAACTCCGAAGAAATTGTGCTGCTCCACTACGCGGCCCACTCGTAAGGTTCGCTTGCGGGTTAGAGGCAATGTCCGACCTTAAATCCGATATAGAACAATCTCTTGCGACTGTTTTTTAAAGCCTTTCGTTTTCTAGCCTTCACTCTACTTCTTTGGGGCGTGATCGTGCTGGGCTCCTGCGCACCAGCGCGAACGATATTAAAACAGGCAGATCTGACGCCGCCATTGAACGCCCCCGCAAAACTTGAAAACACAGCAGCTAGTTTCAAAGCCTTGGAACAATCCATTTATGGCGAGTTCACGCCACCGACACAATTCGAACTCCAGAAAACCGAAGTTATCTCTAAGGACTGGTTGAACGGAAAAGCGACAGTCGAACGTCGTATTTATTCTATTTCGCACGGCCAATCCCCTCAGCCATTTGAAATCATATTTGTTTGGAACAATTCCGCTCCACAAGCGCCAATAATCATCTCCCAGAATTTCTCATCCAATGAGGGCGTTATTGCAGATGATGGAGTTTCTCTTTTAGGAGACAGCGGATCAAGTATGGGCTTTCTAGGGCCCGTCTTCACATATTTTTTCGGGCGTTATATCGTTGAGCCCCCTTGGAACGACATTTTAGATAGCGGATATAGTTTCGTCGCCATGCACCCGCCGGATTATATTGCCGATCGTGCGACGCGAGGAACCTCTCAGCTCAATACCATTTTTGGCGACAACCCCAATCGTCCCGGAACGCTAACGGTTTGGGCTTCTCTAACAACGGCCTTGGCGAATGACCTAAAGAAAGACACCCCTTCCCGCTCCGTTATTGCCCTCGGACATTCTCGTTATGGAAAGACTGCCCTTCTCGCTGCAGCTTATGGCGTGTCCGTGGACGGGGCTGTTTCACACCAATCCGGTACTGCTGGTGCGTCTCTGATGCGGGACAAAACAGGCGAGAGCATTAAAGATGTCTTACTGAGATATCCGCATTGGTTGAAGCCATCAGCTTCGGAATTTGCAGACAATCCAAGGGAATTACCGACAGATGCCCATGCATTATTGGCATTTATTGCTCCAAAACCGATTTTTCTTGGGAATGCCCGGCGAGATGTATGGTCAGACCCCGAAGGCGCATATCAAGCTGCAAAATGGGCATCACAAAATACAGACCAATCATTCTCAGCCACGCGTTTGGATGATTTTAAACCATCCGATGACATCGCATTCTGGACACGTCCAGGGACACATGGTGTCGTTAAAGAAGACTGGCCGGCCTTCCTCGAATTCATGGATGCACACTTTAAATAAGTGGAATTTTGGCCTCGCCCTCTTACAATCGCCTAATACGCTTCCCATGTCATAAATATAAGAAAGCGGAAGTGCCATAAACCGCTCGAAAAGATTAGTTTTGGGAGACGACCATGGGACCGTTGATTGCACGTACATTTTTGCTTGGGTTAATTTGTTTTGGCCCAATTGCATTCATTCTGCTGCGATACAAAACCTTTCGGAAAAAGCACTTCAAAATCGCGCTTCTGCTTTCTTTGGCAGCCACACTCGTGTTCTGCTTTTTGATGTTCATAATGTTTTTGGAGGGACAATAACGTGAAAAATTATCTCACACTTACTCTTGCAGCTCTAACACTGACGGCGTGCGGCGCTATTCAAACCGGCGAAGTCGGCGTACGAACGACCTTCACTGGTAAAGTTGTGCAACAAGAAATCGGCCAAGGCTTCTACACGCATATTACTTCTGACGTGAAAGAGTTCTCGACGAAGGAAATCGCGATTGAGCTGTTCAACATGCAGCCGAAAGCTGGCGATAACCTCACTTTAGACGATCTGGATATCGAAGTTTACTATACAATAAATCCGTCATCAGTCGTCGATATGCACATTAAATACGCCAATCGTCATGAGCGCTCAAATACCGGCTCATACCTCCCGGTTTATAACCTTGTGAAGAGTTTCGCGCGTGAAGCGGTCTATGGAACAGTCTCTGAATATGACAGTTTGGTTGTCCACCAAGAACGCGACAAAATCCGTTTGCAGGTTAAAGAACGCACGCAAGAAGCCTTGGACGCCACAGATCCGGGAGTATTCCAAATTCAAAAAGTTGTCATTCGGGACGTCAAAACAGACCCGACAATTGAAGACTCGATCAAATTGGCCGTAGCGCGAAATAAGGAGCTGGAAGCCAAAAAGATTGAACTTCAAATCGCCCGAGAGCAGGTTCTAATCAACGAAGCTCTCACCTTGTCCTTGACGCCTGAAATTCTCGAACAAAAGCGTCTCGAAGTCATTGAGAGCGCCTGCAAGGTCGGCACTTGTATTCTATCCATGGGCGATGGCGGTAGCGTGCAACCCGTCCTGAATGTAAAATAGCGCTAAACGTTGAGCGAATTTATAAATTGAAGAGTGGCAGACCCATCAGGACTCGAACCTGAAACCTGCCGCTTAGAAGGCGGCTGCTCTATCCAGTTGAGCTATAGGTCCCCAATATACCCTAATGGGTCCAAGGCAGCTTTCGGTCAAAGTCGAAATTCTCGGCATAAGACCGGGAGATGCGTTTCGCCTTAGGACGGTCTATTACGCGGTGCGGAATATTATTCGCTTTGGCGTAATAGACTGCAGCCTCTTTGGACTCAAATTTCATATTCAGCTGAGACCGTGTATCCACACTTCGCGTATTGCCAGTCAGGGCATCAATAACCCGCGGCTGTGAAGATTGGAAATCCAACATCCAAACACCCGCAGTCGCGCGTCCCGATGTCATGGCAGACGGTTCAGCTTTATATATCTTTGCGTACATAAGGGGGCGATAGCGCTGGACTGCGCAAGCGTCAATCCAACGAATGCTTAGATGTTCTTATGAAATGCAGAATTCAGCATAGATTTTACATCCGCCATGTTGCTTGGCTTTGCGGCTGCCGCTTTGGCCTGAAGACGCTCCCTCACCTGAGCTGCAAGAGCGGTGGATTGTTGAGTTGGCGCAGGCGCGCGTGGCGGCATAACTCTTTTTGTCGCAGGTTGAGACGCCGGCGCTCTTTTACGTAGTGCAGCGCGTGTGTCCTGCACTGTCGGGACATGGACGACCGGCGCAGATGGTTTACCGTCCGGATGCAAGCTTCTGGCCCGCCACCTATCAAAAACCTTACTCATCAATTCTGGCGTTGCCATGTCTTGCTTCCACAAATCAGTAAATTGCGCGCTTGAACTGTGTGGACGGTATTCTGCCGCCAAATTATTCAAGATTACTCGCATTGGCAGGTTTACGGATTCACCAAACACCATTGTTTCTGCTGTGCCGAGGGAAGGAAGAAATGATAATAGCTCCGCAGCGCCATCCGGAACGGCTGCACGGACGAAGTTTTGGTCCAACTCATTTGAAAGACGCATGGAGAAAATTGTCGAACATTGCGAAAGAGTTGAGGGCTCCAGCTCAGACGGACGCTGAGAAACGATTGCCAGTGAAACACCATATTTACGGCCTTCTTTCGCAATTCTGCCGATGATTTTTCGTGTAGAATGAAAACCCAGGCTTTTATCGCGCGGGATATATCTATGCGCTTCTTCACAGACGAGAAGGATTGGTAATTGCCTCTCTGACCAAGTGGCAAGCTCAAAGGCTAGGCGGCTCACGACTGAGACAACTATGTTCAATGCTTCTGATGGGATACCTGAAAAATCTAGGCAGGAAATCGGTTTTCCGTTGACCGGAAGGCGGAAAATACGTCCGACAATCTCTTCAATCGGGCGGGGAGACGCCTGATTTTTAAAGACAAATTGATAGCGCGGGTCAGCAATTAGCGTCGCGATGCGACGATTTAAGCGCTTATAGGGGGCGAGGTTATTTGCATTGTCTAACTTGCCCATTTCATGGTCGATGAGTTTCGCCACATCCCGTATGCGGTAAGGCACAGGACTGTCGAGAGTAATATGAGAGGAGCGCTGCAGTTCTGCTTCGACATCATCCAGCTTAACTTGTGTGCTTAGATTTCCGTTTTTGACCGACCGATCATATAAACGCTTAGCTTTCAATAACAGATCATGAAGAATTTCTGTCTCTTCGCGCGCTTGATCTTCAATATCGGAACACAAAAGCTCACAGGTTTCGACAAAATCAAAAATCCACAGCGGAAGGTCGAGTGAGTCTTGATCAATGACCTCTGCGCGATTTCCGAAACTCTTGGAGTATTCATTATGTGGATCGAACAAGACCACATGCCCCATCGGATTTTCGTCCAATATCGCCTGAAGAACCAAAGCCACGGTGCAGGATTTGCCTGATCCGGTAGAACCGATAATTGCAAAATGTTTGGATAGTAAATCATCAATTCGCACTTTCGCGACGATTGAGTTATCCTGTTGCAACCGACCAACCTCGATACAGGCCTCATTCTCTCGGTTGAAAATCAGGGTCAATTCTTGCGGAGACATGTTGTAAACGGCCTCGCCCAGAACAGGGAAAGAGCGAACTCCGCGGAAGAACTTTGTTTCGCGTGTCGTTTCATTCGTCGTGATTTCGCCCATAATGTTGAGGGTTGCCAAGCAACCATCCGACATGCCTTCGGCATCCTCCGCACCAATTTTAAGTGAGCCGACCATGGCGACCACAATCGATTTGCTCGTCACGATTTTGAGGATAGTGCCAATTTGCGCCATTTGAAGCTGATTATTACGAATCACCGACTTGTTGATGGATATGACCGCCATTGCGGACCCGACATTTCTGATCCGGCCGATCTCCACCTGTTTAAACGGTTGTGCACGCGATAGAGGCGCAAAATTTTCGGCTTTTTGTAGAGTAGTCATAGATAATTCTTCCCAACGTCTGGGAGACATCTAGCGTGAATGGCTTATCAAAGCCTTACAATCAAAGTAAATTGGGAAAATCCGTGGTCGGGGCGGCAAGATTCGAACTTGCGACCCTCTGTTCCCAAAACAGATGCGCTACCAGGCTGCGCTACGCCCCGAACACGGTGGAGCGCTACTTACCGCGACCAACGTAAAAGGCAAGTGAAGAGTGTAAGGAAAGTCAGTTGCCGAAAAACGGATGCTTAACCGTATCGCCAGGACGAATGCCTCGCGCTTTTGCTTCTCCGCCTTTTAGCTCCACAACTGCGGCAATGACAGCTTCAGATGAAGCACTTCGAAGTGTGTAAGGTTGATGGGAATGTTCAATTTTCAAAATTTTACCATTTGAGCGAACGAAAAGTATGTCGAGGGGAATGGACGTGTTCTTCATCCAAATCGTCGCGATTTTGGGCTCCGCAAATTCAAATATCATACCCGTATCGGCGTCCATGGTTTCGCGAAACATCATACCTCTTGCCTGTTGGTCCAGTGTTTTGGCTTCCTCGACAAGAAAATCATGCGTGCCCTCTTCCGTTACAATGCTCAGAGGTTTGGGCTCGCCGAAGTCCACAACATCATTTTTTGACGTTTGCGCAAAAACAGGTGCTGCAAGCAGAGAGGCGCCAAGGATGAGAGAGAATAACATTTTCATGTCTTCGCCATACAGGCTGAACCCATTGCATGTAAATTGAAAATCAGGTGAGATTACAGACGAATTGTCGGCGCATCTGAATGGCAGTCCCTAGGGGAATCGAACCCCTCTTTCCAGGTTGAAAACCTGGCGTCCTAACCGATAGACGAAGGGACCGCATCAGTCAGTGTGGAGCGCGATATATAGACGGGTTTCGTAGCTTGCAAGAGACTTTCGTGCAAAATCTCAGTCCGTTACAGGCGCAAGGTCCTGAAGATGGAAATCAATCCGCGTGTGGCCCTGCCAGATATTGGTTTTTAGCTGTCCAACCGCATTAAATCGGCCTGAGCCAGCAGTTAGCAAGGCTTCATCCAGCCCTGATTCGCCAGCGCGAAAACATATTCCGCTTATTGAACCTCCTTCCCCATCTGACAACGTAAAGCGAACATGATCGCCTTTCGTCCGTTTTGCGAATGAAACAGACAGATTCGAAAAGGCAAAAACGGGTTGAGGATTTTCGGCCCCATATGGTCCGACGGCATCAATTATCTCCATAAGATCACCGGAAACGGCGGACAGCGACAAAACGAAATCCAGTTTTGTTGAATCATTTTCTAAGGCCGTTGCGACATCTGCCGCCAATCGAAGCGACATGAATTCCCGAAGCGCGTCAATTTCGTCAGGATTCATGGTCAAGCCGCCTGCCATTTCATGGCCGCCGCCTGACGCAAGTAATCCTTCGGCTTTCGCAGCGCTTAAGGCACCACCTAGATCTACGCCTGATATAGATCGTCCCGATCCCTTCGCGACAGCTGGCACTACATCATTGTCAATTCCAATGACGATTGCCGGTTTGCGGAAACGGTCTTTCAGCCTTCCGGCAACGATACCAATAATACCCGGATGCCAATCGGGCATGGCCACAATGATGATGGGTTCACCTGATTGCGCTTGTGCCGTTTCTAAGGCCTCCGCCAGAATGCGGTCCTGCATCTTACGGCGCTCTTGATTAACTCTGTCCAGCTCGGCCGCGTGCGCATAAGCCGTTTGTGCGTTTTCGGTCGAGAGTAACTCGGCCCCCATATCTGCCCGCCCAATACGCCCCCCGGCATTGATCCGTGGTCCCAAGACAAAGCCCGCATGATAAGTCGTATAAGGTGGCTCGGCGCTGGCGATATCTGCCAAAGCTTCAACACCAACATTTTGATTGGCGGACAACACCTTCAATCCTTGCTTGACGATTGCGCGGTTTACCCCGCGCAAAGGCACGACATCGCAAATCGTGCCCAGGGCGGTAAGACCCAACAGGCTTTTCAAATCGATCTGTGGAGATAGTCCGCGCGCGCGGGCTTCCCGTTGCAAAGCAACAAGTAACATGAAGGTCACACCTGCCGCCGCGAGATGTCCCTGCCCTGAACTGTCATCCTGTCGATTTGGGTTCACAAGGGCCAAAGCGGGTGGTGGTGTGTGATCCATCAAATGATGATCAACGACGATCACAGGCAAATCAATGCGGTGAGCATATTCCAAAGCGCCATGAGCCGCCGCACCACAATCCAATGTAACGACCAAATCAACTGACTCTGACTTTAATTGCTCAAAGGCAGATTCTGAGGGCCCATATCCTTCTTTCACCCGGTCCGGCACATAGAGGCCGAATTCATAGTCAATGGCACGCCCCCAACGAATAAGCTGAGCTGCTGACGTCCCGCCATCCACATCATAATCCGAGAACAGCGTAATGCGTTTTCCGTCCCGAATGTGATCCAAAATCAATCCGGCGGCTTTGTCTGCATCAACCAGATCAGATGGGTTCGGCAAGCTATTCCTCAGTGTGGGCGAGAGAAATACATCCACATCACACGGCGCCACGTCCCTTCCGGAAAGCAATGCTGCCTGTAACAGCGGAAGGCCTGTTTCAGCAGCATAGCCCTCAAGCGTTGCAGGGTCATGACGAAAGGTCCATTTACGTCCTCTTAACGAACGCGATACCCCCAGACAGAGCCTATCGCTCATTCCGCTGCGACAGAGTCAGAGTGCAAAAGCGCCCTCAAATTCCGCGCAGCTTGGCGAATACGTTGTTCATTCTCAACCAATGCCATGCGGACATAGCCTTCACCGTTTTCACCGAATCCCACGCCGGGCGACACGGCAACTCCTGCTTCTTTCATCAGGAGCTTGGAGAACTCCACTGATCCCAAATGCGCAAATTTTGGCGGCAAAGGTGCCCAAGCAAACATAGATGCATCCGGTGACGGAATATCCCATCCTGCTCTACCAAAGCTCTCCACCAAGACATCACGGCGCTTACGGTAAATCTCGCGCGCTTCGTCAATACAATCCTGTGGGCCGTCAAGAGCCGCGCAAGCCGCCACTTGAATGGGCGTAAATGCTCCATAATCCAGATATGATTTCACACGGGTCAGAGCGGCAATCAGGCGCCTGTTACCGACGGCAAAGCCCATGCGCCAGCCCGCCATTGAATAAGTCTTGGACAGAGAGATAGTCTCAATCGCCATTAACTCTTCCGGATCGACAAACTCAAAAATCGACGGCGGCGCTTCGCCAAAGTAAATCTCGGAATAGGCCAAATCGGAGAGAAGGATAGCGCCGCAATTCCGCGCAATATCCACAATCTCTTCATAAAATGCGCGATCAGCCGTCATACCTGTTGGATTAGATGGGAAACAAACAACGATGGCCATGGGCGGTTTCTCAGCTTCCGCCAAAGCGACTTTAACCCCAGCTAAATATTCTTCCGCCGTAATCGCAGGTATGCCCTGAATAGTCGCGCCTGCGATAATGAAACCATAGGCATGGAGTGGGTAAGATGGATCAGGTGCGTAGATGACATCGCCGGGGGCCGTGATGGCCTGCGCCAGGTTTGCAAACCCCTCCTTAGACCCGATTGTTGCTATGATTTGGTCTTCTGCATCCAATTTTACACTAAATCGACGGTCATAGTAACGTGAACAGGCTTGGCGTAAGCCCTTGATTCCTTTGGACGCTGAGTAGCCCGTAACTTTCGGCTTCTGGACTGTTTCAATCAATTTATCTATGACATGTTGCGGTGTCGGGAGATCAGGATTTCCGAACCCGAAATCAATGATGTCCTGCCCATCAGCCCGAAGCTGAGCCTTGAGCTTATTTACTTCCGCAAAAACATAAGGCGGAAGGCGCTTAATGCGATAAAATTCGTCCGTCGGAATTTCGGGATTTGTCTGCATGACGGTCTGTCCTGTCGCCTTCGTCTAACGGCGGGGTTTATAGTCCGGGAAGCCCTCTACGGGTCCGGTGGCGGGGTCATCTTTTTTATAAGCTTGAGCCTTAGCTTTTAAAGATTCAAATTCTTCTTCGGCTTCCGCCTCGGTCAGGCCCGGCTCAACATCTTTGCGTACAGATGTCTCGCCCAGTTTCTGTAGAGCACGTGCATCTTTATCCCATTGCGCATCGGAACGAATATCCGTCGGTGCGAGTGGAGCATCTTTCACGCGCGGGTAATCTTTTGCAATATTCTCTGCGTCCTCGCTGAATTCTGGCGACTTCATGATATCGATTTTAGGCATTTTAACAGTCTGACAGCCCGTAAGCAGCAAAGATGTCACGATGCAAATACCGATTCGGTGAGTGAGTACGCGGTTTAACATGACATTTATATGTCCCAAAAGACGATGTGGGTCATCCTAATTATCGCTCATAATGCGGCGACGTCTACGGGAAGACACCTACATATCCTAAACCAAGGGTTTCATCCCATCCTTGCGTCAAATTATAGTTCTGGATCGCCTGTCCTGAACTGCCCTTGGTGAGATTATCAATCACTGACACTATGACCGCAGAATTCGGAGTGCGATCCGCAAAAATTCCGATTTGGCAATGATTACTTCCGCGCACGTGACGGGTTTGTGGAACTTGGCCTTTTTCCAGGATATGAACGAAAGGCTCATCATCATATGTAGACTTGTAATGCTTGCGTAAGGCAGCAACGTCAGTTCCTTCCGTCAAATTTACATGGCATGTCGCAATCATCCCTCTGTTCATGGGCAGAAGGTGCGGCGTAAAGCGGACATTGGCAGCTTGCCCAGCAAAATCTCGAATAGCTTGGTCCATTTCAGGCGCATGACGATGCATCCCAATCGCGTAGGCCTGCGCACCATCCGTTATTTCAGAATAGGCAAAAGCTAAGCTGGCTTTGCGCCCTGCTCCTGTGACGCCTGATTTTGCATCAATAATGATACTCTTCGGCTCAATCATTCCGCCAGCCAAACCCGGCAAAAGCGCTAACATTGAACAGGTAGGATAGCACCCAGGACAAGCCACTAACTTTGCGCCGCGAAGATTGTCTCTGGCAAATTCCGTCAGGCCGTAAACCCGCTCACCCAAGAGCGATCTAAACTCATGCGGGCGTCCATAAGTTAGTTCGTAAAGGCCTGGATCAGACAGACGGAAATCAGCAGACAAGTCTATGACCGTTTCGACTTGGTCATAAATCTTCGCAATCGTCTCTTGGCTGGCCCCATGAGGCAGGCAGGCAAACACAACATCAATTTCCGTCCAATCTACTTCATCCAAAGTCGTCAGAGGCGGGAGATCCTGCCCTGCAAAATTCCGAAATACATCGGAATAGGATTCGCCGGCACGGCTATGGGCCGTCATGGCTTTCAGATTAAGTTTGGGATGGCCCAAAATCAGGCGGACGGCTTCCTCGCCTGTATATCCTGATGCCCCAAGGACGGCTGCATTTTTCATAGTCTGACACCCAATAAAAAAGGCGCCTCGGTTACCCGAAGCGCCTGAACACATAGACCAAAAGGTCGAAGTAAGACTTAACGCTTAGAGAACTGGAAGCTCTTACGCGCTTTGGCACGGCCATATTTCTTACGTTCCACAACACGAGAGTCGCGCGTAATAAAGCCAGCAGCTTTAAGCGGAGCGCGCAAGGCAGGCTCATAATATGTCAGAGCTTTTGTGATGCCGTGACGAACGGCACCTGCCTGACCGGACAAACCGCCGCCCTTAACAGTCGCCATAACGTCATATGAGTCGACGCGGTCAGCAACTTGAAAAGCCTGAGCGATGATGAGACGCAAAACAGGACGTGCAAAGTAAACTTCCTGATCGCGACCATTAACAACAATCTTACCACTACCCGGTTTGATCCAAACACGGGCGATAGAGTTCTTGCGCTTACCGGTCGCATATGAACGACCGTGCTCGTCAATTTTTGGATCAGGCAATGTTGCCGGATCAACAGCAGTCGTTTCTGCGCCGACGGTTCCGTCAACAACGTCTTTCAGGTCCGCGAGGGATTGTGCAGTATTTGTATCTGACATGGTCCTAGCCTCTCTTCACGTTCTTTTCGGACAATGATTTAAAATCAATGACCTCTGGGTTTTGAGCGGCATGCTCATGCTCTGAACCTGCGTAAACGCGAAGGTTAGAGAGTTGCTTACGTGCCAATGGGCTTTCCTTTGGCAGCATACGCTGAACGGCTTTGCGCATAACGCGGTCCGGGAAACGTCCGTCGAGCACTTTGGCAGCAGTCGTTTCTTTCAAACCACCTGCATATCCTGTGTGGCGATAGTAAACTTTGTCGGAACGCTTATTTCCTGTGAAGTGAACTTTGTCAGCATTGATGATGATGACGTTGTCGCCGCAATCAATGTGTGGCGTGTAATCGGGGCGATGCTTTCCGCGCAGGCGCATGGCAACAAAAGTTGCAAGGCGGCCAACGACGACATCTTCCGCATCGATGAGAATCCATTTCTTCTCAATGTCAGCGGTTTTCAGAAACTTTGTCGTTTTCATGATAAACCTTGAAAATAGGGAAACAGGTCAAAACGGCCTGTTTTGCGATGGCGCTACCTACGCAAGACGACTCCAACCGTCAACAGACTATTTCAGCAACCTTTGCCAAAATTCCATTACAGAACAATACTTTAAAAATTTGGTATTATTATACCGTATACCTGGACCGCCAATTTACGCCAATTACGGCCAAGAAAACCAGTATTGACGTAAACTGATGCAAAAGGGACAGATTAAGCGGTGCGGCAGCCAGCAATGTCCAAATACCCAACGCGACTTGCAACCCCAACAGCCCCCCAAAGATGACCATAGCAGGCTGGACAGACCTGCTTCGACGGAAAGACAATCCGACCCAAATCGCAAAAATCAATAGAACATAGGCTAAAGTCCGGTGGTTAAATTGAATCGCTGCCGGATTCTCAAAAAGATTACGCCAAAATGGGGTCTGGATACCATATCCCGCAGGAATGAGATCCCCATCCATCAATGGCCACTCATTATACGTCCGACCGGAATGTGTGCCTGCCATAAAAGCTCCGCCTATGATTTGGAGATAGACAAGCCCCGCTAAAAGCAATGTTCGAACCCGCCCATGCTGGTAATTGGTCCGGTCCCATCCTGACCGCTGACGTTTGTACAGCCAATACAAAGCCCCCAAAATAATAAATGCCATGCCGAGATGTGTCGCAAGACGATATTGGCTGACATTCACCATGCCCTCTTGCAGACCGCTATACACCATCCACCAACCGATAGCGCCCTGCACCCCAATCAGTAGGGCAATGCTGAAGAACTTCCAACGATGCCCGATGGCCAACTTTCCCTTCGCAAGAAACCAAAAAAACGGGAGCGTGAAGGAAAGTCCGATAAATCGGCCGAGCTGGCGATGCCCCCATTCCCAAAAATAGATAAATTTAAAACCAGCCAAATCCATGTCAGGATGCTCGGCCTCAAACTCTGGAATGAGCTTATATTTCTCGAACTCTGCAACCCAAGCCTCTGCCGAAAGCGGCGGCAAGGCCCCGCGAATGGGCGCCCACTCTGTTATGGACAATCCGGAATTGGTCAGCCGCGTTGCACCACCAACTACGATCATTGCCGCGACCAGCAAGATCATGAAAATAAGCCAAATTTCAACGGATTTGGAGCGTGTTTCAATCATACAAGCGATATAGCGCGAAATCCATCAAAGTCGACGCGGCATTTCAGACCCCCATAATCGAGCCACAAGATGGTCGGAGTAGCAGGATTCGAACCTGCGACCCCACGCCCCCCAGGCGTGTGCGCTACCGGACTGCGCCATACTCCGCCGTCCATCTTGAATTGCGGCCTATAGGAAAAAGGCAATGCACGCGCAAGTCATGTTTGCGGCACGAAATCCTTAGTCGACAGATCCCGCTTTACGAAAATCAGAGAGCTTCATTTTCAATGACTGTAGACTTTCCAGCGCTTCCTCCAGAGCCTGTTTATCAGCCAGTGATGGGCCGGTCGGCGGTAGCGGGGTCGGAGCCGGAGGAGATTGTGAAAGAACGGATTCAGGTGCGGCGGACGCAGACGGGACAGCTTCAGGCCTAAAGCTAGGCGGTGGCGGCGGAGGCGAAGGTGTTGCGGAGGTATCTGCCGGGACGATGCGCGGCGGCAGTAAATCTGTTTCCGCAACTGACTTATCTCGTGCGGCCTTTTCCAATGACCGCCCCAATTCAACAATGCGTGCAGCACCTTTTTTTTGAATCAGCTTCTGGACATCTTTGATAGGATGCTTCTCATCATGAAGAAGTTTTTTGATACCGCGAATAAACTCAATATCTTCAGGACGATAAAAACGCCGCCCGCCACCGCGCTTAATAGGTTTAATCTGAGAGAATTTTGATTCCCAAAACCGCAAGACATGAGGCTGTAATCCCAGTTCCTCACCGGCCTCGCTAATCGTTCTAAACGCGCGTGTAGTCTTTGTTTGGCTCATATCTGCCCGCACTATACCCCCGCCGGGATATCCGGCTGCGAATCAGAGCGTATCACGACTTGGGCGATAACGCCGAATCCACACGTTCACGCAGGACTTGGGACGGCTTGAAAACCAAAACCCGCCGCGGGGTAATCGGGACTTCTTCGCCTGTCTTCGGGTTTCTGCCTATGCGCTCTTTCTTATCGCGTAGGGAAAATGTTCCAAAGCCGGCCATTTTGACATGCTCACCTTTGACGAGGGAGTCGCCAATATGGTCAATCACCGACTCCACGAGACTGGAGCTTTCTGATCGAGATAAACCAATCTCTCGATAGACGGCTTCTGCGAGATCTTGACGCGTGACGGTTTGAGAATTGACGGTTGTAGCTGGCATGAAACCGTTAAAGCAAATTTAGAGCCGTAAAATCAAGCTAAGACTTTGGAAATTAGTGATTAATCTAAGAAAAACTTGGTTTTCCTAATATCGCAAGAGGGCTGCGCCCCATGTGAAGCCACCGCCAAAGGCCTCCAGCATGACTAAGTCCCCTTTTTTTATGCGCCCATCCTTGACCGCTGTATCCATAGCTAACGGGACGGATGCCGCAGAGGTGTTTGCATGTTGCGCAACGGTAGAGATGACTTGTTCAGGCCGTAATTTCAGACGTTTCGCCACTGCTGTCAGAATTCTTTGGTTCGCTTGGTGCGGGACGAACCAATCGATATCCGCAATGTCCACTCCGGCTTGCTCGGCGCAATCACGGATCACTTGTGCAATATCAGTTACGGCATGTTTGAACACTTGATTGCCCAACATCCTTAAATGTCCAACGGTCTGCGTGCGTGACGGTCCACCATCGACATAGAGCATATCCCGGTGCGCGCCGTCAGATCGCACAAAAGTTTGCAGAATACCGGATGCGTCTTCCTTGAGCAAAGCCCCTTCTTCCACAGCCTCAATCACTACGGCGCCCGCACCATCGCCAAATAACACACAGGTCCCGCGATCCGTCCAGTCCAGTATGCGAGAGAAAGTTTCCGCACCAATGAGCAATGCGCGTTTCGCACCGCCGGATTTCAACAATGCATTGGTGACATGCATACCGTATATAAAGCCAGAGCAAACAGCTTGAATATCAAAGGCCGCACCGTGCCGCATACCCAGCCTTTCCTGAATCATGGTTGCAGTGGCCGGAAATGTCAGATCAGGCGTGGAAGTGGCAACAACAATTAAATCAATATCGTCAGCCGTCATGCCGGCATCCTGCAAAGCCTTTAATGCGGCTTCATAGCCCAAATCAGATGTGAATTGCCCCTCATCCGCAATATGCCGTTCACGAATGCCTGTGCGTTCCTGGATCCATGCATCAGAGGTTTCAACAATCTCCGACATTTCGAGATTGGTCATCACTCGTTGTGGTAAAAAGCTCCCTATGCCCCGAATGACAGCTCTCATGCGATAAATCCGATGTTATCATCTTCGTCGTGAAGTGCATCCAAGCGCGCATCAATCGCCTCTTGGAAATCACTTTCTGCCAATCCCATAGCAATATTCAAGGCATTGGAATAACCGATTGCGTCCGTCCCGCCATGGCTTTTGACAACTACGCCATTCAGACCCAGAAATACGCCGCCATTCGCACGCCGCGGATCCATTTTCTTTTTGAGTTTACGCAAAGCCATGAGATTCAGCGCCGTGGTGAATTTTGACCAAAGGTTATCGTTCAGCGCCTGAGAGAAAAATGTACTGATGAGTTTGGCCGTACCCTCTGCAGTTTTCAGCGCAATATTCCCCGTGAAACCATCCGTAATCACGACATCCACATTCCCCGCAGAGATATTGTTACCTTCAACAAAACCGATATAATTCAGGCCCAATTGGGATTGCGCAAGGCGTTCATGTGCCGCTTTAATTGTGGTATTGCCTTTACCTTCTTCGGTTCCGACATTCAGCAAACCTACGGCTGGTGCAGCTTTTCCGTAAATAGCCCGGAAATAGGCTTCGCCTAAAATCGCAAATTCCGTCAACTGCGCGGCGTCACATTCAACATTGGCGCCTACGTCCAAAACGACTGTCATATCGCCGGACAGGTTTGGCCAGCTCGCCGCGATAGCGGGACGTTGAACGCCCCGTTTTGCGCGAAGCTGCAATTTGGACATCGCCATCAATGCGCCGGTATTGCCTGCAGATACGGCGATACCTGCCTGCCCGCCTTTCACGGCGGCGATGGCATTCCACATGCTAGACCCCTTACCCTTCCGCAAGGCTTGTGACGGTTTGTCGTCCATCGAGACTGTTTTATCAGTATGAAACACTTCGGAACGCTCGCGTGTGCGCGGCGCAGCCTCTAATAGAGGTGCCAGTTTTTCCGCATCACCATGTAACTGGAAACGTGCACGACGGCCTTCGCCCTCATGGGTCAGGAAATATTCGATTCCCTTGATAACGATGTCCGGGGCGTTATCGCCGCCCATGGCATCAATAGATATTATCAGTCCGTCTAGCATTTAGTGTTCCCGTTGGAGGGCGGGTATAGTGTCCTGAGCGAGCAAAGCCTAGCCTTAAACCCGTCTCAATTCATAATCTGCGGAAAATGAAATTCCGTTAGCGCGATTTGCCCCAAAGAAAGTGGAGCCAGAATATCATCATAAGCCAAGAGATATGCCGCCATTCGGTTTTGAAAATGCGGTGCATCTTCACCAAACGCCGGAGCATTCCCTGCTGCATTTAACGTTTCCGCGAAAACAACATCCAAGGCTTGAATTTTATCGTCCTGATTTAACGCTTCCGCATATTTTTTAACGCGGTCATAAAACAGCGATATCATAGGCTGAATACGCTTTTTTACGCTGGCATCTGACAGAGCCTCCTCGCGCAAGGCAATCTCGAAATCATCTTTCATCTCGTCAAACAAGGCTTGCCCAAGACGTTCTCCATTCTCTCCAAATCTGTTTAAATTTGACAAGACAGCCGCAATATGAAGCGTCAAAACGTCAATTCGACCATCATAGCTGTCTTCAAATCGACCTGCGCCATAAAAGTCAGGTGTACGGGATTGCGCCATCAATTTGGCATAAACCCGGCGGGCATCCGTTTTTGCGGCGTCTTCACGCCTAAAAATGCGGTGTAAAAAATTCATATGTCCTGTCTCACTCGGGTCATATCTGACCAAATCTTCACGCAGTTACTACCTTGCCCTCGCTATGCGGGAGCGTTAGGTCCATCACAACAAAAGACTTTACGCGTGACCCATTATGAACGTGCCAACAAAACTTCTTATTCTTACAGCTGCCGTGGCTTTAACGTCCGCATGCAACCCTGTGCTGAGAACACATGGATATGTTCCGACGGCTGAAAAACCACAAGCGGTTAATCCTGACACGGACACGAAATCATCCGTATTGTCGCGATTGGGTAATCCATCAGTGAAATCGACCTTTGACGAAAAAGTCGAAGATGATGTCTGGTATTACATCACTTCGGTCCGTCAGCGTTACGCTTACCTTCGGCCGCAAATTGAAGACCGGACCATTACAGCCATCCACTTTAATCCCGATGGACAAGTCACCAAGGTCGCTGAATATGGATTGGAAGACGGCGTCCCTGTTAATTATGTTGACCGCACAACACCGACACGCGGCCGCGAATTATCAGTGCTGGAACAAATTTTCGGCACGATTGGCCGTCTGCCTACAGATCGACTGACAGGTGCAAATGGACCGACCGGCGGCGGAGGCGGCGCGGGTCAAACGGGCGGCGGACGCTAGTCCCGCTTACTTATGGGCATAGCCCTTTTTTGGCCATGCAATTTCCCGGTCATCAATATCCAGACAAACTGCCCCTTGTCCTGCAAGCATTGACCCGATCAGCGTCAATTTGAGTTTAAGACGACGCGCTGCGTCGAAAACAGCCTGCCGGCTCTTAGCTTTTGCCGTGAAGACAACGCCGTAATCATCACCAAAGCTAGCCAGCTTTTGTCTGGACTCCACCGGGTCTGATTGCGCCTCGGCCCAACTCTCTGCCCCCAAAGAAAACGGCAAAGCATCAAAGTTGAGAGTTGCGCATGTTTCGCTCAAAGCGGAGATATGCGCGACGTCCGCCATGATGCCGTCGGAAATATCTGCGGCTGCCGTCGCAAAATTTGCGAGAATATTTTGAAAGGCAAATGCCGGCTCGGGCCGCCAATAGGCGGTTTCAAACGCGATAAGATGCTCTCCCGATGGCACGGGAGAAATAGTTTTATTCGTGACTAAATCACATCCCAATTTTGCATCCCCCAATACGCCGCTGACCCATATGTCATCTCCGATTGCGGCACCTGCCCGCCTTACCATGCCGCCCTGACGAACTTCACCGATGAGCGTAATCGAAAACACAGCAGGCCCGTCAATTGCAGTGGTATCTCCACCCCAGAGTCTGCAACCAAATTCTGCTTGTGTCGTTTCCAGACCTTTCGCAAAGGCCGGTATCCATTTTTCCATCTTCGCGGCAGGCATGGAGAGTGAGAGTTGATACCCTAAAGGCGTTCCAGCTTTCGCCGCAATATCCGACAGATTTGTGCGCAGCAGACGTTCCGCTACATCTGCACCATACATTCCCACCGGAAAGTGTATACCTTCGACAAAACTATCCGTCGTTATAAGTAAATCCTGCCCCGTGCGCGGCGATAATTTGGCCGTATCGTCTTTTAGGCTGAGACCCTCAGGCCCCGCCAAGGGCGCAAAGTATCGTTCAATCAGGTCAAACTCATTCATCTTCAGATGAGATGTCTTCCGCAGGCGTTTTGGCAGCAAGCGCATGAGACGCCGTTAATCCAAATTCTGCCGAACGGACATCTTTTGCAATCTTGTCCAAAACACCATTCACGATACCCGGCTCTTTGCCGGAGAAGAACTCTGTCGCAATCGCCATATATTCATTGATGATAACCAATGCCGGTACATCAGGACGACGCTGTATTTCATAGGTCGCTGAGCGCAGAAGAGCCCGCAAGGTCGCATCTAATCGTCGTAACGGCCATTTGTCAGATAACCGCCCATCAATGGCCTCATCAATTGCGGTTTGGTTTGAGACGACACCGTAAATAATGTCCTCGAAATAAGGCTCATCCGCGCGGACCATTCCAGGTTCGTCCTCATAGCCGAAGCGATGATCGAGAAATTCTTTGACGACCGTTTTATGCGGCGCGCCCGAAACATCCATTTGATACAGCGCCTGTACGGCACTGACGCGTGATACGCGTCTTAGCTTTGGGTTGGCACCGCTCATGAATTATTCAATTCATCGCGCAACTGAATCATGCGCAGGCAAGCGGATGCCGCAAAGCCGCCTTTGTCTTTTTGATCCGGCTTAGACCGCGCAATGGCCTGCGCCTCATTTTCAACGGTGATGATACCGTTTCCAATCGCGAGTTGATGATCAACGGCAAGATCCATCAAAGCGCCCGCAGACTCTTCGCAAACATAATCATAGTGAGTTGTTTCTCCGCGAATGACGCAGCCCAATGCGACATAACCATCATAGCCTGCGCCTGCTTTTTCAGCGTAAGAAATGATGTGGGGAATTTCGAGCGCGCCCGGGACATTGACCTTCACGACCTCAGCACCTGCGGCTTGGAGCTTAGCTAAGGCGCCTTGTAATAAATCTTCAGAAATAGACTCATAATACCGAGCCTCGATAACTAGAATTTTCATATTAAGTCCGTGTATTCTGAAGCGGGGTAATACCGTCTAATTCGAGATCATAAGCTTCAAGGCCGATAATCTTTGGCATGACATTAGTGATAAGCGTCATTTTGCGAACGCCTTGATGGGAAAGGATTTGCGCCCCAACACCATATTCGCGAATGGTTTGCTCTTTACGGTTCACCGTCGATTTATGCGCGCCAAGACGTTCCAAGAGGCTATCGATAGAGCCTTCGCGGATCAGGACTAGAACAGAGTGACCATCATGCGTCGCGAGCTGTTTCATGGCATCCCAAATCAAACCTGAACGCGGACTTTCCTCAGAGAGAATATCACCCGCAAAATCAATTTTGTGGACTCGAACAAGACTAGGTTTTCCCTCCTCGGACTCGCCTTTGGACAGAGCAACGTGTTCTTTATTATCCAAAAAATTGCGATAGACGTGGATTTTAAACTCGTCGCCATTTTGGCTGCGGAAGTCACTGCTGGCGATATGCCGGACGAAGTGATCCTTCTGCATGCGGTGCGCGACGAGATCTTCAATTGTCCCGATTTTCAATCCGTGAAATTGCGCAAATTTCACGAGGTCCGGCAGGCGCGCCATTGTCCCGTCATCATTCATAATTTCACAAATGACGGCCGAAGGATTTAAGCCGGCCATGCG
>JAHDFA010000058.1 GCA_020628495.1 Hellea sp.
GTTTGTATGTCAAACCTATTTTTATAGGAAAGTCGAAAGGAGACATATCTATGACAAAAACAGAAACACTTATGGCGGATCTGGAAAATGCCAGCCGCATCGCAAAAGCGGGGGAAGATATGCCTCTTGTCGGCGGGCCAATCGGCTTGATGTGGGGTATCCTGCTCACCGCGACATTTGCGATCCACTACCTGATATTAGAGCAGATTTTAGCTCTACCTGCATGGTCATTCGCGCTCCTCTGGATAGCCTTCGCCGTCATTGGCGGTCTAGGCGTTATGATTTTGGGACGCAAAGTTGATGAAAAACCCGGTGCAGCCTCCACCGCAAACCGGGTCGAAAAAAGCGTATGGATTATGTTCACGGCGGCCCTGGGGTCCGTCGCTGTGGGAATATTGCTAAATCTGATTCTGGCAGGGGGAACACATGAGCTTTGGACTATTATCCTCATTCTCGGTTTTGCGGGGCAAGGTCTGGCCTATGGCGTCACCGCGAAACTGACGGGGCATGGTTGGCTACATTTCGCCTCATTCGCTGGATTTACAATGGCCGCCGTTACGATGAGCTTTTACGGACAAAATATCATCTATCTCATCGCGGCGCTTGGTTCGGTTGTCACCATCATCCTTCCGTCACTCCTGTCTATGAAAGCGGCGCGATAATGTCTGGCGACAATCCTGAAATCGATATTGGTGATATTGATGATGTTATACATGGGCGCTTGCGCCTTGGCATTATGGCGTATTTGTCAGCGGTAAATCCGGCGAGTTTTCCCGAATTAAAGGACAGAACCGGTGCCACAAATGGGAATCTGTCCACCCATCTGACAAAGCTGGAAGCGGCCAATTATGTGCGGCAGGAAAAGGGTTATAATGGCAAACGCCCGCAAACCCTGGTCCATCTCACACCTCAGGGCCGGACGGCTTGGATTGCCTATCTCGACACGATGAAAGCCTTACTCGGCCATTCAATTTCGGGTGGTTGAGATTGGCCAAATAATGCCCCATGTCAGTCTCTTGAATATATAGGAGACTGACATGTCCAACGCCCTCTTCACGCCATTTTCTGTTCGCGGGATGACCCTGCCAAACCGAATTGTGATGGCGCCAATGACGCGGGGATTCTCGCCAAATGGCGTTCCCGGAGACAATGTCGCCGATTATTATAAACGCCGCGCTGAAAATGAAGTCGGCCTGATCATCACCGAAGGCACACTGATTAAACGCGAAGCCGCAGGCAGCAATCCGAACTACCCTCTTTTCCACGGTGAGGATGCTTTGAAGGGCTGGAAAAAAGTTGTCACAGGCGTGAAAGCCGCAAGCGGTAAAATCGCGCCGCAACTCTGGCATGAAGGTCTGACCCGCAAGCCTGGCGCAGGTCATTTTCCGGATGCGCCGTCTGACTCTCCCTCAGGAATTACACATACAGGGAAAAAGGTCGCTGAAGCGCTGAGCGAAGAGGACATCGCTGATATTGTTGATGGCTTCGCAGCATCCGCAGGCTATGCAGCAGAGTTAGGATTTGATGCAATCGAATTGCACGGTGCGCATGGCTATCTCATCGATGAATTTTTCTGGGATGTAATGAACCAGCGGGAAGATAAATATGGCGGTGACTTAAATGACCGCGCGACATTCGCCGCCGAAATCATCCGCCAATGCAGAAAAGCCATTGGCGAAAACATGCCAATTATTTTACGTTTCTCACAGTGGAAACAGCAGGATTATTCCGCCCGCCTCGCCGACACGCCCGAAAAGCTAGAAGCGTTTCTCAAAATTTTTGTCGATGCAGGGGTCGACATCCTGCACTGCTCGCAGCGTCGTTTCTGGGAGCCGGAATTTGAAGGTTCGAATTTGAATCTGGCAGGTTGGGCGAAAAAATTGACGGGCTTACCGACCATCACCGTCGGGTCTGTTGGATTGCATGGCGATTTTTTCGAAGCGTTTCAGGGACAAGGTGCAGAAGCAGCCTCGCTGGACGAACTATTTGATCGTCTGGAGAGAAATGAATTTGACATGGTCGCAATTGGGCGTGCGCTGCTCCAGGATCCACACTGGGCAGCCAAAGTGAAGGAGGGGCGATTTGACGCGTTGGAAGATTACAGGGCAGATGCACTCAAGACACTTTATTAGGATTTGATCAAAACTCCGCCCATATTTCGCTCGGGCCTGTGACGGAAATGGCGCGGCCATATCTTTCAAAAACCTTTTTGACTTCGGGTCGATTAGCTATTTTCCGTATTCGCGTGACCTGTTCATTTCGGAAATCGTCAGGGTAAAGCGGCACTGTATCCTCTACGAAAATTGTGATCGTGCTGGGTCTGTGCATTTGGCTCTCCAGTCTGCCAATCAAAGTTTCCGCCAATTCATCATCCCGTTCCATACAGGCCAATAATAGCGTTTTTGCTCCCAAATTTTCTTCCTCTATTGGAGCAAATTTCTCTTCATATGTTTCATTCGCGGCTTGCCTCTCGCCCAATTGAAACTGCGAGCACGCCATAACATAATAAAGATATCCGCTGCCGAAATCCGATAACCCAAAATCCTCGTCTGCTTCATAAATCTTAGCTTTATCAAGAGCTGCTCTGAAATCGCCGTGACCAACATTTGCAATGATCTGGTTCAATGCCATACTCACAAGATCGCCTTCCTGAGCGACCCCAATACTCAATAATTTGTCGTAAACTGCATTACTTTGATCGTATTTACCGGCATGGTTAAGTGCCGTTGCATAGGCATTGGCAAACCAGAAGCCTTCCTGACCTTCCGCGACCAAACGATCCCAATTTTCATAAATCGGCTTCGCAAAAGCTATCGCCTCGTCACTCTGTCCATTCCCCAAATAGGCGGCGATAAGTGATGTGTAGTTCAAATAAGTCGCGTCTTCGGCTTTTGTCAGCTGCAATGCATGCTCAATCTCGGAGAGACGCGCATCCTTCAGACCTTCACCGGCCACGTCTGCTGTGTCCTCCCAAAGGGCCTCCATATCGCGGTCCATTAAAATATCTCGATATGTCGATGCGCTTTTTATATGCGGATATAGAGCTTTGGCCTCTTCGACTTTCCCTTGTCGGCCCATAGCCAATATCGCCGTCCCAAAGACCCGCTTTTCTTCTTCTATTTCATCGAGATTTTCGAGCTGGGCATTCGCAAGAGATATCATGAGGTTGTCAGCCAAATCATGGTTTTTAGCTTTGTTCAGGTTTCTGTATAGCCTCCACATCCATTCCATATTCAGCCCCTTTGAAGACTCAGGAAACTTCTTAAACAATCGGTCCAGAGTTTTTGCTGCCCCGCCATAATTTTCCTTAGAATTCTGCATTCCGGCATAGGAATAATAGGATTGCTCGTCCAATGGATCAAAAAGAGAAAAAGCCTCGTCCAGAATAGGTAGCGCCGCATTTTCGCGCCCTAATTCTATCAGCACACCGGCTTGTAATTGTTGGATAAATCCACGCAGGGCGTCTGGCTTCATATACTCTTTTGACAGTTTCCGCGCTCGTTCTAACGCGTCGACATTCTCCTTCTCTTGCACCAATTTTCCGATGATTTGTATGTCTTCTAGAATTGACGGTTGAATAGGGTCTTTTAATCCCAGTCGCTTATAAAGAGGTGTCTTGGCAAATTTTAAATTGATCCTTCTGCTTGCAAGGTTCTCAACCGTCTCCGCCAACTCAACAACTTTAGGGGCTTCAATCAAACTGACCCGGTCTTGTTGAATACTCAGGTCATATATCAAAGAAAACACATCGTCCTTGGATTGATAGTCCAGTTGGAAATCAATGCCCGCAATCGATTCAGTCGTATCTTCCTGATCGGGGAATTCACGGCCAGGCGTGATAATCTGAATTTCATGACGCAGTTTAACGCCTTTATTCAAGCTCAATGCAAAATCGCGTCCGGGTTCAATGAAATCCGGCAGCTTACTGTTAATGGAATAAGCTTTGACCTCAATTCTCTCATCATAATTGGACGCTTTCACAGTCTCTTCGTCCAGAAGATATGCTTCCGAAATGGTAAGCTGATTCCGTCTTTCATCGTCTTCGACCTGTATATTCGCTGAGAGTTTCAAGCCCGGATAGCGTTCCGCGTAATACTCATAATAGGATTCCGTCAGCTTAGATACGCCTTGCTGCGCCAATTTCCTGCGCATGGAATCCGCATCCTGCTTATTATAGGTTGAAGTAATTTCCAGAGAAATTGATCCTTCATCTTGATATGTATAGCGCTCTTGAATGGTCTGCTGCGGGTAAGCCTCAAATGGTATTTCCACTTTTAAAAGCTCGGACTGACCGGCTTTGATGGGCAGCACATAGTCGTAATCCGGCTCTCCGAAAGTTTTCAATATGCCGCGTTGATAGGTCCCAGTTGGGTCCATGAAAACGTTTCGTCCATCCAACTCCACCATAACGATAGCATGGTCAAACATAGTGACAGCGGGTAGCGTTTGGTCCAGCAAGTCTCCTGTCTGGGTATTAACAAGCGTAACATAGGACGTGATTCCCATTTCGGACAAAGCTGTCTTTAATAGCAGACTCTTATCCTTACAATCGCCATACCCATTTGCCAGTGTTACGGAAGGTGTACGCGGTTTGTGTCCATTTACGCCCTCCTCAAACCCGAGATAGCGAATATCATCCTGTATCCATTGCAGCGCCGCGATAGCTCTATCGCCGTCGGATTTATTTTCACGTTTGATGGTCTTAATCTTTGATTTGGCCGTTTTGGGCAGTGTTAAGTCAATATCATAAACCTCAACCGCCCAATCTGTAATATCTGCCCAGCTGTCCTCGGTCGAAACCAAAAATGACCCCTGAGTGGCAACACCGTCGGGAATATTACTAAAGTTCCGATGTGGTTCGGGGTCGACCAAGTCAAAAGTATAAATAGTGCGGTCTGCTTCATCAGTGATATTTGCGCGGATATTTGTCTTTACAGACTCCGTGTAAAGCCGTTTATCGCGCGGCATATCATAGGATACGAGGCTTCTGGCAACCGGAACGGAATAGCTTGATGAGGTCGTCGAAAAGAACTTGTCCGGATAAAGCGGCGTTCTAACACGGCCGGAATAGCTATAATCCACAATGTCCCCAACGCGGACATCTTCGAGATTAATAAGAGCCGTAATGTCGCCATCAATAATGCCCTTTCCCAGACCACTTTCCTGTTGAATTTCACGTATCTCAACCTTTGGTAGACGATCTAAGGTTTTTCCGTCCCGAGTGATGTTGATATAATTAAATGATAGGTCAGAGAGGGTGGGATCAAAACTAGTCTTTATTTGTGCCGCCGTCTCCAATCCCTTCCGGTCAGATACTCGAAATGCCATCCGAGAGACATATTCATACCCACCCGGATTATAACGATATTGGTCATCCGTTATCAGGTACTCAATCCCATTGCGAGTTTGATCGCTGCGGTCTTCCGGATATTTCGGAAGCGGATTCGTTTTGGCCCACTCCGGTATGGCTGAAACTGTAACTTTCTTGCCATTTGGCGAGAGTTCAGTCTCGGTCGAGGCTAGTATTTCCACCTGCTGCTTTGGCGGGACAACCGTTTCCGGTATATCAGAATCAGATGTGCAAGCTGATAATGCAATCAGAAGCGCGACACTCGCCGCGCTTCGTTTCAAGTAATTCATAGCTCAACCTCTTCAGATTGAAAAAGTTTGGAGCCAAATAATTATGCAATCAAGAGAGGAATCCACCCTCATGCCAAGAGCGTGAAAATAAATAGATGAAGTTTCAAACAATCGCCTATTTTTCAAAAAAATGCAGACTTTTTAGCGAAACGGCGCAGAGGCTGCTGCCTTACATCTGCATCGCCCAACCCTCGACATCCATCGCGGCCTGTCGAACAGCCTCAGAGACTGTCGGATGGGCATGGCAGGTTCTGGCGAGGTCTTCGCTGGAGGCCTGGAATTCCATTGCCACCGCGACTTCGTGTATCAAATCACCCGCCAGCGGGCCCAGAATGTGCGCGCCTAAGATCTCGTCAGTTTCAGCATGAGCCAAAATCTTCGCGAAGCCTTCAGCTTCATGATTGGCGCGCGCGCGGGAGTTAGCCGTGAAGGGGAACTTCCCCTTTTTGTAAGGAATTCCGGCTTCCTTGAGCTCTTCTTCTGTTTGACCAACAGATGCGATTTCAGGATGCGTATAAACGACGTCTGGGATGACGTCATAATTTACATGACCGGATTGACCCGCAATTGATTCAGCCACGGCGACGCCCTCTTCCTCGGCCTTATGCGCCAACATTGGACCATCGATGACATCGCCAATCGCCCAGATGCCCTCAACAGACGTCTTCCAGTGATCATGTTGAACTCGTCCTGCTCTGTCGGTTTCGATTCCAACATTGTCTAAACCCAGCCCATCGGTAAAGGCCCTTCGACCAATACAAACAAGTACAACATCCGCTTCGATATCTTTGGGCTTCCCGCCATCTGCCGCTTCCGTTTTCACGGTCAGACCTGATTTGGATTTTTCAACGCCCATAACCTTACGGGACAGCTCGAATTTCATGCCCTGTTTTTTAAACATACGCAGCGCAGCTTTCTGAATTTCCTTGTCCGAATTGACCATGATTGTTGGCATATATTCCACGACCGTCACTTTGGAGCCCAAACGACGCCAAACAGATCCAAGTTCAAGGCCAATTACGCCGCCGCCAATCACGAGGAGATTGTTAGGAGCCCTTTGGAGGTCCAACGCGCCGGTCGAAGAGACAATCGCTTTCTCATCAATCTCGACACCCGGCAATTTCGCCACTTCTGACCCGGTCGCGATGACAATGTTCTTCGTTTTATAGATTTTGCCGTCGACTTCGACTTCACCTTTGGCTTTGATTTTCCCGAAACCGCGAATGTGATCGACTTTGTTCTTCTTGAAAAGATATTCGATACCTTGTGTGAGGCCTGTGACGACTTTGTTCTTGCTTTCAATCATCGCTGGAATGTCGGCTTCGACAGTCGCCTTGAGACCCATTGCGGGAAAGTCTTTTTGTGCGGTCTCATACAACTCCGTTGCATGGAGAAGGGCTTTGGACGGCATGCAGCCGACATTGAGACAGGTCCCGCCCAACGTTTCGCGAGACTCAACGCAAGCGACTTTTAAGCCAAGCTGCCCGCAGCGGATTGCGCAATTATAGCCGCCGGGTCCGGCACCGATGATAATGACGTCATATTGATCTGCCATGGGAATATCCTGTCAGGAGTGAATTTCTCCTGACAGATAGGCTTAGCAGCACGCTAAATCAATGTGGCAGAATTCGGAAAATTCGGGACGCCTTACCTAATTCAGAACGCCAATAGCAGCTTGTTTCCGTGAGTATAAGATTTCGACAACTCCTAGCCCAAAAACCAGAACAGGCATGATCCAAGCCGTCTCGCCCGAAGCTTCACGAAGCTCAGTCATTGTAAATGCTGGAATAAAGCTAATCACAGCAGCCACCAACGAAATGATAAACAAGGTGACGCTCAATTTTCGACGCATTAAAAATAAAATCGCAGCCAGCAATCCACCCCATACGGCAATTGCATAAGCAGCCGTAGCCCATATAGGATACAAATCTCTAACCGCTAACATGGCTTCGCCGTAAGCTTGTGCATAGACTTCATCTGATGTGACTTTGTCCATTAAATAGGCCGCACATCCGAATAGATTCCAGATTGTAAAGAAAGCGGCCAAAATCCAAAATAATGCGCCCAGTTTAGTCCTCATTTCACTCATGACACTCCCCCCTTTTTTAAGGAGATTATGCCAAGATGTCGCAGCTGTCCAATCAGTCCTCTAATTGCCCCTCGTAAAAGGCCGAGTAAGAAGCCCAAAATAGGAAGACCGCGACAATGATCATGCCCAAGCTGACACCCGTTCCGATGCCGCCCAAAACATGAAATCCATCACGCAATACTGAGTCAGCCATAATCATGAGCGTTCCGACGAGTGAGATAGAAAACCAGTGATAAGCACTCTTCTTTCGTAAAAGCAGATAAACGGCACCGCAAAGCGTACCGATTGTCGTCATGGCTTTGCCAAACATAACCCAAGCAGGCGTGTTTTGCAGATAGACAATTTGCTCAGGAGAGTAGGACCTCGCCAACTCCGTTGGCGTCGCAATTTGGTTAATGGTGAAGCCGATAAGACAGAGCAGTCCCCATGAGACGGCAAATGCGGCCATTACGCCAAGCATGCGCTGTTCAAGAGATTTGGCCGCGTTGACTTGCTGTGTCGCTGTCGTTTTCTCGTGTCCGACATCTAGTGTATTGACTGACATAGGCTTACCCCAACTCTAAACTTGAGCTGGGATTATAAGCGAAAGACCTTAGGCTGGGTTTTAGGACTTAGGCTAATAAAGCATTAAAGATCGAGCAGCATGCGTTCAGGATCTTCGAGGCATTCTTTGACACGAACGAGGAATGTAACGGCTTCCTTACCATCAACAATGCGGTGATCATATGACAGAGCCAAATACATCATTGGGCGTATCACAATCTCATCATTCACAACGACAGGGCGCTTTTCGATCTTATGCATTCCCAAAATACCGGATTGTGGCGGGTTCAAAATCGGCGAAGACATAAGAGAGCCATAAACGCCGCCATTGGAAATGGTGAAGGTTCCGCCCATCATATCATCCATGGACAATTGACCGTCTCGGGCTTTTGCACCCAATTCACCAATACCTTTTTCGATACCGCCGAGTGACAGTTCATCACAATCGCGCAGGACCGGAACGACAAGACCTTTATCCGTGCCGACGGCAATGCTGATGTCATAGAAATTTTTGTAAATAATATCTGTGCCGTCAATTTCAGCGTTCACGGACGGAACATCTTTCAACGCTTGCACGCAGGCTTTCACAAAGAACGACATAAAGCCCAGCTTCACGCCATGGCGCTTAATAAATAGCTCTTTATACTGGCTGCGCATTGCCATGATGGCGGACATATCCGCCTCATTATAAGTCGTCAGCATCGCCGCAGTGTTCTGCGCATCTTTCAGCCGACGCGCGATCGTCTGACGAATGCGGGTCATACGCACGCGGTCCTCGCGTGGTCCTGTATCGCGCGGCGCTTTTGGCGCAGCAGGAGCGGATTTAGCGGCAGGTGCTGGAGCCGGCGCAGCTTTAGGCGGGTTGGCTTTCGCCGCGAGGGCATCTGCTTTCGTAATGCGGCCGTCTTTTCCTGTGCCTTTGATTAAAGCTGCATCTAAACCGTTTTCGCGGATAATCTTTGCCGCCGCAGGCATGACCTTCGCGTCGTCAGGGATAGAGCCCTCATTTGTAGATGGGATGCCTGCAACGCCGCCGCCTTCATCACCTGCGGAAGGACCCGCGACTTCACCTGAAGGAGAAGCTGAATCGCTCTCACCCAATTTGCAGAGGGTTTCGCCGACCTTGGCGACATCGCCTTCGGCTTTCAGAATTTCGGTAATTACACCGGAACGCGGCGCAACCAATTCTTGCGCAGCCTTATCGGTTTCCAATTCGACAATGGCTTGGTCTTTTTGCACAGCATCACCGACGGAGACCATCCAAGAGGCAACCGTCACTTCCGAAACACTTTCACCGACATTGGGAACGTCGATATTCAGCGCAGGGCCTGATCCTGTCGAGGATTTAGAAGCAGGCGCAGGTGTCTGCGCTTTGACTTCCGCATCGCCTTTATCAGCTGCTATTTTACCGGACCCGGAGCCCAACTTCGCGATCAGCTTGCCAACTTCGGCGTTTTCGCCCTCGGCAACCAATATCTCTTCCAGAACACCATCTTCTGGTGAGACAAGCTCTTGCGCAGCCTTATCTGTTTCCAGTTCAACCAGTGGCTCGTCCTTTTTAACCGTGTCGCCAACAGCTTTGAACCATTGCGCAATCGTAACTTCGCTAACGCTCTCGCCGACATTTGGAATTGTGATATCTGTCATGGGGTTTTCCTAACTAGACGTCTATTTTGCAAACGCGCCATCGATGATGGCTTGCTGTTCTTTTTTGTGCTTTGTGCTGATGCCCGTTGCTGTTGAGGCGGCTGCGGCCCGGCCAACATAGCGGGCGCGTGTGTTCTTCGCACCAATGGCTATCAAGCTTTCTTCTATGAAAGGTTCGATAAAGGACCACGCCCCCATATTTTTCGGTTCTTCCTGACACCAAACCATATCGGCATTTTTAAAGCGTGAGAGCTCTTCCTGCACCGCATCATCGGGATAAGGATAAAGCTGTTCAACTCGCAAGAGGTAAACATCATTGCGTCCCAGCTCTTCGCGCGCTTCGAACAGGTCATAATAGACTTTGCCGGAGCAAATAATCACGCGTTTAATCTTGCTGTCAGCGGCCAGTTTAATCTGACTGATCCCCGGATTATATTGCGCATCATCCCAGAGCAGACGGTGGAATTCACTGCCGGGACCCATTTCCTCATATGTCGAAACACAGAGTTTGTGACGCAAAAGCGATTTCGGGCTCATATTGATCAGAGGTTTGCGGAAATTGCGTTTAACTTGACGACGCAATGCGTGGAAATAATTCGCAGGCGTCGAAATATTCGTAACCTGCATATTATCTTCGGCACACATTTGCAGATAGCGCTCCAAGCGCGCGGAACTATGTTCCGGACCCTGCCCCTCATACCCATGCGGCAAGAGCATAACGAGGCCCGACATGCGGAGCCATTTCTGCTCTGCGGAGCTGATAAATTGGTCCACCATGACCTGCGCACCATTGGCAAAATCACCGAATTGCGCTTCCCAAATCGTCAGGGCATTGGGTGCTGCCGTTGAGAACCCATATTCAAATCCAAGAACGGCCTCTTCAGACAGATGTGAATTGAGAACCTGATAATATTCATTCGCTTCAGACAGATTATTTAGCGGGCAATATTTCTCTTCCGTTTTCTGATCGATCCAATTCGACTGGCGCTGTGAGAAAGTCCCACGTTCTGAATCCTGACCTGACAGACGGACAGGATGACCTTCTGAAATCAGGGTTCCGAAAGCCAAATGCTCGGCGAGACCCCAATCTATATCCGCGCCTTTTTCAACTCGTTCGGCGCGGGCTTTTATAATGCGCTTTAGAGTTCGGTGCATATTGAGCGAGTTCGGCACAGAAACGATTTGCTGCCCAATGGCTTTCAACTGGTCAATCTCAACAGCTGTGTCGCCGCGGCGTTTGCCGTCTTTTTCCGTCGGAAGAGAAATACCCTGCCAGACACCTTGCAACCAATCAGGTTGCTTGGTCTCATATGATTTCGCTTCTTCGAAATCCTCGTCCAATTTCGCGTAGAAATCATCCATCATCTTCTGCGCGTCGGCTTCAGTCAAATCGCCTTGCGCGATAAGGCGTTCTGCATAGATTTGGCGCGTAGATGGACGACCATTGATTGCTTGATACATGAGTGGCTGGGTGAAGGATGGGTCGTCACCTTCATTATGACCGTATCGACGATAACAGATAATATCGAGAACCACGTCCTTCCCGAATTTTTGACGATATTCAGTGGCGACACGTGCCGCGAAGACAACAGCTTCAGGGTCATCACCATTGACGTGGAACACGGGTGCTTCGACCATAAAGGCAACATCTGAGCAATATTGACCGGAACGATATTCATCTGGCGTAGTGGTGAAGCCAATCTGGTTGTTCACAACGACATGCAGGGTTCCGCCTGTGCGGTAGCCAACCAATTGCGACAGCTGGAAGGTTTCCATTACAACGCCTTGACCTGCAAATGCACTATCCCCGTGAAGGATAACCGCCATGACCTGTTCAGGATTATGAGACTGATACGTGCCAGAGGCCATTTGCTGTTTGGCGCGTGTTTTCCCAATGACGACCGGCGCAACCACTTCCAAATGAGACGGGTTTGGCGCCAGCGAGAGATGGACGGAATTCCCGTCAAATTCGCGGTCGTCAGAAACACCCAAATGATATTTCACATCACCGGACCCAAAATCTTCCGCACCTGCGGCTACGCCCCCGAGGAATTCATAGAAAATCGCAGAATATGGCTTTTGCATCACCGCCGCCATGACATTCAGACGACCACGATGCGGCATCCCGAAATTGATATCTTTCAGACCGAGCTGGCCTCCGCGTTTGATGATTTGCTCTAGCGCGGGCAACAGGCTTTCCGCACCGTCCAAACCAAAGCGTTTCGTGCCGGGATAACGTTTATGGATGAGTTGTTCGAAAGTTTCACCTTCGACGAGTTTTTGAAGGATTGCGAGACGGCCTTCTTTGGAAAAACTTATTTCCTTTTCAGGACCTTCCAAACGCTCTTGAATCCAGGCTTTTTCTTCCGGATTGGAGACCTGCATGAATTGCACACCGAGTGTTGAGCAATAGGTCCGCTTAAGAATATCGAGGATGGTTGAGAGCGTCGCAGTCTCAAGCCCCAAAACCCCATCAATAAAAATTTCACGGTCCATATCCTCAGGCTTGAAGCCATATGTCTCCGGTTCCAATTCAGGGTGGGAACCGGGTTTTTGGAGGCCAAGAGGGTCGAGATTTGCAATCAAATGCCCGCGCACGCGGTAAGCGCGAATGAGCATCAACGCATGTAGCGAATCTTTCGCCGCGCGTTCCGCCTCAGAGTCGGACAGTGTCGGCCTAGCGGCTTTGACTTTTTCCACCGCCGCAGCGCTGTCACCCCAATCCCCGGTGAGCGCAGATGTCAGATCAGGCGTTGGGTCAGACGTATAGGCCTCTCTCTTCCAAACCGGACCTTCTGCATTCTTTTTGGCATTGCGGGCATCTTCGCCAAGGCTATCAAAATAAGCCCGGAAAGACGGGTCTACGCTGGTTGGGTTTGCCGCATAACGGGCTTGCATTTGCTCCAAATAAGCGGCGTTTCCACCGTCTAGGAAGAGCGTATCGAGGAAGTCTTGGTTCCGTTCAGAACGGTCGGTCATGCGTGTTCAGCCTTGCCTGCTGGCGTTGGGTTCGTCGTGTGCTGTAGCAGTGTGGAAACACAGTGTCACCGACGGATTTCGGGATTGTTGTAACAGTTACGTTTGAGGAACAATTTAGGGTCCAAAACCACAAAAGGCCGCTCTTTTCAGAGCGGCCTCGTTAAAATCTTTCGCCAATTTAGCCGTTGAGAACGTCCATCATGGTCACGCCGAGCTTAGCCGGTGAATCAGAGACACGAATGCCGGCTTTCTCCATCGCCGCAATCTTGTCTTCCGCACCGCCCTTACCGCCGGATACAATGGCGCCCGCATGGCCCATTGTGCGGCCCGGAGGCGCTGTACGGCCTGCGATAAAGCCAACCATAGGCTTTTTGATGCCTTTCTTGGCCATATGGGCGATATATTCTGCAGCTTCTTCTTCCGCAGAACCACCGATTTCGCCAATCATAATGATCTGCTTGGTGTCATCATCGTGCAGGAAAAGCTCTAAGCAATCGATGAAGTTCGTCCCGTTGATCGGGTCACCGCCAATACCAATCGCCGTTGTCTGACCTAGGCCAACCTGAGTCGTCTGGAAGACGGCCTCATAGGTCAGCGTACCGGAGCGTGAAACGACTCCGCATGTCCCTTTGGAGAAAATCTTGCCCGGCATGATACCGATTTTGCATTCTTCCGGAGTCAAAACGCCCGGGCAGTTTGGTCCGATCAGACGGGATTTGGAGCCGACCAAAGCGCGCTT
>JAHDFA010000059.1 GCA_020628495.1 Hellea sp.
CTATTTCACCAACATCCATTTTTCTTCAAGGCCTTCCAGTGTTTCGCGTAGGCTTTCGAGCAGATCGGATTTCAACAAATATCCTGATATGTCATATTTATGCGCATTAATGATGTCCTGATCCGTATCCGACGTTGTCAACACGAAGACTTTGGATGTGAGATTCACCTGCAAGGCCGACAGTTTTTTCATCAGTTCGGCACCGCTCATTTTCGGCATATTGAGATCCAACAGAATCAAATCAGGAATGTCAGACCGTAATTCATTGTCATCGGTCACGAGCCTGTCCCACGCTTCCTGCCCGTCTTTGGCGCGTTCCAAAGTGTTGCAGAGCCGCAGGGTTTTAAATGCGCGCTCTACGCTCATCATGTCGACATCGTCATCTTCGACAACAAGAATACCAAGGGGAGTCATAGGGGTCTCAGCTAAATGCGCGGGTGTTCAGGGCGCGGCGTAACATACGTTGTGATTCACGAAAAGCGCGAGCGCGTTTTGCGACCAACTCCAAAGATTGCGTCAACAAGCCATGGTCATGATTGAATTGTGCGCCATTTGTCGCGTGTGTTGCTTTTCCAACGACTTCATTGAAAACATTCAGAAAATAATCGGCAGCTTCCGCGCCGGTTGGCGTTGTTTTCAACAGGCGGCTTCGCCCGTCATTGAAATCTTCCTCAGAGACTACATAGCCTTTACCAATCAGAATAACCAGTGAGCGGGTAATTGTCGCGGGGTCTTGGCGAAGCACATCTGAGATGTATGAAGCCGAAGGCGGCCGCTCCGCAACAGCTATCGCGTTCAGCACGCGGGTCTCCCTCAATTTCAACGGATAACGCTTTTTAAATTGGGGCAAGACGGTTTTTTTTACAAACTCGTTATAATCACCACAAATCCATTCCGCGTAAGAGAGGTAACGTAAGTCAGCGATAACTTTTTGATTCATCATGTCCCGGCCTGCCTGTAATTGCTTGATTACTCAACTATACAACTTCTTGGGGAACATGAAATAAGAAAGTCTTAATAAGTTTGTTTCCACCCACCTGAACGCTGCAAAAAATCGTAGGATTATAGTGCTGTCTCGACTTTTATCTCTGGGTGAACGACGCCGGAATATGAAATCCGAATCAGAACAGCTTGATCAATCGGTGATCCTTGGCGATATGCTGTCTTTTCATCTGCTTGGTAAATAGAGGTCTCGAAGGCCGTTGTCAGGAAAGTCGATTGTGTCCTTTGGCCAGGCAATTGCGCGGAGGCCCCAAAGGTTGTTCCGCCGATATCACCTGTTTTTTCAACCGTGACCGTCACATTACCGACCATTCCGATAGAGCTGATATTGAATGCAGCATTTGAAGCCACCAGGAGGGTTGTCTCGCCTTGGGTTCGTTCCACAATTTGCGAGACAACTCTAGGCTTTATCTCAAAGCGGACACGGTCAGATGCTCACGCCCAAGACGGCGTGGGCGCCAGACATAGAAGCCCCAATCCTATGAAAGGTTTTATGCAGACAGATTCCAGCACTAAATATAAGACATCGCAGGCGATAATGACGTCATCGGTTTAGATAATTGCAGGCTGACATGCAGGTCCCAGACCGCCAAGGAAATGGCGTGCGTCATTGGGGGTTTAACGGGTGTTGTCATCGGGCCGGTGCGACTGGATGATAATGGGCTCTGCATGGGCGTTCGGCGTAACAAAAGCTCTTCATTATAATTAATGATGTGCGGTACATCCATTAATGTGAACATGTCTGATAGGCGTGTTAGATTTTCTTCCGGAAGGCTACCGTCTATGACGCAAATATCAGCCTCATAGATCGAAAAATTCTTATACGCATCACAGACTGTTGTCGCGATAGGAAGAACCTTGTGCCCGTCTTGGCGTAAAGTTCGCGCCAGTTGCTCTCCAAAGTCTAGATCACATTGAATAATTGCAATTGTTGATGTCATGATATTTTCCTATTCGATGTCGAGAATTTGAGATGATTAGTTATTTTAATTTCACACGAACACGCAGAGTACCCGTGGAATTGGGAGGCAGGCTGGCCGCGTTAAATGCGACTTTGCAGCTGGTGACAGCACAGTCAGTATTTAGATCAGGTATTTGAAGGGCACCGTCTGAAAATCCGGAAACGTCCGCCGCCATAAATAAGAAATTCGGGTTCATGGTCGATGCGAATGCAATGTCTTCCAAACCGTGTGTCTCATCGGTATTGTTGAAGTTATATTTATATTCAACACAGGCGCCGGGTATGGCTAACCCTCGATTGAAGAGAAGAGACAAATCTTCACAATTAGCTGACGTATCGTCATGAAGGGCCAAGCTGGTCGTAACATCTACATTTGCAGAACTCAGGTTGAACCGCCCAACATCTGAACCCGTTGTTCCGCTACCAATTTCGCCTGAGGAGGATCTGGCCATATAGATTTGGCCAGTTTTATCTATCGTTTGATTAGACGTTTCAGGGTTTACAACAGTAACATTCAGCTTCACCTCGGCCTGAGATTCTACACCCATCACTGTTTGCGTTGGCATATCACCACGGACAGAGATCCAAATGATTCCGTCTACGTTGGACGAGACCTGGTTGCGACTTTCATCGTAAAGTTCGAATTCGCGACCATTTTCCGTTTCGGTGTAAACGCCGTCTCCATCATCGGCTAAAAAGAAGATTTCAAGATTTTCGACTTCGAAATCACTCCCCAATACGCTTTCAACGGAGAGGACATAATCCTGAATGTCATTCCCGGTGTTTGAAACTGAAAATAAAAGCTCTTGGTCTTCTGCATTGGGAACAACTTCCGTGTCACCCATACTGGAAACAGTCACGCTTTCAAAACGGTCAACGACGAACGTCAGCGGGTCGTCAGCATTAGAGATGGCGTTTTGATTCACACCTGACAGAGCATAATCCAAGCTGAAGCTCATCTCGACGATTGTATCTGCGAGTGTGCCTTTCGCTTGAGCAGTAGCGGGAAGGAACAGGCTAGTGCTTGCCAAGCATAAAAGCGCCGCCCGACGCGATGATACCAATAATGTTTTTCTGAATCCACTTGTCATGGCGTCCGCCCTCTTCACATGTCTGTTTCAACAATTGGAAGATGACGGATAGAGATTGGCTAATCCAGTAAAAAAACGCTTTGTTTTCAGTGACTTGAAAATTCAATTAGGCTGTTGAAGTTTCAAGTATATTGCTTGAGATTGAAATCAATGCCGTTGAATTATCAGCAATAGCGACGAATTTGGACGCATTGACAAGGTCTTGATAACTACATTTCATCGGGAATTTGTTAAACATAAAACAGATTAGGCGAAGATTTTACCTGGTTTTGACGGGACTCGTTTTTGGTGAAACGCGGTTTCGGGAGTTTTGGAACGACCATATTTCCCATTTATTGACCCAAGAATGGCAGGATGTTGCAGCAGGTTTTGACGGATTCGCGACAACGCCTTAACGTTGTTTTTTCTTTTTACTTTCACAATCAAGACTCATGATTTGATCGAATGATATGCCGGCATCGCCTACTCAAGATTTAGAGTTTTTTCTCAGTAAGAAAAAACGGTTGGAAGCAGCTGGTCGTTTACGTTGGTTTCATTGGGTTATTATTCTGACATCATTGGCTGTGACGCTATTTGCCTGGACAATGGCGAGAAACACCAATCAACAACAAATTGACGAACGATTTGATCGCGAAGCGCATCAGGTCATTGAACTGATATCGGAACGTATGACGCGTTATGAAGACGCGCTATGGGGCGGCGTCGCTGCGCTCAGTACTGAGGATAAAGTTCTGACTGAGACGGCATGGCGCAACTATAGCGACAGTCTGAAAATCCGGGACAAATATCCGGGAGTAAACGGTATCGGTGTCATTGATTACGTCAAGCCGGAAGCGATTGGAGGCTATTTACGACAGAGTCAGGAGCTGCGTCCGGATTTCAGGGTGTTTCCAGAGCATGATCAAAATGAATATTGGCCCATCACATTTATCGAGCCGCTTTCAGAAAATATGGCTGCGCTGGGGTTAGATATTGCGCACGAGACCAATCGGCTCACAGCTGCAAAAAAAGCGCGCGATACGGGCACTGCGCAAATTACGGGTCCCATTACCCTCGTCCAAGATGCCCGTAAGACACCCGGCTTTTTATTTTACGCGCCGCATTACGCTTCCCCTAATTTGGCTACGCAAACCGAGCGGCGAGAGAATTTCGTGAATTTGGTCTATGCGCCCTTCGTATTTGAACGGCTGATGATTGGGACATTGGAGATGGATCGCCGTTTGATACGATTGCGTATCTCTGATGAAGGCGTAAATCTATTTGATGAAGTTGGAACCGTGGAGGCCGATTCGAGAGCAGAACCCTTGCGCAAAACGCAGATTACGAAACAGATTTACGGGCGGTCTTGGGTTTTTGATATTGAATCCAATGAAGCTTTCGAGCTCTCTACAAAAAATTATAAGCCCCTCATGGTGCTATTATCTGGCTTGGGTGTAGAAGCATTGATTATCGCTCTCTTTATAATGTTGGCGCGCGCCAATCGGCGCGCTGTCCGCTTTGCGGGAGAAATGGCGCAGGCCTATGAGAAAAAATCCAACCTATTGGGTAATATCCTGAATAATGCGATTGACGGTGTCGTGCTGAGCGATGCGTCGGGACGCATACGGGATTTCAACAAGGCCTGTGAAGCCATGTTCGGCTATGAGGCCGAAGAGGTAATCGGTAAACATTTAGACGTTTTGTTCAGAAGTTTGAAAAAAGATTTCATAGCCTTAAATAACGTCGTCGCCGTCGACCCGACACCCCAAATGATCAAAGACTTTTATACGGGGCAAATGCGAGAGGTTACAGGGCGCCGCAAGGACGGTTCGGACATCATGTTGGAAATCTCAACGACAGAAATTGTTGAGCGGGGTGAGGTCATGTATAACACGATTGCCCGAGACGTGACGCGCCGGAAGACAGCCGAGGCGAAATTGCAAAAAACGATGCAAGATCTTGTGCATTCCAACCAGGATTTGGAAGGCTTTGCTTATGTTGCGTCACATGATCTCAAATCACCCCTGCGCGCGATTGACAATTTAAGTCAGTGGATTGCTGAAGATATGGATCCGGAAGGCGACAAGGAAAACAGATCCCGTGTCATGTTGCTCCGCGCGCGTGTCGCGCGGATGGAAGAGCTTCTCAATTCGCTCCTATCCTATTCCCGAGCGGGCAAAGTGTTTGACCAAACCAAGAGAATAAATGCGGGCGCATTACTGCGAGATATTAAGAGTGTACAAAATGTGAGCGATGCTTTTCAAATTATGATTGCGCCTGAACTGGACAGTCTCGAGATTCCCAGAATGCCACTTGAGCAGATTTTTCATAACCTTATCAGCAATGCCGTCAAACATCACGATCGTCCAGATGGCTCAGTATCCGTAACCGGAGCTGAAACGGCAGAGGCGTACACATTCCGTATCTCGGATGACGGCCCCGGGATCGACCCAAAATTTCACAGCAAAGTCTTCGATATGTTTCAAACACTCCGTCCGCGCGACGAGGTAGAGGGCAGCGGGATGGGGCTGGCTCTGGTAAAGAAAATGTTGGATCGGCACGGCGGCGGAATTGAATTGGAATCCTCCACTGGCAAAGGCAGCACATTTAGCATCACTTTCCCTAAAGCTGTGCCTTGGGAGTATTTAGGTCAAAATACCGCTATCGCTTGAGAGCTTCAGCCCCGGTGACCTGCTACCTTTAAACTTCTCCATTTAAAATTAGAGTTTTTCGGTCTATTTTCTCGGACGGACAACCGATGTGACGGAGAAGTTGAAATCATCTCGTCCAAATCCGGCCGGAATGTTTTCCGCAATAACACATTTTGTAAATCTCGCGGTACGCTGACATTGCGTCATGGCAATGGCAGCTTGGTTGAACGCAATGACTTTTTGGGTGAGGCCGTAGATCATACAGGTGGGTTCCGCGTCATCAATGCGCGTCAAACCGTCCGCGATAATTATTGGAAGGGGTAATATGAACCCGTTTCGGCGGCGCCTTAGTGGTCATGAACGGTGTTCCGAATGGGCCGGGACATGAGCTACGGCGGCTCTGGGCCTGACAGTTTATGCGATTGGCGATTATGAATATGTTGAGCAGGCTTTGCTTGGGCTTGATAATGAGGACGGTGCAAAAATTACCTCCGCGGAAATTTCGACAGCTTGTGAGAATGTCAGGATAGGCCGGACTATTGCCGTTATCTAGGATGACGCTTTCTTTGGTCCCGTCATCATCGATTTGGTGGAAGGGCATTCGGACATATCCTACGCTTATGATCTGACATTCCACTATAATGGACATTTGATTAATACGAATTTTGACGTTCAAGCGGATCCGCTGTCCCGCGCGCGAAATTGCGAGCCCGCCTAATCTTCGTGTGAACGATGTGGAGCCCGGATCTATTATCTCTGATCTTGGAAATAATGCGTGCATGGTCTTGGGGCCGGAAGCAACGCTCTCCATTATAAGAGACCTCTCCAAACTCGAAGTCGTCCTTACTATCGCTGATGAAGAGATTGGCCGCGCGACGCTGAATTTGGGTGAGGGCGGCCCGCTTGGTGCGCTGCGCTTTGCGCTCAACCATTTCATCGTAATGAAAGACCGGATTGACGTGCCTGAAAATTGTCTGATTTCCAGCGGGCCATTACGGGTGTGCATCAATCTCATGCGGAAGCAAAATCAACGATTACATTTGGCTATCTGACGGAATATAAACTTCGTATGGTGCCGCGCAAACCGGCAACATAAATCTTAGTCAATTGATTTGCGGAGCGAAGCCTGCTCGGCATGTTCCCGTACCGTTTCAATAACAGCATCAGGTATTCCGGTTTCATAAACATAGCTTGGTGCGGTGAGGCTCATCGCCGCAATTACCTCTCCGTTCAGGCCAAAAATAGGTGCGCCGATGCAGGTCAAGCCCCGCGAGATTTCCTCATCATCAATGGCATAGCCTTGGATGCGGACACGCTCTAATTCTGCCTGCAAAGCGTCGGGGTCGGTGATGGTGGCTTCCGTAAAGGCGTCGAGTGGCTCGGAGAAGACGCGAGCACGTAACGGACCAGATCCATGCGCTAAATGCACCTTGCCCATGGCTGTACAATGTAGGGGAAAGGATTTTCCGATTTCCGAATGCAATCGCAAACCGAAATCCTTCGGTTCAATTTTGTCAATATATATGCCGCTGTCTTCCCCGCAAATACTTAGCGTCACCACATTTCCGAGTGCCTCATGCAGGGCTTTGAGTGCGGGACGGCAGGCCTGCCGAATATCGAAATTGGATGTCACTTGTGCGCCAAGTGCTGCAAGCGAAAATCCGCCGCGATAGGTTTTTGTCTCAGTCTCATAAGTTAGCACGCTAAGAGACGTGAGCTCCTTGAGCAGGCGGTGCGCACTGGAACGCGGGAGGCCGGAACGGTTAAGTATTTGAGTGAAGTTAAGCCCGCTGGCCTGTTCATCTACCACACACTTAATCAATTTAAATGCGTTTGCGAGAGATGACATTTTTCGATTTTTCCTATCACAGAAAATATGTCTCAGCGCTTGACAATTTTGCTGAAAATAATCATTGTTCCGTATAATGAATTTAGTTCCAAATATGGAACTGTCAACAAGAAAATGATTTTAGGGAAAGTCCGGCGGATTTTACGCCGATTTCTACTGCTAACGCGACAGAGGAAAGATATATGAGCGCACTCATAAAATCATTGGAAGCCAAGCGCGTTGTGCCCTTGGTCCAATCGGATGACCAAAAAACAGCCCTGAAAATTTCCGAAGCGTTGCTGGCAGGCGGCCTCGACGTTCTCGAGGTCGTGCTGCGCACGGATGCAGCGCTGGATTGCCTGGAGGCTATCGCCAAAGAATTTCCACACGCCCATGTAGGGGCAGGAACGGTTCTCAGTGCGGAGCAAAGCCAGGAAGTTATTCGCCGCGGCGCAACATTTATTGTCTCGCCCGGTTTTGATCCGGCCTCTATCAAAGTTGCCCAATCCGCCGATGTTCCGATTCTACCGGGTATCGCGACACCGTCGGAGGCTCTCCTCGCCCGGAATATGGGCCTCGGACTGGTAAAGCTTTTCCCGGCTTCAGTCGTGGGCGGTCCGAAAATGCTGAAGGCTTTATCGGCTGTCTACCGTGACATGCGCTTTATGCCGACAGGCGGCGTCAGCCCGGCCAATCTTCAGGAATACTTAGCCGTGCCCGCCGTGATTGCTTGTGGCGGCTCTTGGCTCACCCCGGCATCGGCTATCGAAGCGGGTGATTTCGCCGCAATCACGAAATTAGCTAAAGACGCGATTGCTATCGCAAACGCATAATAAGGCCTTGTATCATGAGTGATTTCCTTTCTTTCGGCGAAATCATGCTGCGTCTGCGTACAAATGATTATGAACGCTTTTTTCAATCGCCAAGTTTCGAAGCGACTTTTGGCGGCGGCGCAGCCAATGTTGCGGTCTCCTTAAGCAATTATGGCCTCGATGCAGGTTTTATCTCTGCTCTGCCGGATAACGACATCGGCCAGAACGCGATTAATTCTCTTCGCGCACTCGGTGTGAATACAGATCTTGTAAAACGACAGGGCGATCGTGTGGGGATCTATTATCTCGAAACAGGGGCAAATCAACGCCCGTCGAAGGTTATATATGACCGCGCAGCGTCTTCCATTTGCGAAGCAAAAGTCGGCGATTTTGATTGGCCGAAAATTTTCAAAGGCGCAAAATGGCTCCACATTACTGGTATCACCCCCGCGCTGTCAAAAGGCTCCGCTGAGCTGTCTATGGAATGTGTGCAAGAAGCGCAAAAAGCCGGCCTCACTGTTTCCTGTGATTTCAATTTCCGCGGTAAGCTCTGGAAATATGGCAAGACGGCGCCCGAAGTCATGCAAGACATCGTTAAATATGTCGATGTGGGTATTGCCAATGAAGAAGATTGTCAGAAGTCTCTCGGCATTTCAGTCGATGTTGATGTCGAAAGCGGATCGGGCCATCTGGACCTCTCAAAATATGAAGAGCTGTCTCAGAAAGTTCTCGACATCTATCCGGACATGTCAACGATCGCGATTACGCTTCGCGCGGCGGTTAATGCCAATATAAATGGCTGGTCTGCCTGTATGCGTGACCGCAAAAACGGCTTCTTGTCGTCCAAGAAATACGAGCTGACAGATATCGTTGACCGCGTCGGTGGCGGTGACAGTTTTGCCTCTGCCTTTATAGCGGGCATGAATCTGTATGAAGACCGTCAGCAAAGCCTTGAATTTGCTGTCGCAGGAAGTGCGTTGAAACATTCCATTTTGGGTGATTTCAACCGGGTCAACCGCAAAGAGGTTGAAGCCTTGATGGGCGGTGATGGTTCCGGTCGCGTTCAGCGTTAAAGCTGTCTGAAACTTGGGGGAGGGGAAGGGACAAGCTCAGGCCTGTCCCTTTTTTATTGCGCTCTATACGTTGCGGCTAAACCCCTGCATGATGGTCCCAAATAAAAATTGGAGAGTATTATGATTGGTGTTGTCGCAAAATTACAGGTGAAGCCCGGTATGGAGGCAGAGTTCGAGACCCATGCCAAAGCCTTGGTGGCGCAGGTCAATGCCAATGAACCGGGCTGTGTTCTCTATGAGTTGTTCAAATCAAAAGTGAGCGGCGAATATGTCTTTCTGGAGAAATATAAAGATAAACCCGCCCTCATAGCGCATGGCCAAACAGATTATTTTTTGGCGGCACAACCAAAACTGGGGCCCTGTTTGTCGGGCGCACCGGATATCCAGTCTTATGTGAGTGTGAGTTAATCGTCGCAGGTCAGGATGCGTCCCCGTTATTCGCCATATTTCGGAAACAAAGTTTTCATTTTTTCAACCGATTATAAAAAACTTTAAAAACTCTATCCTCACTTTCGGTGAGGAACCGAATAGCGGCTCGGAGCTACACTGTATTTGACCCACCGGGTCAAATACTGGCGTTACGCGTGTGCCGGACCTTTTACGATGAGAGTTGACCAGTGCATTTTTTGTAAACAAAAATTGCATGACCCGGTGTATCAAAAACGACTGCCGTAAGGTCGGCCTTGCATAAAATAACTAACTATTCCGATACTCCATCGTAAGTGTCGACTTTACGTGCTGTCCTATTCTGCCCAATGAAAAGACTTCTGCGGTCGCCTAAATTGAAACCATAGTTTCAATGGGGTCTGCGAGCGATAACGCTTGCGTGATTATCTCGACGACGTACAAATGTCGCTTCGCTCTGAATTTTCTATTATAAACGCTGTATGATACGGCTCTTACTCTCTTTCCTTCTTATCCTATCCAGCGCCGCGACGGCTCTGGCGCGTCAGACTGAAACGCTTGATACGGGAAAGGTCACGGCATCTATCGTTTCGTCACTGGATAGTGTTCAGCCCGGCGGGACGGTGTGGATCGCGCTTCGCACCGAACTGGATGAAGGCTGGCATACCTATTGGCAGAACCCCGGCGATAGCGGAGAGCCTGTCCAGCTTTCTTGGACCCTACCGCCGGGTGTAGAGGTAGGCTCGATAGCTTGGCCTCTACCATACCCCATCCCTACGGGTCCCATTGTGAATTATGGATTTGAGGGCGCGCCGCTTTTCCCTGTCGAAATGACGATTCCGGCAGAAGTGGAAATCGGCGAAACGCTCTCTCTTAAATTGGATTTTTATTATCTCGTCTGCGCCGATATTTGCATTCCGGAAGAGGGCCAGTTGACGTTGGAATTGGATGTGGGCGAGCCGGAAAGCGATCCGATTTGGGGGCCGCAAATCGAGGCGGCAGTCTTGGAGAGTCCGCGCGGCGGAGATATTACGGGGGCCGCAGAGGTCTCAAATAATCAGCTGATGCTCACATTTAAAAACTTGCCGGTCGGCCAAGTGAGCGAGGCCTATTTTTTTCCCTTTGACCAAGGCGTATTGGGTCATAGCACACCACAGAATCTTCGGCGCGGCGAGGCTGGTATTGCGCTGACCAGCGCACCCGAATTCCTATGGACAGACGGCATTGCAGAGACAGTTTCAGGCGTGTTGAAATATACGCTGGACGGTGAGGTGCGCAGCGAAGTCGTATCGCTCGCAACGGCGATGTCACTGGATATAGGCGCAGAACAGATATCCGGTGCTTCCATTGGTTTATTGGCTGCGGCGATGGGGGCTTTGCTTGGCGGGTTAATCCTCAACCTCATGCCATGCGTATTTCCAATCATTTCGCTCAAAGCGCTCAGTCTTGCCAAGACCGCACATGGCGACCGCGCACCTGCCCGGCACAGCGCTTGGGCCTATACATTTGGCGTTCTTGTAACTTTTGCTGTTTTGGCAGCCATTCTGATCGCGCTCAAAGCGGCGGGCGCGCAGATTGGCTGGGGCTTTCAATTGCAATCCCCGAAAGTGGTCGGCCTTCTAGCGCTCCTGCTCTTTGTTATTGGATTAAACCTATTGGGCCTGTTTGAGATTGGAACGAGGCTGCAAGGTGCAGGCGAGGGGCTGGTCTCTCGCGGCGGCTTATCCGGGTCTTTCTTTACGGGCGTCTTGGCGGTTATCGTCGCCACGCCTTGCACTGCGCCCTTCATGGCGGGCGCGGTCGGATATGCGCTGGCGCAACCTGCTATGACGACTCTCATCGTCTTTTTAGCTTTAGGTTTGGGGTTTGCTTTGCCGTTTCTATTGCTCGGATATGTGCCGGGCCTGCTCGCGAAACTCCCCAAGCCGGGACCGTGGATGGAGACGTTCCAGCAAGTTCTGGCCTTCCCCATGTTGGCCGCCGCAACTTGGCTGGTCTGGGTACTGATCCTTCAGGTCGGCGCGAATGGGACAGGATTATTATTGATTGCATTTCTGCTCGCGGCATTGGCAATATGGCTTCTTCGGCTTCAATCAGCGGTCATGAAAGGGCTCGCGGTGATAGCCGCGCTCGGTGCAATCGCCTTACCGCTAAGCTTGACTGCGGGAAGTCAGGCCGTCCAATCCGCCACCCTAAACAGCGAGGCTTGGTCACCGGAACGTGTGGCTGAATTGCGGGCAGAAGGGCGTCCCGTCTTTGTCGATTTCACTGCGGCTTGGTGCGTGACCTGTAAAGTAAACGAGCAGCTCGTCCTGAAAACGGACCGCACAAAAGCGCTTTTCGAGAAAACTAACACGGCCTTTCTGGTCGCGGATTGGACGAATAGGGATGTGCAGATCGCTGCCGAATTAGAGCGCTATGGACGCGCAGGGGTCCCGCTTTATCTGGCGTTTCCAGCCAATCACGATGATGTGAAGGGGTTGGTACTGCCCCAAACCCTCACTTTCAGCATATTAGAAGGCACGCTGGGATAAAGATTTCACGCTATAGGAGAGACGAATGAAAACCCTTTTTACCGCAACAGCCGCTATCGCCGTGCTGGCCTTTGCTGCACCCATATCTGCGAAGATTGCGAATGGAACCACCGTATCTGACATGACCGTGACAGATTCGAATGGCGTGCAGCACAATCTATCTGATTTCAAAGGCAAGCGTGTCGTTCTGGAATGGACCAATGATGGCTGCCCTTATGTTCAAAAGCATTATAACACAAATAACATGCAAACGCTTCAGAAAGAGGTGACGATGGATGGCGACACTGTTTGGCTGTCCGTCATTTCCAGTGCACCCGGAAAGCAAGGCTATGTTTCTGGTGAAGGTGCCAATGCCCTGACAAGATCGCGCGGCGCAGAGCCGACCGCTGTTGTTCTCGACCCGTCCGGTGTGATGGGCAAAACATTTGCCGCCAAAACAACGCCACATATGTATATTATCGATGAGTCCGGCACGCTTGTTTACCAAGGCGCGATTGACGATAATTCGTCTTCACGCGAGTCAACTGTCGCGAGTGCCAATAATTACGTTCGCGCCGCCATGGCAGATCTTGATGCCGGACGTGCTGTCGCGAATGCCGATACGGCGCCATATGGCTGTTCCGTCAAATATCCATAAACACATTATAAACACGCGATGACGTGGGCCGAATTGATGGTTCACGTCGTCCTTTAATGGTGCCCAAGCCCGTGTTGCTTCGGGCCATAACAATAGATAATTCCGATTCACGAGTTTAAGATCCCAAGTACAAAATCGGGCGTTCCATTCTCATAAATACTGGGCAGAAAAGACAATGCCTCGCGCAAGACTTCCCTGTATCTCAAGACTACTAACGGCAGCAATCTCACTCTAATTCAATTAAAAGTCATCAGTCGCACTGTTCTTAATCACGCTGCAAAATAGTCTCTTGCTTTGATTTACAAAAAATTGCATTAGTTTGCAATAATTTTGCAGTCCCCAAAATTACGGGTGAGTTGTAAAGGGGAACCTTATGACGATGATAGCTACGGACCAAGTGGACGTATCGTCCAAGCTCAAACCCAATTTACCTCTCTTATCAATTTTAAATATGGCGGTTGGGTTTTTCGG
>JAHDFA010000060.1 GCA_020628495.1 Hellea sp.
GCTTTCTGCCCAATCCATTTCGGTCAACGCGAGAAACACTTAAATTATTCGGTACTTCCGTCGTGGAGGCCGACCCTGCGGGCAGTCCTTTTGCCCAAAGAATGAAATTTCGGCAGTCCCAATTGAAACATGAGTTTCAACGGGATGGGCTGCAAGCGTTTCCGCTTGCGCCAAAATATTAGGAAACTAAGCCGCTTTGGACTGCGCGTTTTTCGGCAATTTGCGGTTTGCGAGGAGTTCAGCAATTTGCACCGTATTCAACGCGGCACCTTTGCGCAAATTATCGGACACGCACCAGAAATTCAGCGTATTGTCCTGCGTGCTGTCCTCGCGAATGCGGGAGATGTAAGTCGCATAATCGCCCACACACTCAATCGGTGTGACATAAGCGGGGTCATCATTATCAGGGTTATCGACAACCATAATGCCCGGGCTTTCGCGCAGAAGGGCACGCGCATCATCAGCGCTGAGCTCGTTTTCAAACTCGACATTAATGCTCTCGGCATGGCCGACAAATGTTGGGACGCGCACACAGGTTGCGGAGACTTTGACATTTTTATCGAGGATTTTCATCGTCTCGGCCTTCATCTTCCACTCTTCCTTGGTGTCACCGCCATCCATGAAGACATCAATATGCGGAATTACGTTGAACGCGATCTGCTTGGTGAAATTGACGGGCTGGAAGTGGTCATTGGAATAAATACCTTTGGTTTGCAGCCAAAGCTCATCCATATTTTTCTTCCCGCCGCCGGAGACGGATTGATAGGTAGACACAACAACCCGCTTGATTTTGGCACGCTCATGCAAAGGCTTCAGCGCAACAACCATTTGGATGGTCGAGCAATTCGGATTGGCGATTATGCCCTTCTTAAAGTTCATGACTTCGTCGGCATTCACTTCCGGCACGATGAGCGGCACATCAGGGTCCATGCGCCATGCAGAGGAATTGTCGATCACGACGCAACCAGCTGCCGCAATCTTCGGCGACCATTTTTTCGACACGTCACCGCCTGCGCTCATAAGCGCGATGTCTACAGTCGTGAAATCAAAAGTTTCGAGGTCTTCGCATTTGATGTCTTTCTCACCAAAGCTAACCTCACGGCCTACGGACTTACGGCTGGCGAGCGCGTGAACGGCATCCACATGCAGGTCGCTCTCGGCCAAAATCGTGAGCATTTCTGTCCCGACATTGCCGGTGGCACCTATGACGGCGAAACGATAGCCCATGATGATCTCCATTGATCGGTTTATAAAAAGCGTGCGGCACTTACGCCTTGTTCACGCGAATCGCAAGCTGTTAGCGCTTCCCGCGCAGACGCAATCCGACCGCCAGCGCGATAAAGCCGACAAAGGCAAAACCGGCGATTTCAAATTTGGAAAATCCGAACAGCCAAGGCGTCGTCCAACCCTGCATTCCAGACACACCTTCCGGCACGCCGTTCATCATAATCGCGCCTAACAGAACCGCGAAAAGCGCCAAAACCCCCATCAGGGCAAACATGGCATTATAAAACCGTTGGTCGGACCGACGCTGTGCGTCCTTACGCTCTTGCACCCGTTGATAGCGAGACGCGCGTCGGACGCGTTTCTGGCGGGGTTGCTGCAATTCAGGCGGCTCAATCTCAGACATAGCGAAGTCGTAACATGGCGCGGCGCAAATTTCATGCTAAAGGCGCAGTATGAGACTGCTGACCTTGTTTACGATTGCATGTTTGCTCCCTTTCAGCGCGGCGGCCCTTGGTCCGGAAGAAAGCTATCCCGATGTCGAGCATGAGACCCCGCTGACCGAAGCGGAATTGCGCGCAGCTTTCACCGGACAAAGACATCTTGGCAGCTACAACTTCCTCAATCGGGATATTACCTCCTACGCGTTTGAAGAAACGACAGAGGCCGATGGGCGCATCCGCCATGTCCAACAGGGCCGTGTTGATACGGGCCAGTGGGAAATCAAAAAGAACGTCATTTGTTATGATTACGATGACCCGCAACTCCGCCAAGCCTGTTTTCGCATGTATGTGCGTGGGAATTGCTATTATCATTATCAGGTCAGTGTCGAAGGTTATCCGAAATTCGGCTTTACCGCGCGCAGTGTGATTGCTGGCGAGACCCCAAATTGTGAGCCGAGCTTTGTTTAGGCCTTTCGCAATCACCCTGCTCAGCCTTGGCCTTGCCGCCACGGCAGCCGCACAAACGCAGGATACGGATATCCGGCCAAATGCGGATCAACTGACTGCGGATGACATCAAGACGGTCTTTTCAGATGCCGATATGGAAGGCGCGTATAATTTTGGCCGCAACGGGAAAGCCCAATCCTTCTACCGCGAAATTCATAATCCGGACGGCACGCTAACATATGAAGAGGACGGGATAGTCGAGCCAGGACGTTGGTTCATCCGCAAGGATGCGCTGTGTTTTATGTACCCATCCAATCGGTTGGCAGGCGGATGTTTTCGGGTCTACCGCATTAAGAATTGCTATTACTTCTATTCAACAACCCGCCGCCAAACGGCGACGGAAAATAATGAGGCCTATTGGACCGCCCGCGCCGTAAAACGAGGTGAACGGGCGGGATGCGAACGCGCGATTAGTTAGCGAGTCGTTCCAAAATCCGGTTTGGGCAGCTTTTGTTTGGGCCAGCCCTGAATACGTTCAAAGGCGCGAATGTCGATACGTGCATCGTCCAAGTCACGTTCTAACCGACGTTTTTTCTTCCATAATCGTTTCCGTTCACCCTCGTCCATCTCAGCATTTGCGAGGCGGTAAGCGACGTCTTCCAGCGCGACGCGTCTCTCATCATAGACTTCAATCAGATCGTCATATTCCTGCCTCAAAGCGTAAAGAATACGCCCTTCCGCATGTCCGTCGATATATGGGATAGCGTTTATCCTGAGACATTTCCCCTTTGCGGAACTGCCGGATTCGCCATGTTTGAAACCTCTATCGAAAGAACAATAGAGCGGCAGTCCCTCGCTATATCCATCCAAATAAGGTGAGGAATTTATCTCTCTACATTCAGTCTTAATCGAATTACCGACTTCGCCATGACGATATCCTCTGTCGTAAGAGCAATATTGGCGAATGCCGGTTTCATAACCTTGCCGATAATCGGTTGCATTAGCGGCAATACCGTATTTGGCACAGGTTTTTGCAATCTTGTTGAAATGCCCGCGTGACTCGCCATTCCGCCCGTCCTCATAACCGAGACTTTCCCAGTTGCCAGCGATACAGCTATTCTTTGAAATGGTAGAACATCCTGCCATCATAAAGACGGCACCAGCCAATATGATTGTTTTTCTTAACATTGTTGCCTCCATGAGGACTTAAACCACAGAAAATTAGAATACATGCTGAAACGCGCATTCAGTTTTGCGTCATCTTTCCAAAGCCAATGCTTTCTTTTTTAACTTGATTTGTCCAATGTCGTCTTATGCGTATCGAACCTCATACATTAGGTAGCGGACAACGCGCTCCTCTCGGGCTGGCGCTGGGCGGCGGTGTCGCACGGGGCTGGGCACACATTGGCGCTATGCGGGCGCTGATAGAAGCCGGGATTAAACCCGACATCATTGCCGGCACCTCCATAGGCGCAATTGTCGGTGCAGCTTACTTATCCGGCAAGCTCGATGTTTTGGAAAAATGGGCGCGGTCTCTCACTCAACGTAAAATGATGGGATATATGGATGTCCGCTGGGGCGGGTCCGGTTTGATGCGTGGGGAACGTCTGGCGCGCGTCTTGAACCACTATATGGGTGACATTCGTATTGAAGAGTTAGATCGTAAATTCGCCGCAGTCACTTGCGATCTGCGCACGGGATATGAGGTCTGGCTGCAACGCGGCCCCATCGTGCCTGCTGTTCGCGCGTCTTACGCCCTGCCCGGCGCTTTTGAACCCGTCAAAGTGGATGGTCGTTTTATGATTGACGGCGCACTCGTCAATCCTGTTCCCGTCTCCGCTTGCCGCGCACTCGGCGCCCATATGGTGATTGCCGTAAGTTTGAACGGAGATGCATTCGGACCGATGGGGAGCAGTCATGAAATTGATCTGGACGGGGAAGACGATCCGGATGAAACAGACCCATTCGAACTGGCCAGTCAGAGCTTGAACAAGCTCCGCCCGGATCGTCTTTTGCTCAAATCCATGGTCGGCGAAGTCAAACCCGGTAAGAGCCCGAAAATCGGGTCCGTGATGATGGGTACGTTGAATATCGTGATGGACCGCATTTCGCGCTCCCGCTTAGCAGGCGATCCGCCGGATGTCTTCGTCGCCCCCCGAATCGGTCATATTGGCATGCTGGAATTCACGAAAGCGGACGAACTGATTGAGCGTGGTTATGCCGCTATGCAGCATGAAATCCCATTAATTCGGTCAGTCATGGATGTGCTGTCGCAAATGCCTTCCGCTGTTTCGACAGAGGATATGAAGCCGAATGCAAGCGGAGACGGTATGCCGATTGAGGAACCGAGCACATAAACTTTCCCCTTTTTTTATAAATCCGGCAACAGCCTACCCCCCTCAGGTGAAGCCCGTCGCAATTGTGACAAAACCGTGACATCGCGATTCAATGTTGCAGCCAGCACAATATTACAGCGCGAATGATAACGCGCCACTCAGACAGCCGCGTCATCGACATACGTTTGGCAAGTCAGTGTCATTGGCGTTTCAAAAAACGGCAGATCCAATCAAAACCCGAAATCGCATGTCCTTGCTTGGTTGGTGTTTGCCTCTTTTCGCTGCGCTATTTGGTGTGTTTGCGCTCTGGCAAAATCTCCCTTTGGCTGGATTATTATGGCCGAGCGCCATCTTCGCGGTTCTGTTGTGTCTTACGGCTGCACAGGCGAAGCGCGACTCGCGTCTTCGAAATATATCCGGATTACTTTTGTCGGCGGCTGTAACCATCGCATTAACAGCTTTTTTGTCACAAAACGGGTTTACACTTATTGCCGTAGAAGTGGCGCTCGTTCTGTCTGCGGTCGCGCTTCTTGTTGGTTGGATATTCAACTCAACGCCTTCCATCTTGCTCAGCGCTCTATCCGCACTGCTATATTTAGCCAGCTTTTACCCACAACTGGGCCTGACGACAGGGATAGCAGATCAGATTTCTCAGTTAGGCGCGGTCATTTTACCCGGTTTGATCGTCGGTCAGATTATTGTGTCCCAGAAGGTCAGAACATCCTTGGCTGTCTTCGCAGCCATATGCGCTGGGTATATTTGGCTCGAAACAGCAGCAGGCGATATTCCGCAATCCGCAATGGCAGGATTAATGTTTGTAATCGCGGCCGCGCAGTTTTGTTTGGGTAGAGCATGGTGTGAGACCAAAAAGTTCGGAGCAAATATTCATAGATTTTTAGCTTGGGCAGTAATGATAGGATCGGCGGTTTATATCCAATCAATCTGGTTGATGGAAACAGGGCCGGCTCAACCATTCTGGCCGCCCAATAGGTTTTGGTGGGTCGTTTCCGGCTTGGCGATGTTGACGCTCTTCGTTGCCGCTATGATACAGTATAAAACCTCTCAACTTTCACTACCGGGTATATTTATAATCTGCCTTACTGTCGGCTCAATTCCGCTGGCTACAGCCAGACCAGATATGGTTTTTGCAGTATTTGACGCCGTTCCGGGACTGAATGCGCGTCCCGGATCCGGATTAATTATGGGGGCAGCCATCATTGCGGCCGGGCTCATCTGGCTCGTCGGCGGGCTGCGACGAGGTAGCTTCGTAAACATAATCATGGGAGCGGTGACAATTGGAGTCCAAGCCATAGTCCTTCTTCAACCACAAAGGTTTGACACGGATCTCGCCGTTGTTTTCATTGTCTCACTGATTTGCGCGCTTTGCATTGGCGGCTTGATTGCTGGGGCCTCCCCTGACTCCAGATCGCAGCTCACGAACTACGCTTAGCTCTATCGCCAAACTCCGAATCAAGGCTATCAGGGCGCATGTCATTCGGCACGCATACAGATACGGCTACACGCCAATGGTTCATCCAAGTGGATGGACAGGCCTATGGTCCGTTTAACGACAAAACCCTTTGGGAATATATGGTGGAGGGCCGCGTCAGCGCGCAATCTCTCATCAGCCAAACGGCCAATTCGGGATATCGTCCGGTTTCTTCTGATCCGGGCCTTATGAACTGGGTAGCCCAAGCCACGGGGCAAGCTAACCAGTTGCCCGAGCCTGCATACCCACCAACCGTTTTCATGGTCATGGCAGAAATTAGATCGGGACGCGGTATGAACTTTTTGCAAAGCCTGCAAAGTCTTGGCCCAACGCAGCGATTGGGTAGCACGGTATGGATCTTACAGGCCCGCGCTGAAGCGGAAACATTACGCGATGTTCTTAGTCAACCTTTAGGCGCGGATGACCGTTTATTTGTGTTAGACAGTTTCGCGAACAAAACGGCTTGGTTTAATCTGTCACCGGAAATGGACGCTCAGATAGCGCAGCTTTGGAATATTGAACGCTAATCAACGCGCTTCAAACCGTCTCGGAAACGTTTGGAATTCGCAACGTAAACTGTTGCGCCCATTTTGACCCTGGCCGCTTGCTCATCCGACAAGGTTTTAATCACCTTTCCAGGTGAACCCATCACAACAGAATTATCAGGAATGACTTTTCCTTCCGTGATGAGAGCATGAGCCCCAATCAGGCAATTCTTGCCGATTACAGCCCCGTTCAATACTGTTGCGCCAATGCCTACCAAACTGCCATCGCCTATGGTGCAGCCGTGGATCATAGCGAGATGACCGACCGTGACGTCCTCGCCAATCGTTAGAGGCGACCCCGGATCGGAATGACAAACAGCTCCGTCTTGAATATTTGACCGCGCGCCCAGTTTGATTGGCTCATTATCACCGCGAACCGTCGCTCCGAACCAAACAGAGCTGCCTTCAGCCATAACAACATTGCCGATGACGGCTGCAGTTTCTGCCACCCAAGCGCTCTCGTGGCATTCCGGAGCTGTTTTATCCAGTTGGTAGACAGCCATTAGGCGTCGTCCAAATCCTGCTGGAGAATGGAGATATTTAAATCATACGAGATGTCAGCCGGATCTTCATCGTCGATATAGAGCAAGCCAAGAATTTCGTTATCCAGGTAGACTTCTACACTGTCTTGCACCTTACGGGCTTTCAGTTCGAGATTTTCCGTGCCGAACCGTTTACGCAGGTAAGACTGAACTTGAGAAATTTGTTGCGGTGTCATGAGAGGTCCTAAAGTGTTTGATCCATAGAGCTGGCCGGATTGCCGCAGCAAGGTCCGCCAACAGGTTTTGCAGGTACGCCTGCAACTGTACAATTCGCCTCAACAGGCTTCAAGACAACAGAGCCAGCTGCGATTTTTGCGCCGTCACCAATCTTGATATTTCCGAGAACTGACGCATTGGCACCAATCAAAACACGGTCGCCGATTTTCGGATGACGGTCTTCATCAGATTTTCCTGTTCCCCCCAATGTGACACCTTGAAGGATAGAGCAATCATCACCGACAACAGCTGTTTCGCCGACAACGAAACCCGTCGCATGGTCCAGCATGATGCCGCAGCCGATTTTGGCCGCGGGATTGATGTCGACGCCAAAAAGCTCGGAGCTACGATTCTGGAGATGGAACGCCACGAGGTCACGACCTTCTTTTAAAAGTGCATGTGCCAATCTGTGAGTCTGAATGGCCATGAACCCTTTGAAATACAAGAAGCACTGTAGATAGGTTTGGCAGGCCGGATCACGTTCCCGAACGGCTTCCAAATCCCTCGCAACGCAAGCAATGAGCGAATCATCGCTAGCAATCGCTTCGCTGAGTACTGTTTGCATTTTGAGCGCAGAGAAATCGGGTGTCGCCAGTTTGTTCGAAAGATGATTTACCAAAGCGCTGCCCAAATCATTTTGATCGAGAATTGTGGCATGCAGCAGTGATGACATCGCCACTTCGCGGACCGCATAGGCGGCAGCTTCTTCCTGCAAAATTGTCCAAACACAGACATCTTTTGTGTCTGTGCAGTCTTCCAATTGGCTTGTAACGATTAGGCTCGGCATGTCCGGCTTCCTTAACGGCGTGATTTGTTACTTAAGCGTGACGGGCCTAAAACCCAAGTAAAAAGCCATGAATGGCAAAGTTACATTTACGTGAGGCTAACCTCGGCCCCGATATGGAGGGACGCCCTGATCGGGTATCCAAAGTCCTTCGGGGGCTTTGCCAAATTGATAAAAAACATCAATTGGAATACCGCCGCGCGGATACCAATAGCCGCCAATGCGGAGCCATTTCGGGCTGATTTCCCTGACCAAACGTTGCCCAATTCCGGTCGTGCATGCCTCGTGGAAATCGCCGTGATTTCGGAAACTGCCAAGGAACAATTTGAAGGCTTTGCTCTCAACAATCCATTCATCCGGGCAATAATCCACGACCAGATGCGCGAAATCCGGCTGACCGGTAACAGGGCAGATTGACGTAAATTCAGGCGCGACAAGACGCACAATGTAAGGTTCATCGCACGGGTTCTTTACGCGCTCTAAAACGGCTTCATCCGGGCTGCCGGGTAATCCATTTTGCTGGCCGAGTTGGTCGAGTTTTGAATAGCGGTCTGACATAGGCGGCCCGATAAACTGACAGTTCACATTCCGCAACCCGCTTTTGCTGCCATAGCTTTTGTGAAGTTATATGTAACGGTGCGCCCACGCTGCCAACACATGAGCAACATATTCGGCGTCCGCCGGGTTTTTGAGGAGTAAGTGATCCGCCCCGTCCAAACTCACAAAGCTTTTTGGATGTCGGGCGTGACCATAAATATGGGAAGCATTCTCAATTCCGACAACACGATCCTGAGGCGAGTGAAAAATCAAAAGACCTCGTTCCAAATTACTGATTTCCATAGCAATATCATGATTTTCAATGTCATCCAGGAATTGCTCTTTGATTACGAAAGGGCGTCCGCCGAGGAGAACTTTCGCCTCTCCCTCTTCTTCAATCTCTTCAAGTTGGTCGGCAAATTGATGGACGATATGCGTTGTATCACAGGGACTGCCAATGGTCGCAACGGCTTTGACCTCAGGGATCTCATCGGCGACTTTCAGGGCCGCCGTGCCGCCAAAGCTATGACCAATCAGCACACATGGCGGTCCGTAATTGTCTGCCATGAACTTGGCGGCCTGCCGGATATCTTCACAATTTGAGCTAAAATTAGTCTCGGAAAAGTCGCCCTCGCTTTCTCCCAAACCCGTAAAATCAAATCGCATCATGCCAAAACCGTCTTCGACCAGGCTACGTGAGATTGTGCGGATGGGTTTCAGGTCCTTTCCGATTGAGAACCCGTGAGCAAATAAGACCCAGGATTTCACTTGCCCATCGTCAGGACTGTCAATTTTGGCGGAGAGTGTGTCGCCGAACGCACCTTTAAAGCTGACTTTTTCACTTGGCATTTGAAAGCTCGCTGTTTCGATTAACCATGTGACTACGCTATTCAAACGCTGCGCGAAAGGCTTCTACAAAACGGTCCAAATCACTTATTTGTAAGTGATTAATGCCCGCAGCGGCAGCGCGCCCCCCACCAGTTTCAAACTGTAATGCAAGTTTGTCGGCGCCTTCACGCTTTGAAATCGGCGCTCTGATGGAGACTAAAAATCCGCCCTTTTGCTCAGTTAAAATCGCATGGGCACGGTCAGGGTTATCTTGTGCCAACCGGTTGCCAAACATACCGGAAATACGACGGGATGCGGAGGCATCCGGCAGAACTCTGATTTCACCGAAACTGTTAGAGGTCATAACGGTGGAATCCTCCGCCATGCGAAAATCGTCCGCATAGCCTTGTGTCAGCTTACCAACAACATCCGGTTTTTCAGACATAAAGGCCATGGGTGTCACAAACCCTGCCATTTCGCGGTACAAATCCGCCGGATGAAAATGTAGGTCTGCTTCAGTCGCGCCATAACCATTATAATTCGTCATTTCTCCTAATATCTTGAGGTCAGGCAGCGGCAAATCATGTCCAGTGGCGAGACGTTCGGCCATAGCCGGGAAGTTATCGCCATATGATGCCGTTACAGCCCAAGCCCGATGCGCCCCATCAAGATAGCGATCAACGAGCACAGCCGTACAGATTTCGCCCGCCATATTGATATGCGCTTCGAGTTTCGGGTGATCGGCACCCTCGCCCGCATTGTGGTGATCGAAATAAAGCACGGTTGCCCCATCATCCAAGACGCGTTCTAAATCAGTCAGATTGGACCGCATGGAAATGTCCAAAACTGTAACCCGGTCGCCTGACTTGGCGGGAACGCGCTCTAAAAGTTGAATGTCACGCTTGCGGCCCGTCACCAATTCCGCGTCTCGCGGATCGCTTAATCGGAGTTGAACAAGCGAGATTATCCCGTCCGCATCCCCGTTAAATACATCGTAATCCATAATCGGTCTCGCTGCGGAGGGAACGTCCCTTATTGGCGATGTTTCAGATAGTGTTGCCTTGCAATCAGGTCAATCTACAGTGCTTCGGCCCAAAAACTGTTGCACCTATCGCCCGCTTTGATATGGCGGTTTTGTTTCCACTGCGGGCGTGGTGGAATTGGTAGACACGCAAGACTTAAAATCTTGTTCCTGTAAAGGAGTGCCGGTTCGATTCCGGCCGCCCGCACCAACAGTCCGGCCCGTAGGCAAATCAATCCGGGGGATTGATTTAGGACTGTCCCGAGCGCTCCGCGCGAAGGTGAGGAAATTCTATGCGCAGCGATTTATGTAGATATCAGGTCAGCGACCATCGCATCAATATCCTGTTTGACCGCTCCCAACTGCTTTTCATCCGTCCCCCGCGCAACAAAATTTACACCGCGCAATTCATCATTAAACCATGGATAACTGCCGATGGATACGCCGGGATGGACTGACTCAATCTCTGCCAAGCGCGCAGCGGCGTCGCCCTCCCCGACATTTGAAACGCTCACGGTGATTTGGAAAACCTCGGCACCACCCTCAATACGGTGCGTAATATCCGCCAGCATGCCGCGCATGATTTGTGGAACACCTGCCAATGTAAAGACATTGCGCGTTTGAAACCCCGGGGCTTGGCTGACGGGGTTATCAATCAGAGAGGCTCCGTCCGGGATTCGCGCCATACGGCGCCGAGCCGTATTTAACTCACTTTCTTCATATCTTTTACGAAGCTCAACCAAAGCATCTTCACGCTCAGAAATTCCGAGATCGAAAGCAGCCGCGATGCAATCAGCCGTAATGTCATCATGTGTTGGTCCGATTCCGCCAGTTGTGAAGACATAGTCAAACCTTTCAGAGAAGGACTTTACTGTGTCCCGAATAATGGCTGCATCATCTGCTAAAATTCTTGCCTCTCCAATCTGAACGCCTAGCGGTGCCAGAAACTTGGCGATTTCCGCCAAGTTTGTATCTTGGGTCCGACCCGAGAGCAATTCGTCTCCAATCAAGAGAACGCCTGCCATTACTTTCGTCTTCGCTGTCATATTCGGGGCGATAGAACGCAGCATTAACTGTGGCAACTCATGAAAAGCCGTCCTATATCGCCAGCATGAATTATATTGATGCAGCAGACGCCCCCGATCTTCGCGACGGCGCGATAAAATTACATGGTCCAGATGGCTTTGCTGGCATGCGCAAGGCAGGACAACTTTCTGCCCGCTGTCTGGATATGCTGGCACCGATGGTCAAACCGGGCATCACAACGGCAGAACTGGACCGCGCGGCTATGGAGTTCATCCTCGACCATGGCGGCGTTCCGGCCTGCCTCGGTTATCGCGGATATCAACATACAGTCTGCACATCCATCAATCACGTCGTCTGTCACGGTATCCCTAATGATAAACCTCTCAAAGGCGGCGATATAGTCAATATCGATGTCACCTCCGTAGTGGATGGTTGGCATGGTGATACATCGCGCATGTATCCTGTTGGCGAGGTCAATCGCCGCGCGGAACGCCTGACACAAATCACTTATGACGCGCTTATGCTCGGCATTGCAGCCGTGAAACCCGGCGCGACGACTGGCGATATTGGTCATGCGATCCAAAAATTTGCTGAAGGCGAGCGCTGCTCCATTGTCACGGATTTCTGCGGTCACGGCCTTGGAAAACTGTTTCATGACAGCCCGAATATCTTGCATTACGGACGCCCCGGCGAAGGCGAAACACTGCGCGAAGGCATGTTTTTCACAATTGAACCGATGATCAATTTGGGCCGCCCGGATGTCAAAATCCTTTCAGATGGATGGACGGCGGTAACGCGGGACCGCAAACTGACCGCGCAATTCGAACATTCCATTGGCGTGACCAAAGATGGCTGTGAAATATTCACGACATCACCCGCCGGATTGCATTACCCGCCCTATTCCTAGTCCGGCCAAATCCAAGCCGCATTATGCGGAACATCGCGACCGACTTCGTTCAAGATTTCGGGACGGCGGACCTTCGGCCTTGCAGGATTATGAGCTGCTGGAGCTTTTCCTCTTTAATTCGATTCCCCGGCGGGACGTGAAACCCATTGCCAAAGACCTCATTCGGGCTTTTGGAAATCTTGGCGAGATATGCGCCGCGCCTTTGCACCGCCTGACGGAAGTGAAAGGCGTTGGTGAGAAGACGGCGCTCGATCTCCGACTGCTCCACGCCATCAGTGCACATATGTCTCGCGAGAGCGTTTTGGGACGCCCTGTCCTGTCCAGTTGGAATGCGCTTTTGGATTATTGCCGAACGGCCATGCAGTTTGAACCCGTCGAACAATTCCGCGTTTTGTTTCTGGACCGCAAGAACCGCCTGATCGCAGATGAGATTTTGGGCAAAGGCACGATTGACCGCGCACCGGTTTACCCGCGCGAAATCGTCAAGCGCGGCCTAGCGATTGAAGCATCCGCAATCATTCTCGCCCATAACCACCCGAGCGGTGATCCGACGCCCAGCCAATCCGACATCGACATGACCTTCATGATTGTTGAAACCTGCAATGCCGTCGGCATTTCCGTCCATGATCATTTGGTCATAGGCCGTGAGGAAATCGCAAGTTTTAAGATGTTGGG
>JAHDFA010000061.1 GCA_020628495.1 Hellea sp.
TCCGTCATTATAGTAGACGGTTCTCCTGCCTGATTGTCCTTGACCCATTTCTTGTAACACGCGGCATAGCCTATTTTGACCAGTCCGTAGAGAGCGTCTGCGCGGCACGTACCGAAAGACTTCAGGTCAAAGACCGCTTGGTCGATCTCCACCTCACTTAAATCCATATCTGAATTGTCTATGGCCTGCATGTTAAACTCCTCTTCGGTCACCGAGCGTCGCTCTGGTGACCGGGGAGTTAGTAAACTGAACCTAGTCAGCCGCCATGACCTTTAGGCTCCTCCGGAGAGGCTCCCTGGACATACGTCACAGCCTCCCCGACCTTAGGTCAAGAGAGGCATCGTTGCGGCCGATGCCGGCCGCTATACGCAGGGGTACTAAGCCCCGGCCATCAAAGACGACGGATAAGGATTAGACGACATTCCGCTGCCGCACAAATGATTTACGGGTTCATCAATCCGGAGTTCTGGCTTGGCAGATGTCGGTCCCAGGCAAAGCATCATCAATGACCGCCAACTGGCCCGCCTCTTGGGCGGTAGCGACGATAGGCGCTATGGCCTCGTCAAGCGCGCCCTAAAGACCGGCGGGCTTATCCAGCTTAAGCGCACCGCGCGGGAAGTGGACATAGCCGTAATTAGAATTGGGGAGCATCATTCTCCAAATGCTCTTTCGCAGACAATAAAGACAAGCGACTTTCCAGTCGGATTAGCATTAACAGTTGACCCTAACAATCTCGCACTGGCTTCCGAAAGTAAAACAAAATTTGGAGAACTTATAGTGGTTTAAGCTCAAACATTCTGATACTTAAGCTATATGCAAACGTCTGAAACATTACCATGGTATGAGACTCTTTCCGAGCGCACAACATCGCATCAATATGAAAGCGGGTCAGTCTTGGCCTTGCAAGAAGAAGAGCCGCAGAAAATCGGATATGTTCTATCCGGGCGCGCTAAAGCGGTCTCATTTTCGAAAAACGGCGAAGCAACTTGGGTCGGCTACTTTAATAGCGGAGATTTTTTCGGGCACACGGCCCTGCTCTCGGAAAATCCGCCGCCTTTCGAAATTATCGCTGAGACCGATGTAAAAGTCCTGTATATCAATACCGAAACAATGCGGCACTTGCTGGAAGAGCAGGAGACGCTGACGTTGGAGCTCGCCAAGGATCTGGCTAATCGACTGGATCAGATGACGCACCGCCTGATTGAAGCCTTCACCCTCTCCGCTAAAGGACGGATTTGCGCGGAATTATCGCGCTTGTCGCGCGTTATCGGGATGGCACCGGACACACGCATTATCCGGCCTAATCCGGTTTTTGTCGAACTTGCTGAACGTGTAAATTCCACACGTGAAACTGTCTCGCGCACCGTCAGCGACCTTCAGAAAAAAGGCATACTCGCCCGCCAACCCGGTGCGATTATTATCACGCAGCCAGAAAGACTACGCCAAGGGATACGGTGAAACCTCCACGCCTTGCAGAGTATAACATCTGAGTGGCTCTGCCGCCTCTGTTTTGACCTGTCCGGCATAGATAATTTTATACCGAGGACCTGCCAGTGCAGCCAGCACGCTGGCAAAACTTTCCGACGCCAGAATGCTTTGTGGGGAGCTTGCACCCAACATTTGCTTTAAATTGGAGTCCGTATCTTCATTTGGCAATTTCAAATGCAAGGCAATTTTGACGGCGTCTCGCTCCGCTCTTGCTTTAAGTGCGGCTTCAACCGCCGCAATCACATTCTCGAACTGAACAGACTCGTTCTCGCCGGAAATTTTTAAGACACACGCTAAATCGGAACGGATAACAGGCGCGGAAACCGAAAAGGCTTTGTGTAATCCTGCCAATGTCATCCGAAACTGTGCGTGTCCTGTTCCCGCCCAATCTTGAGCATGCGTTGCCGTATAGGACGGCGCGGACCCTTCGTTCAGAATCAACATTTGAAGCGGATCAACGCTCAAGGACTGACCGCGAAGGACGGCATAGCCCATAGCCGATAATCCACTCAGACGGTTCAGAGCTTGATTTGGCCAATCCGGCGCAGGTGTCATAACCCGCAGCGAGCTGGCACGGGACAGGCAGGCCTCAAATCTTTTTTCCCATTTTTCTCCAAATGGCGTCACCGACTCGCGTTTAAATGCAGATTGGTCACACGGCAGAACCACATGTAATTCAGCGCCCTGCTCCAGAAGATTCTCTGCGAATAAAATATCGCCGCCTGCCGCCAGGGCACCAAAACCAAATCCTACATCCTCGTATTGCAGCGCATCCGCGATTGAAACTTCCAAAGCATCTTGATCTATATTCGTCTGGTCGAGGCGGATATGACCGGCATAATGCAGCGGTCTCGGCGGTTTGAAATCTGCCAGCCAGTCCTCACTGTCGCCGCGTTTTCTACAAATCATCAAAAACTGTTTTAACGTCGTTGCATGAGCCGCATAATTAAGCGGGTCAAAATCAACCGCAGCGTGAAGCGCGGCGGTGGCTTTTTCGAACTCCTCTTTTAATAAGAAACACTCTGCCCGGGTTGCCTCAGTAAAATAATGATCCGTGGGCGTGACCTCTTGCGACACAGGTAGCAAAGCCTCAATCGCCTCTATTCTTGCCGTAACCCGTTCCGCCGGCATTTCCGCCATCAATGCCATGGTCGCGCTATTTATGCCTGAATAATATCCAAGCGTATTCTGAAAGGCAGTCTCGTATTTTCTGGCGGCATCCCGGGCATGTTTCAGCGCTTTTTTTCCAGAAGTGCGCAAGTATAAATCTTTTGAGAGGCGACCATTCAACGCCATAATATCTTCATGACCACGCACGGCCGCCAAGCCGAACCGGTCATATTCTGACATGGCAAAATCAAGCGCGCCTGCCCGTGCCAAAGCAAGCACGACTTTATGCTGCAACTCGCGGTCAAAAGGCTGATGCTTCAAAGCAGCCATACCGGCCTCATAGCTTTGTATATAGTCATGCGGGTGAATGAGCGTCATGAATGCGGCATAATGTCTAAATCGGGGGAAAGAAAGATGGTCTGTCCAATCCTATAAGGATTCATTGCCGCCAAACGTGATGGCCGTCATGGCCAACGGCAAAAATTCGCTGGAATTACATGGCGGCCAAACTTAAACAAATGATGGGCATCGGGGAATGAACGTGAAATTTTGGGCGCGTATCAGACAAATTTTATTTGCGCTTATCGCGATTTGTTTCGCATTTGATGCGGCGGCACAGACAGAACCGCAAAATCCTCTGAAAGTCCTGCGTATTGATTACGGCAAGGCCTATCAGCTTCAGGACAGCTATTCGATTATCTATGACAATCCATCGCAATCGGCAAAGCTTCAGGATTTTCGCGTCACTTTCTATGGTCCGGGCCGGATTAAACTCACCGAAACAAAGACAGAAACGCATCCCGTCAACAGCAAGATTGAGACCTACCAATTAACAGCGCCCGTCACGGGCTTTACTGAGGTCGAGCTCTCTGTGCTGAGCTTGCATGGCGGCGGGATAGAGGACTTCCCGGCCAGTATTGGTGAAATCTTGGCACTCAACGAATTGACCGAAGTGCCTGAAACATCGAACCAATCGATCGATGAGGATGTCGTCGCCGTGAACAGTAATCCTGCTGAGACGGAAACGCCGCCCGCGCCACCTCCGGGTCTGACGGCCGCAGAAAGGCAGAGACTGTCAGACGTGAAAACAGATGTGGCGCAGCGCTTGACTGAACTACGCGAGGACCTGTCAAAATTTACGTCAGAAACCTATTTGCGAGCAGGCATTCAGGAAGAAATTGACGCATTAATTGCAGATGTCTCGGCATTGTCCTCTCGCACTGTAAAACCCGATCTGAAATCTGAAATCGCCGCACTGGGCACCGAAATAGAAAACAAGGCAACAGAGGCAGACATATCTGATGAAGGGCAAGCCTTGAGCGCTGCCGAGGCACAGCTTTCGGACATTCAGCGCCAATTGAATGATTTGGTCTCTCTCAGCAATGCGGACGGGGCGGATCCGGAAAGCCTCTTGTCATCCCTATCGGACATTGAGACAAGATTAACTCAACTCAACGCCGCCATAACAGCGATCAACATGCCGGACGGCATTATGCCCTCGCAAATTGAAGGATGGCGGGCGGACTATCTCGCCCTTCAAGCGCAAGTCAACGCGCCCGTCCCACCCAAGTTTGATTGGCGGATAATTATCGCCGCATTGCTGCTCGGTTTGGTTTTGATTTGGCTGGCGGCGAAATTCTTCTTCGGGATCAAAGCCAAAACACGCCCGTTAAAATCTGCGCTGTACCGAACGGAAACGCCCGGTGTTGTCTTCCCGGCAAATCCGATGCTGGCCGGAAATGTCAGCGCACCTCTGGCTCCGGCCGGAAAACTCGCCGCAGCACAATTACAGATGCTGACCGGACCCTATGCGGTTCTGCGCGACGCCTATCTCGCGACGGGCCGTATTGGTTACGCTCAAGAAGGCATTCCGACTGCAGAAGACTACAGTTTTGGTACGGGTTTTCTAGTCTCAGATCGGCATGTTATAACTAATCGTCACGTGCATGGCATGTATGGGCATTATCTCCTGGATGATACAGATCCCGGAGGTATCGAATTTATTGCTGAAAAAGATAAGGACGCCTCGGACTTTGCACCGTTTAAAAATGAGCCCCCGCTCCTTCTTACGGGCCTCGATATCGCAATTTATACGCTCGCCCGCCCCGTCAAAAACCGCAAGCCGATTGCATTAGCGCCAAAAGAGACAGACGGTCTCGACGGGCAAGAAATTGTCGTCATCGGCTACCCGGACACACATACGCCAGAGAGGCCGGACATTCTGGCCGTTGTCGAAGATAATCCGGTCTTTGCTGTGAAACGGCTCAGCCAAGGGCAAATTTTCCGACACAGTACGGATACGGATACCCCTTTCGGCGTAGAAACGTCTGTAGACGAAGATGACAACACACGCTTTACGATGGCTGCGATTTGCCACAATGCCTCAACAATGGGCGGAAGTTCTGGCTCCCCATTGCTGGATATTCGTGACGGGACCTTGCTGGGCGTCCATTTCGCAGGTTTCAAAGTTTTTAACCGCAAAGAGGCCGCCAATCTCGCCATGGCGATACAGCAGCTTACATCCTCTCAAGCCATAAAAAATTGGCAAACGTGACAAACATCACGGACTAATTGGAAACACTCATCTTAAAAATGCAGCATTCAACAGGGAGAAAAAAATGGCTCGACCAACAAAAGACCAAATACAAGGCAACCCAGATTTTTTAAGGGACTGGGCGGATTTCCAACGCGATTATAAAGGCTCTGGACCCATTCTTTTACCCGTGTCTGTCAATATGGTAGATGGAATTATTGTCCGTAACCGCATCAAAGCGGGTGATCTCGCCTTGCAACGCGAAAAGCTTCTTAATGATTTCGAAGCACATTGTTCTAATTTACCGGGACGGATAGGCGGAGCCTATACACTTGGCGACTTCAAACATATCATGGATGAATACATCAAATGGTTTGAAAGTGATGATAAACAAAACCCGTTCAAACCAAGCCCACTGGACCTACGGATTACAAGGCCCGTTTGGATTTTGTTCCACGCCGATAATGATCACTGGACGTTTTCCGAACATCGTCAATTTAGTGTCGAAAATGACCGAGATGACCACATGCGCAATTGTGTAAAAATTTGCACATTAGACAATAATAATATGTTTCTGATGGAAAATCGTTGGCGAATTGCCCCACTTCGGATGAAGTATAATCTGCATGTTACAATCACGCAGGAGGAAAACGGCGAGACCCTATACACGGACATAATTATCGATCCGGGCCTGGATAATGATCATCCACCATAAGATAGATTAAATCGCGATTTAAGTTCATATTCCCTCCCGCGCAAAGCCGGGAGGGAATATGAACCACGATTGCGCGCTGAAAATGTGTCATAGAATAATAAGATACGACCTTATAAGTCTTGAAGAGATTTTATTCGCGCGCGGAGATTCAAAGTTTCGAGATTTCCCAACTGAAAATTCTCCTGATTTTCTGAAAGAAATGTAATCAGCTGTTTATACGCTTCTTGCCATTTTTTATTTTTAGGATCGTATGCTATTAAGGTGTCATATTCTTTGAAACAGAAATCCAAAATTTCAAGCGCCTCATTCTCCTCCAGATCGGGCATATTTGTCCGAAATACAGTCTCCTTTGCTCGGACCAATCTATATTTCAATTTGAAATTATCTGGAGTCCTTTCGAGTATTGACTGATAAATACGAATTTGATTTCGCCTATAAGTTAGTGCGACAGCTCCCTCACCTCTCTTCGCAGAAATATTCGCTAATCCGGCCCAAACATTTGCGAGTTCAAACTGGATATTTGAGTTATCAGGAGACAATCTAAGAGCATTCTCAAAGTAAGAAGCTCCCTTGAGATATGAGGTCAAAGCTGCCTCATCATTTCCTAACCGGTATTCTAACAAACCAATATTATTCGCACTCCAAGCCCTCTCCATATTCCAATCCAAGTTATTTGGGTCAATTTTATGGAGATGTTCGCTAAGAGCCGCATATTTTTTCATAAATGGCATCGCAGCATCATACTGTTTTTGATAAACGAAAACTGTACCCACCCAATACTCACTTTGCGCATGATCAAAAATTGCACTCGTATCATCTGGATTGCGATCATAGATTTCTTGTGTGAGATTAGCTGCTGCTTCTATCTCTGCTTGTGCCTCATCATATTTACCAGCATCTAATGAGACTTTGCCAAGGATATGCCGCGCCCGCGCTTGCCTCGCAAGACTGTCATCCGGCAGCTTTGAAATATCCTGCGCGTCATAATATTCGACCGCGCGGTCGCCAATACTGTCCAGAATATCGAGCCGTCCGACCGGCTCCAGCTTTTCCTTTAAATCCGTAATCATATATTCGACCAAACCTTCGGCCTGCATACGGTTGGCGTCGGCCTCTTTCCGCGCAGTGACCGCAGAGAAGGTCGTCGCGCCCATGAAAGTGGAGAATATGAGTGCGCCTGCTGTGACGGCCTGCAGACGTCTGCGTTTGCGGCGGGTTTCGCGTTGGATGAGTGTGTCCAGCCCGACCCCCAGCATGGCGGCGGCAATCTGTGTCACGCCGAGCCGGAAGCTCTCTTTCGAACGACCCAGATTTGCGGCCAATGGCTCTCTGCCGCCTTCCAAGAGCGCGGGTGGAAACGCTGTTTCGGGTGTCCCTTCAGCTAAGACACAAAGAATGGAAGCTTCGCCGTGGAGCTCCCGGAAAAGGCGGATTTCTTCATTCACCCAATGGGAGGCTTTAGCTGCAGGCGAGCAAAGGACAATCAGAACACGCGAGCCCGTGACCGCGCCTCGGATTTTCTCGGACAAGCTATGATGGGCCGTCAATTCATCCGTATCCCGGAATATCGGCGAGAGCTTGCCGCTTTGGCCCTTTGGTATTTTATAAGTTTCCAAAGCGTGATGCAGCTTTGCTGCGACGATTTCGTCCGCATGCGCATAGGATAAAAACCCCGCATAAATATAGGTTTCCATCATCTCATCCCCCCGTCTCACTAAAGACGGTTCTTAACTTGAGTTCAAGTCCATGCGGGTTCGGCCTTTATGTCCAAAGTGACATCATATTTGTTGATGACGTTTGGTCGTGGTGACGTATATCTTCTCATAAGTTAGCCCAGAGATTGACCCTCATGCATTTTATCGACCTTCATGCGCAACAAGCCCGTTTGAAAGACGAAATCGACGCCGGAATCGCAGATGTCTTGACCCACGGACAATATATTCTGGGTCCGCAAGTCCATGAGTTTGAAGCCAAGCTTGCCGATTTTGCCGATGCAAAACATACCGTCAGCTGCGCCAATGGAACAGATGCCATCATGCTGCCGCTCATGGCTTGGGATATTGGCCCGGGTGACGCCATATTTTGCCCGTCATTCTCCTATTGCGCGACAGCGGAAGTTATCGCTTTGCGCGGGGCCACGCCTGTCTTTGTCGATATTGATCGCGAAACATATAATATGGATGCGGGCAGCCTGAAGACGGCGATTGCGCAAATTAAACGCGAGGGTCAGCTTACGCCCCGCGCCGTCATTATCGTGGACCTCTTTGGACAATGCGCGGATTATCCGACCCTTGCGCCCATTATTCGTGAGGCCGGCCTGAAAATCATCTCTGATTGCGCGCAAGGTTTTGGGTCAACATTGGACGGAAAACATCCGCTGGAATGGGTCGATGTTCAAACGACGAGTTTCTTCCCTGCCAAACCATTGGGCTGCTACGGCGATGGCGGTGCGGTTCTGACGAATGACGATGTGCTGAATGATCTGATGCGATCCTTGCGGTTTCACGGACGCGGCGAAGCACCGTTTGACAGCGACCATATTGGCACAAATTCGCGGCTGGACACATTGCAAGCGGCGATTCTCCTTCCAAAACTCGCAATTTTCAAAGACGAAATTCAGAAGCGGAATGTCATTGCAAAACGCTATTCGGACGCGTTGACATCGCACGTCAAGCAAACCCCGCAAATTAAAGACAGGGTGATTTCGACTTGGGCGCAATACACAATGGAAGTTCCGAATGCCGAAGGCTTCTCGCTCACAATGAAAGAAAAAGGCATTCCAACCGCCCGCTATTATCCGCTGCCCATCCATATGCATACAGCCTATCGCGATTTTCCGGTGGCGGGGAACGGCCTGCCGAACACCATGGCCTGCCGACATCACGTCGTCAGCCTGCCCATGCATCCCTATCTGTCGGAAGACGACCAAAACCGCATCATCGAGGCAGCGACAGAGATTTTATAAGCCCCATTTTGCGCGGTGGAAATTCCACGCTGTCGCGATGATATTCTCCAAACTCGAATGCTCCGGCGTGAAATCAAGAATATTGCGGGCACGCGACGCATCCGCATAGAGCTGCGTCAAATCCCCTTCTCGTCTGGGTCCCGCCTCATAAGGCACGGTCAGGCCCGTCACTTTCTCAATCGCCTTGATGATTTGCAACACGCTATAGCCCTCACCCGTGCCGAGATTGACTTCGGCTTGGGTCAAGCCGCCATCCATGACGCGGATCGCCTGAATATGGGCTTCGGCAATATCATTGACGTGGATGTAATCGCGAACACAGGTCCCGTCCGGCGTGTCATAATCCGTCCCGAAAAGTTTCAGCCCCTGCCCCAATCCAGCGGCTGCCTTCAAAGCGTTCGGAATCAAATGTGTTTCGGGGTCATGCTCTTCCCCAATCTCGCCGCTCGCATCCGCGCCTGAGGCATTGAAATAGCGGAAGGTCACATAATTTAGGCCATAGGCTTTGTGATAGCTTTGTATCATATGCTCTATGGCGAGTTTGGTTTTGCCATAAACGCTGAACGGATTTTGTATTTCCGATTCCAGCAATGGCATATTTTGCGTCTCGCCATAAGTCGCGCAGGTCGATGAAAATATCAGGCGGTCTGCCCCAACCTCTCGCATCGCCATGAGAAGGTTGAGCGCGCCCGACACATTATTCTCATAGAACCCTTCCGGCGCTTTTTCGCCCTCTCCGACTTCAATTGAGCTGGCGAGATGGACAACTGTGTTCGCGTTCGGGTGTTGTTCAAATGCTGCCAATATTGCCGCGCGGTCACGCAAATCCACTTTGACAAAAGGTCCCCATTTAACGGCGTGCTCATGACCCGCTTGGAAATTATCAAAGACGATGGGACGGCCGCCGCGCTCGGCTATTGTCTTGCAAACATGGGCGCCAATATAACCGCCGCCGCCGACAACAATGATATCGCGGCCGGATAAATCATAATCAGGATTGGGCATAGGGCAGGCTCTTCATCGTCATAAATGTTCGTATTCGAACATAAAGGATATGTCCCGTCGCCATTCAAGATGCAAGTTGCTTTAATTAACGACCGCCTCATGGACGTGCTTCAATGTCTTCAGTAAGTCTGCCGCGCCAGAAATTGGCAGACAGCTCGGCGCATCACAAAGCGCCGCATCTGGCTCGGTGTGAAATTCGAGGAAGACGCCATCCGCACCCGCTGCAATAGCGGATTTCGCGATGACAGGAACACCCTCACGACGACCCCCTGTCGACGCACCCGCTGTGCGGGGATCCGCGCCCGGTAGCTGCACCGCATGTGTTGCATCAATCGTCACGGGCACGCCCAAGGCCTGCATGGCGCCTATGCCGAGCATATCCACGACGAGATTATTATAACCGAAGCTCGACCCGCGCTCGCACAGGACGACATCCAAATCAGGCGCGACTTCGCCGATTTTCGAGACAATATTTTTCGTATCCCACGGCGCGAGAAATTGCGCTTTTTTGACATGTAAAACGCCGCCTGCGGCCTGGGTGGCTTCTGCCATGGACACGACCAAATCCGTCTGCCTGCAGAGAAAAGCCGGGAGTTGAACAATCTCCGCAACCGCGGCGACGCGGGCGGATTGGGCCGGTTCATGCACATCCGTACAAATCGGAACGTTCAGCTTGCCCTTGACGGTTTCCAACATGGTCAGCCCCGCGTCCAAACCGGGGCCGCGATAGGATTTGATGGAGGACCGGTTGGCTTTATCGAAACTGGCCTTGAACGCATAGGGCAAGCCCAGATCCACGCAAATCCGCTTAAGCTCTGTCCCGATCTCGAGGGCCAAGCCGGCATCCTCCAAAACGTTTAGTCCTGCAATAACGGCCAAAGGTGCATTACCGCCAATGGTCCAATCGGAGTTTGAGAGCTTTACAGGTTTCATTATCAATGTGGTCCTAGGCAATGGTTTCCGGCGCGGGCGGCATAGCCTGATCCCCTGCCCCATGTATATGGCGGGTTCCGGGAATACGGATATCCTGAACAAGGTCTTGTATGTCTTGCGGTGGCGGAGGTGTCACTAGAGACACGCCTAAACCGACAGCTGTGGACAGCCACATAAAGACAAAGCCGATGCCTTCAGGCGAGACGCCAAACAGCCAATTCTCTGCCGTACCGCCGCCAAATTTGAAATAATAGATATATCCGAAAGTCGTCACCAATCCGGTGACCATGGCAGAGATTGCGCCTTCCTTACTCATTCGCTTCCAGAAAATGCCGAGGAAAATGATGGGGAAAAGCGACGCCGCCGCCAGCCCGAAGGCAAAGGCCACCACCTGCGCCACAAAGGGCAACTGAGTTGCGAATATACCTAATAATCCCGCCATGAGCACGGCAAAGGCCGCCGCAATCCGCGCGGAGAGCATTTCACCTTTCTCGCTCATATCCGGTCTGAACGTCCGTTTGAGGAGGTCATGCGAAACCGCCGAACTGATCACCATGAGCAGTCCTGCTGCCGTGGAGAGGGCGGCGGCCAAACCGCCCGCGACCACCAATCCAATGACCCAATCGGGGAGATTGGCGATTTGCGGATTGGCCAGCACGAAAATATCCCGGCTCGGCGTCACTTCATTGGCCAGGCCATCCGCCGCATCGGGTCCGCGATATTGCATCACACCGTCGCCGTTCAAATCCTCATAAGCCAGCAGACCTGTTTTTTCCCAATCTTTATACCATTCGGGGACAGGCTTTCCGCCATCCGCTAAAATCTCTGCAGCACGTGCCTCATAATTTTCGCTATCCGCAATATAGACCGCTTCGTTGACCGTATCGACGAAGTTCATCCGGGCAAAGGCACCGACTGCGGGCGCAACGGTATAGAGCAAGGCGATAAAGAGCAGCGCCCATCCTGCCGATTTCCGCGCGGCCTGCGCACTGCCAACGGTGAAGAAGCGAATGATGACATGGGGCAATCCCGCCGTGCCGAACATCAGTGCCGCCGTGATACAGAAAATATCCAGCTTGGATTTATCCGTCGAGGTGTATTCGCGAAAACCCAAATCCGTCACAACGGTGTTGAGCTTATCGAGCATACTAACATCCGTGCCTGCAGCATTGCCGATGAATCCGAGCTGCGGAACCGGATTACCTGTAATGGTCAGGCTGATGAAAATAGCCGGAACTGTATAAGCGAAAATCAGAACCACATATTGCGCGACCTGCGTATAGGTAATGCCTTTCATCCCGCCAAGAACGGCATAGAAAAACACAATCGCCATACCGATCAGAATACCCATATTGAACGACACGCCGAGGAAACCGGAAAAGGCCACACCGACGCCTTTCATCTGACCCGCAATATAAGTGAAACTGACGAAGAGCGCGCAGACGACTGCGATCACGCGCGCGACTTTGGAATAATATCTGTCGCCAACAAAATCCGGCACGGTGAATTTACCAAACTCCCGCAAATAAGGCGCGAGAAGCAAAGCCAGCAACACATAGCCGCCTGTCCAGCCCATGAGATAAACTGACCCGCCATACCCCAGAAACGCGATCAATCCCGCCATGGAGAGAAAGCTCGCAGCAGACATCCAATCTGCGCCTGTGGCCATCCCGTTGATGACCGGATGAACGTCATGTCCGGCGACGTAGAAATCTTCCGTCGAGCCCGCGCGCGCGCGAATGGCGATGAAGATATAAAGGCCGAAGGTCGCGACGACCCAGAATATGGTCCAGGGCTCAACCACGGCCTACCCCTTAATCCCGTATTTTTTTTCAAGCTGCGTCATGCGGATGCAGTAGATGACAATCAGCAGAAGGAAGACATAGATCGCGCCGTTCTGCGCCATCCAGAATCCAAGCGGCGCGCCGCCAATGCTAAAATTATCCAAGGCTTCACGGAAAATAATGCCCGCTCCGAAGGACACCAAAAACCAGATGGTAAGAAGCGAGACCGTCAGGCGCAAGGTCGATTTCCAATAGGCCGCTTGATTGGCCGCACTCGGTCTCTCCGGTATCTGATCTGACATAAACTCCCCTTTGGCTATGAGGATAGGCGGGGCGGAGAAGAATGCAAGATGGGTTGGAGACAATATAAGCGCAAGTGGACCTCTTTGAAGACGGAACAATTCTTCAAGGCAAACTAAGCCCCCTGCCCCACAGAAACATTACCAAACTTGCGGGATAATCCGCTTACCGCCAAGCCGTGATG
>JAHDFA010000062.1 GCA_020628495.1 Hellea sp.
GAGCGGATTACGGCTGATGTTATCAACCAACTCAAATCTGTCTATGATCCGGAAATTCCTACTGATATCTATGAGTTAGGGCTGATTTATAAAGTTGAATTGGAAGATGACCGGACCTTGAAAGTGACCATGACACTCACAGCGCCAGGCTGTCCTGTGGCAGGTGAAATGCCGGAATGGGTGCGCGAGGCCTGCGAAGTCGTAGCAGGCGTCCGCCGCGTAGAGGTGGAAATGACATTTGACCCGCCGTGGACCCCCGACCGCATGAGTGATGAAGCCCGCTTAGAATTGAATATGCTCTAATGACTGAAACGATAACCAGAACCCGCCGCCCCCGACCAAAACTTGTCACCCTTACAGACGCCGCTGCTGAGCGCGTGCGCGAAATTCTGGAAGAACGCGGGGAAGGTTATTTACGTGTGGGCGTTAAAAATGGCGGCTGTGCAGGTATGGAATATCTGATGGATTACGTCTCAGAACCTGAAAAGTTCGACGAAGTGGTCGAAGATAAGGGTGTGCAAATCGTGGTCGATGCGAAAGCCGTACTTTTCCTGCTCGGCTCTGTTGTGGACTATGAAGTCGATATCCTGTCATCAAAGTTCACATTCAAAAATCCAAATCAGACAGATGCTTGTGGTTGCGGCGAAAGCGTGACAATTATTCCGGTGGTCGAGGCTTAATCTGAAAATCACCTTGTAGATTAACAGGATTAAGACTCTTTCGCGTTATCATCCTCCATGCGCGATTATTTCAAACGTTTAGCGGCCGTCAATTTAGTAGTCACCCTGCTATCATTGGGGGCCGCTTATTACCTTGAAATCAATAATTGGATGTTGGTCGGCGTATTGGCGGGGCTCTATTGTCTTCGCTTTGTGCTGGGAAAGAGCAAGGCCGAACGGATGCGGGTTTGGAACCTGCGGCGCAAAGTTTTCCGCAAAGAAAAATATCTAAAATGGGTCGCCATTTTTATTAGTTTCATTGCCCCGGTTTGGGTAGGTTTTGCCGCTTACTTCGTCTTTCACTATAGTTCGAACAACGCCCTGATATGGTTTGTTGGGGCCACGCACTTGGGTGCGCTCATTATGAATTGGATCATGTTGCCGCGCGTCGAACGGGTCATTGGCGATACATTTGACTAACTAATTCTCGCAGTAAAAGTCGAACGTAACATCGACGTTTACACTGCCCGTTCCCATACTCAGATCGTAATCCGGCATTTCATAGAGAAAATCGAGGCGGATGGTTTGTTCATCAATATCACCATTGCGCTGACGAATGCCCTGCTGACGGCCAAAATTCATTATTTGCGTCGGAACGACGGTCTGATCGCCGAGGTTATCAACCCCACTGACAATTTGTATATTCGACGTATTCGCGCGGGATCCGAATTGAAATCCAGCATCATTGCCTGAGATTTCGAAACTGGGTGTCAGTTTGATGTCGCCCAACTGAATCGTATTAGCGAAATCTCCGGTCGCATTCGAGATTGAAGCCAAGGCGCGCAGAGAAAACCGGGTGTTTCGGGAGGAGATAAAAAAGCTGTGCGAGTAAGACCGCCCGGAACCGTCGAGCCGGATATCCGTATTCGGGTTCAAGGTGAAAGCGCCGAGGCTGTCAGAGGCATCCAAATACCCGTCCCCATTGTCAATGATACTTGCATTTATGGAGGAACCGTCCTGCGTGATGCCGAAGATAAATCCTTCGTCTCTATCAGGCAGGTTCGGGCCTGTCCCGCCGAGTAATCCGGTGACATTGGTATCGCCCGCACGCGTATAAAAATCGATCATCTGACCGCCAACAGGAACGCAGCAGGAGTTACTGGCAAAGAGACAATTATCATAAATGTCGTAATTGACACCATCATGCACAACTACACAGCCATAGGTCCGGCACCAGAAATCTTTATTCAGAAAACTCGCCTGAGCAGTGGATGCAAGCGAGGCGAGGGCAGTGCCAGCTAATATCGCACCCATTCTGACGCAGAGCGCTCGGTGTCTCCGGGCGCATCCAAAATAAGTTTCACATTTTCATCCAGTGACCAGTCCGCAAGTCCCATGGTCAGGCTTATCGTTTTGGATTTGTGAACATTACCAACCGTTACAATTTGACGTTGGCGATCACCGGGTTTGATTGTCATTTCGACAGTGGACGGTTGTACGCCAATGCCAAAAGCACCTGCGATAGGGGAATAGGCGGCGGCAGCCAAAAAGGCGGCCCCACATAGAAGCGCCGACATAAACTGATTTCGAAACATTATAGAAATCCCAATGTAAAGACACTCCCATAAAGTGACATAAAGGCTTTGCGCTCTGTTAATATTCTTAAGTAGACACATGACATCTTCGTCACCCAGATGACTAACGGCGCTTTAGGTCTCATAAAAAAACCCGCTCCATGAGTTTCTTATTTATCGAAACTCATTGGGCGGGGCTTTGTGGGCATGTTACGCGACAGAGGGTACCGTTTGTCGCGTTTTGATGCGCACGCATAAGGGTCTGGTTATGCAGCTTTTTGTTTTTTGACTTCAGCAGGTTTTCTGTCGTCAAAAGTTTCGCCCATTTCTTTAGCTTCTTCTTTTGAGAAGATTTTCTTAGCTTTTGGGAAAAATTCTGCTTCTTCCTCATCAACGTGATGAATGACGCGATGAGCAAGCTTTTCAAACTTCTTCATCCAGATGTCGGCATCCATGTCTAAATTATCCAAGACTTCAATCATCTCTGTCATTTCCTGATGTTCTTCAACGGCATGACGAGTTTCGTCTGTCCCTTCGGGCTCCTTCATGAGCTCTGAATAGAAAGCCTGCTCTTCAGCGGAGGCGTGGGCTTCTAATTCAACACGGAGTTCTTTCCAAAGCGAATTACGCTTTACGGAGTCGCCGCGCGTGTGTTTAATTTGTTCACACAAATCGCGCTGTTTGTCGTGGTCCTGTTTCAGACGTTCATAAATATTCATTGTGTTATCTCCAGTTTGGTGACTTCACAAAATAAACGGAAGCAGAGGCCAATCGTTCCGAATTAACCTTCAATCAATCCGGCTGGCTGCGCCGCCGCCAACATGGCGGCTTGCAGCTTTTCGAATGCGCGGGCCTCGATCTGTCGAATTCGCTCGCGCGAAACTTTGTAAATTTTGGCCAGTTCTTCCAAGGTCATCGGCTTTTCAGCCAAGCGGCGACGGGTGATGATATCTTGCTCACGCTCATTAAGGTCTGACATGGCGTCTCGCAAAAGATCCATACGGGCATCATGTTCCTGCGCGTCGCCAAGAATTTCTTCCTGAGATTCGGAGTCGTCTGTCAGCCAATCCTGCCATTGCGCAGAGCCATCTTCGCCGCCAATTGTGACGTTCAAAGAGCTGTCCCCTCCGCCGGACATGCGCCGATTCATGGATGTTACTTCGGATTCTTTCACGCCAAGATCCGTAGCAATTTTGGTCAAGTGTTCAGGCCGTAAGTCACCATCTTCCAAAGCCTTCATCTCGCCCTTCATCCGGCGAAGATTGAAGAAGAGTTTTTTCTGTGCGGCTGTTGTCCCCATTTTGACAAGTGACCAAGAGCGCAGAACATATTCTTGAATGGCCGCACGGATCCACCACATCGCATAGGTTGAAACGCGGAACCCTTTATCGGGATCAAATTTCTTCACTGCTTGCATCAGGCCAACATTCCCTTCGGAAATGATTTCTCCGATTGGCAATCCGTAACCGCGATAGCCCATAGCAATTTTCGCGACGAGACGGAGATGTGAAGTAACCATTTTTTCTGCAGCTGCCGTATCCCCGTCCTCAACCCAACGCTTCGCGAGGCGAAATTCTTCATCCTTATCAAGCATAGGGAATTTACGAATTTCCTGCAGATAGGAGTTCAGACCTTGTTCGGGCGACAAAGCCACGGACAATTTCATATTTCCGCTATAGGTCGCATCCTTTGCGGATGTGTTTGTCGATAATGTTTTTGTTTCAGCCATGAGACTCATTTCCTCCAGCGCATACATATAGGTAAGTCTTTTCGGGTTTAAAGAGTTCCCGCATTGAACTTTTACTCACGCTTAATTTACAGGCAGATTATCAAGCACATCCAATAAGTGCTGCATATCCGGAGGGACATCTACTTCAAAACTCTGATGTTCCTTCGTGATGGGGTGAACGAATCCCAAATGACGTGCATGTAGTGCTTGGCGTCTAAAATCAGCGACCGCCAAACGCACAGCTTCCTCTGCCGGATGGTTCGATGTCGCATAAGCCCTTTGCTTTCCATAAAGTGGGTCCCCCAGCAGCGGGCAGCCAATATGAGATAAATGCACACGAATTTGGTGGGTTCGTCCCGTTTCCAGTTGGCAGTCCAATTGACTGATTTTAGGCGTGCCAATACTGGCATGCTGGGCGCGGCCAAATCCGCGGACATAGCGATAATGGGTCACGGCATGACGACCCACATCAGAGGCTTCTATATTATCCATTGTCCCGCGCACAACCGCCTGTTTTTTACGATCATTTGGTGATCTGGCCAGACGGGAGGCCACGCGACCTGACCGTGGCTTTGGTGCACCGCGGACAAGACAAGTGTAAATTCGATCAATCGAATGTTTTGCAAATTGCTTGGACAATCCTTGATGGGCTTTATCAGTTTTTGCGACCACCATGACGCCGGATGTATCCTTATCCAAACGGTGGACGATACCTGGACGCATAACGCCGCCGATACCTGATAGGCTATCAGCACAATGAAAGAGCAATGCATTGACCAAAGTCGCATTGCGTGAGCCTGGTGCGGGATGCACAGTCATGCCGGAAGGCTTGTTCAAAACAATCAGATAATCGTCTTCATACAGAATATTTAAAGGGATGTCCTCAGGCTGCGGCGTATCGTCCACTGGTGGAGGGACGCGCACGGCATATTCGATATCGGAACGTACCTTCGCAGTAACTTTCCTAATAATATCGCCATCTGCCCTTACATTTCCTGTCTCGACAAGGTCCCGAATGCGAGAGCGTGACAATTCCGTCCACTCGGACAGCCACTTGTCCAATCGTTGCCCAGCATCTTCGATTTCCGCGGTCCGGGAGTCCCATTTTCCATTTTGTTCAATCATGGCGCGGCCATAAGGCTAAGGACGCGGGAGGGCAAGCCAAGCAAAGCTTAGCGAATTTTGCAAGCCCGCAACACCGTGGTCATAAAGTCATTAAAGCGCGGGTTTTTACAATCCGTGCCTTTTTTGATGCCGCCTTCATTATACCCACGCCAATCATTCAACAGCTCAGCCAAAGAATGGGAAAGGCCCTTCTGACTTTGGCCATGACATTCATGCTCTTAATTCCGGTTTGAAAGCAGCAGCACAGAGAAGATAAGCGCGGCCTTCCGGTGAGCCGAGAGCCGCGCGCAGAGCAGGCGCCGTGGGCGGTGTGTTTCCAATCATTTTGGCAAAATCGGTTGTGAACAGCCGCAAATCTGCTTTCAATGTTTCATCCGCCTCCAGATTATCTTTCAAATGCGCCACAGCCTCCGGTAATTTCTCGGATACGAGTGCAGTCAATCCAGGCTCTCCGCTGTTAATCCTAGCCTGGGTTGCATCGACTACAGTGCCTTCATCGACAATGGCGGCCGGCGTGAGTTGTAGCGCGGATAGTAAAGCCACCCCGTCTATATCACGATGCGGGATAGGCGGCTCATTCATTGCGGAAAGCGGGCTGGTCGGGGCGTCAGTCATGTCAGGACGTTCCAGCGTTCCGAGCATATCCCGCCAGCGCCAACCCGATTTTTCTTCCTTGTCCGTGCGCCGTCCAAAGCCTCTGCCTTTTTTCTTTGGTGAAATATCGCCAGGTCGGGTGATAACCTCCGGCTGAAAATTGACGAGGGGCGCATCCTCCGACTGAATCTCCATATCCATACCAAGATTAAGAGGCCCGTCTGCATTCTCAACTCTATCCGGCTTTACGAATTGTCGCGGTGGCTCAACAGGTGGAAAATCCGTGTCCAAAGGCATCAAATTCAGGCGGGTCGGCTTTTTGTCAATTGGTACAAATGACTCTGAGGCCTCTCTCAGATTGTTCAATTTGGCCTGTAAAGCCTGCAAACCCGTTTCCATCCGGGAAAAATCACGCCGCATTTGGGCGAGGTTGGACTCAACCATTCTGGTCGTCTGACCTTGCGCGGCGAGTGTATCATCTTCAGATTTTTTCATCTGCGCTGATAGTGCTTCGTAATGGGATGACACGGTAGAAGCGCGCAGTTCGGACGCATCGCGCAGTTCAGAGAGCATTTGATAACCTTGCCCGATTGTGGATTGTAGATCAGACAGTTGTGACTCAGCTTGTGCTCTAATTTTTTCAAAGCTTTCAGTGCCTTCGGTAAAACTCTTGGCTGTTTCGTTTAAATCTTCTGAGGCCTTGTTCAAATCTGTCGTCAAAGCGCTTGCGACATCTCCGATGTTGCGGCTCGTATCTTCGAGAGAGGTGATTTTCTCACTAATCTGAGCCGCGCTCTTTTCAACAGTTTGCTCAACAGCTCCCGAGGCTTTCTCAATCGCTTCGCCCGCAGTAAGAAGTTTTGTTTCCGCTGCTGTACAGAGTTCGTCCAGCGCTTGGCTTGCATCCGTGATCTGCGAGGAGAGCGTGCCCATCCGCGTTTCAAATGTAGCTGACATGCTCTCCAAAGCTTGTCTTTGGAGTGTTAGGTTCCGCCCGGCATCTTCTGAACGGCTAGCTAAGACGGCTCCGGCTGCGTCCAAGGTCTGACTTTCTCTCGTAACGGCAGTCTGAACGCCTTGCAGCGCTTCAACTGTATCTGCCAGGCCGCTGTTTAATTTCGATATTTGCGCTCGAATACCGTTGGCCAGATTGTCTGTGCGTTTCAAAGCTTCCTGATCCGGCGTTACAAGAATATCTGCGGCGCGAGACAAACGTACATTTTGGTAATTAATCCGCCCCAAATGACGCAGGGTTCGCCAAAGTAGGAAAAGCAGAATGAGGGGGAGTGTTAAAAGCAAGCCTAATCCCGTCAACGCAACGAGACTTGCAGTTTCTGACAGCAGTGGGAACCCAAAATAGAGCCCCGCGGCAACAACATAAAGGACGGCAAACCCTAAAACGAGCCAGCCTGCGCCTTTGGGTGGACGCTCTTCTTCTTCTTCTTCTGCCAAGCCCGGCGGTGCCGGACGTGGAGTGATCGATTCCCGAGTCACGAAATCAGGAACATCGTCTGAGACCGGTTTTTGTATTCGGCTGATAGGTTCCTGAGAAACGGTCCGAATAAGATCGGATTTTGACGGCTCCGAAGGCGTTTTGCCCGTCTCAGTTTGTTCAATTGAGAAAATTTTCTTCGTTATATCTGACACGTGTTGTCCCCTGTGTCCCGATTATGCCCACCGCTTAACCGGATATTTTCTATCTTGTTGTAACAGAGCCTCAAGCACGGGGAAAGCGGCGAAGACCGCAACAATTCCCGGCAAGGTGAATGGGCTGATTATGACGATTTTTTCGGATCGTGCAGGATTTTCTGCGCGTGAGACAGAGCTGGAATTGCGCGACTGGCTGCGCGGTGGGTTGAACCGCGAGGATGGACGGTTGGCGATGTTTGACACGTTCGGAGAACCCGTTCGTAAAATCATTATCAAAACTGCGATAGCCGAAGGTTTGGCTGAGCCTTGGTTTTCCAGCCCCATGCGTCCGCAATGGATGGTTTGCCGCTTAACCTCTAAAGGACGCGACGTCTTACGCCGTTCCGCCACACCCAAATAATTCCTACAAGCGTGGCCAATACGAGCACGGTAGAAATTGAGTCTTTTACGGGATCGGTACCTGTCAAAAATATTGAAGGCGTGGGAAGGACAGAATTTTCGTAATTCATAATAATCGCAGCAAAGCAATTATTGCCTGCATGAATTCCGATCGCTGTTTCCAGACCATCATCAATCCAAACGATCAGACACATTGCAAAGCCAAAAAAGAAATATCCGCTCATAACGATGGGCAGCGTTCCGGAGGCTGCACCGTCCAAGGCTTCAGGATTTGATAAATGCAAAGCCATGAAAGCGAATGAGGTGACGACAAAAGCAATCCATTTGGATTTAAGCAGATGCGTCAGACCCTGATTGAAATATCCGCGAAAGACGATTTCCTCTGTGGCGGATTGCAAGGGGATAAAGAGCAGAGAGATCAGTGCATATATCCAAAATTTACCGCCTGCGAAGACGTATTGAACCTGAATAATTCCTAATGCCTCTGCACCTAAGGCGAATACGCCCAAGACAATCCATGTTAGCAAAAATCCTTGCAGAAGGCGGACCCAACGAAACTTGCTCGCGGCCGTATGCAGTGCCAGTAGACTGCGTTTGTGGATCTTCTTCTGCCCCACATAGAGTGCAATCAACCCAACCGGAAAGGTAAGCAAAAATAGCGCGAAAGCTATCGGCGAAGCACCCATAATCTGCGTCAAAACATTCATGACTGCGCTATTATCTGCGCCTTTTGAAGCTAAATAAGAGGTCGCGAAACAAATTATGATTCCGGCAAGTGCGAGCCAGCTACTAACTCTCCTTACCTGTCCGTCGGTTGTCACAATAATCAAAACGGCAGCTGTCACGGCCAATCCGCATATCATAGAGATCGTATTAAGCAGCTGCGAATCTTCAGCGCTGACAGTGCCCGAAAAGGCTGTCATGAGGGCGTCGAATAAAGGCGGATCGGTGAAGTTTGCAATTATAGGAAGCGGGAAGAGCAAGATTGTCTGAAAGATAACCCATCCGACAAAAGTCAGCCATGTGACCGCGACCCAAGACCACCAACGCGATTCACCAAATTCATTCTCAAAATATGACATGAGAAACCGCTAACATATGCGCGCGGGATGTCTAGTATAGGCCCATGACTGATTCACCTGAAATCGATTTTGAGCATTTGAACCGTTATGTCGGCGGGGATGCGGATTTGACGCGCGAGGTTTTTGGCCTGTTTCGCAATCAGGTCGAGATGTGGGGCAGGGGCCTGACGGCGGATGCAGATGACGATATGTGGGCCAATGTCACCCATTCCTTAAAAGGGTCTGCGACAGCTGTCGGCGCCGTGGGATTAGCTGAAGCGTGTGAAAAAGCTGAAGCACTCATCGGCGATGATAGGCGTCCCGGGGCACGTGAGGTTGCTGTCGAAAATCTGGAACATCGTATAGCGCAGGTTCTGAGTGAGATTGTCCGCTGGGAATATCAGGATGATATGCGTAGGCTTCGTTCTTCCGATTAGACCCCTAAGCAAAAGAAAAGGCCACGTCAGAAGACGTGACCTATCCTTTGGAAAAAGCGTGCGTGAAACGCTTTGCCTATTCGTGCCCTATGGGACGAAGATTGTGTAAGTGACGTCAGCTGTTAGCGTACCGGCACCCATTGAGAGGTCGTATCCGGTTCCGTCACCAAATGTGTATGTGTTGTCGAAACGAACAGACTGCTGAGCCAATGCTCCAACAGAAGCCGCTATACGCTGTGTTCCGTCGAAGACTTTCAAGCCATTTGCACCTGTCATGCTGCCCAGACCTTCGCCAGCGGCTGTTTCAACACCATTCACAAATCATCTCCCAAAGTTAGGCAGGGACATACCCCAGATGTGACGCTTATAACTTCCTTATATTCGAAGGAGGTGTGGAAACTTGGTCAACGAAACCTGAAATTTCAAGGTAAAGAAACCCTTTAAAATCTTGTCCCGCTTTTGGCGCTAAATTGGCACCAAGGTGTCCTATCTTAGCCGCAATCCCGACACGAATCGCGTATAGAGGTTCGAAATGAACGACAAGGCGGGCCGAAAATGAATTCTACAGCAATCAGATGTCTCATCGGCGCCACGTTTTTTATTCTCGCCGGGGTGCTGGGATATCACCTTTTTCCTTCGTCTTCTGAAAAATTCGACCACTCCTCCACGCATGAAACGAGTGCCGTTGAGGCAAATATAGAACCCTCTGTTAAGGCGGTTCGTCAGACGGAGGCGAAAAACGAAGCGGACATTCAAAATGCAGAAGCAGCTCAAGATACAGCGTCTAATGAAGCTGAACCGTTGCGATATATTGCGCTACAGACACAAGACGCATCCGGGGACATGCGGGCCTGTGTCGAATTCAATTCCAGCTTTGATGATGCAAAAGAATCCGCACTTAAACCCTTTATTCGTCTATCACCCACAACCCCATTTTCTATTGATGCAAGGGGAAAACGCCTTTGCTTGCTCGGATTGGATTACGGCCGAAGCTACGAAGTCGAAATCCTAAAAGGTCTGACCTCTGATAATGGTGCAGAGCTTTCCCGTAAGGAGACGCTCAGCGTAACATTCGAAGATAAGCCGTCTTTTGTGGGCTTTGTTGGCGAAGGTATAATCCTGCCTGAGACAAAGGGTGCGCGTCTGGTTCTCAAGACTGTCAATGTAGACAAGCTTTCGCTCAAGCTGTTCCGCGTGAATGATCGTATCCTGTCGCAACATTCTCCTGATAGCGGGGATAGTGGCACGGCGGATGATTATGTCCGTACCTACGACGCAAGTTCACGCCGGACTGAAGTTTGGTCGGGAGAGGTGGATATTGAGCCCAACCGCAATGAAATTGTGGAAACGGCTTTCGACCTACAAGATAAGATTGGCGATAAAGGCTTAGGTGCCTACATCCTGATCGCAGAGCACATCGTCGAGGGACAGCCCGAATATCGTCGGGCCAAAGCTATGCGCTGGCTGATCTCAACCGATTTGGCACTTAGCAGCTATCACGGTTCTGATGCGCTCCACATTTCGGTGCGGTCAATTAAATCTGCCCGTTTGAAAGCGGGTGTTAGGTTAGACCTTATCGCGGCAAACAACGAAAAATTGGCAGAAGTCATTACAGATAGCGAAGGACGCGCCGTGTTTGGCAAAGCTCTCTTGTCAGGCACCGGTCCTTTATCCCCGCGGATGATTATGGCTTACGGGTCTGATGGTGACTATGCGGTTTTAGATATGTCACGCGCGCCGCTCGATCTCTCCGCAATGGATGTTCAAGGACGAGGCGTTACAGGACCTTATGATCTTTATGCCTTCACGGACCGCGGAATTTATCGTCCCGGTCAATTTATACAACTCACGACGCTGCTGCGTGACAGTAACGCCATGGCCATTGAAGGTCGAAATTTAACTTTGAGAGTTTTGCGTCCTGATGGCGCGGAAGAGGAAAAGCGAACGCTCTCTGCTGACAATTACGGCGGTTATGTTGAAACAATCGCTCTGCCGGCTCAGGCGGCGCGTGGTCAATGGTCTTTCGAAATTGGCGTTGAAGGCACGGACACGAAAATTGTTCAATCCGTCTCTGTTGAAGATTTTGTGCCCCAACGCCTCAAGCTGGCCCTAACACCTGAAGACCAACCCGTTTTGGCATCAGGTGAAACACGCGAGATTACTTTAGACGCACAGTTCTATTACGGCGCGCCGGGATCCAATCTGGAAACTGAAGGCGAGCTTCGCGTGCAGCGCGACCCAAATCCTTTCCCTGATTTCAAGGCCTATCGTTTTGGCGATATCACAGAAACATTCCGCGAGCGCTATGTTGATGTCTCTGTTCCAATGACAAATGACGCCGGGCAAGCGATATCCAAAATTCGTCTCAGCAAATCTGACACACAGTCGTCTTTCCCGCTACGCGCATCTTTCATTGGCGGCGTTGCAGAACCGGGCGGCCGCTATGTTCGCGAAAACGTCTTTATTCCCGTCCGAGAGAATGAAGAATATGTCGGGTTCAAATCCTTATTTGGCGAACGCGCAGAACGTCGCAAGCCTGCACCAATTGAGCTGGTTGCGCTCGCTGCATCGGGAAACCGTATTGCGTCAGAAGTCACATGGACGCTGAATCGAGAAGACCGTGACTATAGTTGGTACCGCTATCGCAATCGCTGGCAGTATCGCAATCGTACCACGGATTTCTTTATCTCTGATGGCACCCTAAAGATTGGAGAAGATGCTCCGGCGGTCTGGTCTCAGTCATTGGATTGGGGGCGGTATCGTTTGGATGTGACAACTAAATCCGGTGATACGGCCTCTTTTCGCTTTGGCGTAGGCTGGTCAAATTGGGGCGATAGCGACAGCGACGCGCCAGACAGGATATTGGTCGGCGCTACTGATCTGCCAACAGAACCGGGCGGCGCAATGACGCTGAACCTCAAATCTCCTTATGCCGGGCGAGGGGACATTGTCATTGCAGATCATAATGTTCGCTCCATCCGCACTGTCGAAATCCCCGAAGGCGCGTCATCGGTTCGCATTCCTTATGACAAAGATTGGGGACATGACGTCTATGCTTTGGTCACGCTCTACACCTCTTTGGACGCTCAAAAACGCAAAGGGGTGAAACGGGCCGTCGGTCTCACCCATATTGCATTGGACCGATCATCCCAAACTTTAGATGTGGCCTTCAATATACCTGACCGTGTTCAACCACGTACAAAACTGGATATCCCGATCGTTCTGTCAGGTGACCCCAAAGCGAACAAAGCGTGGGTCAGTTTGGCCGCCGTGGATGAAGGTATCTTGGCGCTCACGGATTTCGATTCACCGGATGCGCCTTCCGCCTTTTTCTCCAAAAAGGCTTTCGCGCTCGATATTCACGATGATTACAGCCGCATGCTCAATCCCTATGCTGCCAACGGTCAAACCCGAAGCGGGGGTGACTCGATTGGCGGTGCAGGGCTGTCCGTTGTGCCAACGAAAACCGTCGCTTTGTTCCAAGG
>JAHDFA010000063.1 GCA_020628495.1 Hellea sp.
TGATACGCGTCTGATGTTTGCAATTCTCGGCCATTTCTTCTTTCTTGGCCGTGTTGCGGGCAACCTGCATAGCAAAAGCCGTATCGGATAAGCCTTTGTCTTTCAGACCGAGTAGAATATCGATCTGACGGAGCGCGGAGACGGCGTAATATGTGACGATACGGGCATCATAAATGCCGCATGGGATGTCGCAATGGGCGTCAGCGTTTTCGATTTGAGAATCGAATTTCGAAATAAGTGAATGTAACATTTGTGCTGTCCCTCCTAGGCTTTGCGGCGACGGAAATAAGTTACTGCGCCAATAATGGCCGCGACGGCAATGAATGTGCCTGCGCTGTGAACAGGGCTGCTGAGCCAATGCACGATTTCCGTCATGACGCTTTGCCCGTGCGCGCCAGTATGAGCTGCAGCCGTTCCGGCCATCGTCAGAGCCGCGGCCCCTGTGAGAAGTGTACGTGTCATAAAACGTCCTTTCGACTGTCGTTAAATATCCTATGGGCACTGGCATAAGCCGATTGCCAAAGCGGGGCAAGCCGCGCAAAGACACCATCCGTAATAAACTCAATGGCGACTATGGCAGAGCTTAATCTTACTACGCGCGAGGCCCTAAAAAAGGCTGACCCGGATCGATATCGAGCGGCATTAATGTCGGATGATCAAGGGCGGGACGATCTGCTGATTCTCTATGCCTTTCATTATGAACTCTCCAAAGTGCCGGATGTCACATCCGAACCCATGCTAGGGCAAATTCGGTATGAATGGTGGCGGGAAGCGGTTGATGAGATTTATACGGATAAGGCGGTGAGGCGGCATGAAATCTCGACGCCTCTATCTGAGATGCTGCGGCGCACCAATGTGCCTCGCTTTTGGGTTGACAGATTGATAGATGGCCGGGCTCGCGATTTAGACCCGCAACCCTTTGCCGATATGCAAGCTGCATGTGACTATGCCCGCCAGACGTCCGGACAACTTATGCAGATTGCTGTGAAGACCCTGGGCGGTACGCCGGACGAAAAAACTATAAAGGCCGGCGTGGCATGGGGGCTGACAGGATTGGCGCGCTCTTATGGTTATTATCATGATAGAGCTTTGAAGAATTTGGATTTTGAAGCCTTGGTTGAGTCTGCGCGTCACGCTTACGAAACTGCCTGCGGTAAGGTGGATGCGTCGATTTTTCCAGCGGTAGCCTATACGGCTTTAGTGCCAAAATTCTTACAGCGAATGTCCCGTGAGGATTTTGATCCAACAACAAAGAAGGTCAAGTATGGACCGCTCTCAAAGCAATTTCGTCTGCTAGTCGCTGGAGTAAGCGGTCGGATATAGAGGGTCTGACTTAAGGATAACTGGGAAAGCGCCCCAATTATTACGAAACCGACATTCAATTTCCATACAGTTATTCTCTTTTAGGGCAAATCTACGGCGCCTTAAAAAGGAACTTTCAATGTCTAGACTTACATCTCTTACACTCACCTTCGCCCTATCAGTGCTGACAGCCACATCAGCCTCTGCTAATGAGAAAGAGGGCGCATATGCCACTTTTGGCGGCACAATTCTCTCAACGGAATTAGATTTATCAAATGTAGACATCGCAGATCAATCCATCGATTTAGGTACTGAAGAAGCTGATATTACGATGATTAATGGTCGTTTGGGCTATCGTTTAAATGACTTCTTTGCGGTCGAAGGTGAGATAGGGTTTGGTTTGGGCGGCGATGATTTTGATCGTGTCATTCCTGTTGATCTCTTGGGTGACACAGTAAATGTCGATACGAATGTCAATCTTGATGTGAAGAACTATTACATCGGATTTGCGCGCGGAATTTTGCCGATCTCTGATCAGTTCGATGTTTTTGCGCGTATCGGATATGGCAAGGCCACGGCGAAAGCCGATATTGTGGGTTCTGTTGCGGGGTTCACAGCATCAGGCTCCGCCAGTGATAACGCGTCCGGTTTTGCCTATGGCGTTGGCGGACAGTTTAACTTAACCGCATATGATGGAATTCGTGCGGATTATACGCGTCTCGATAATACGAATATTATCTCTCTCGCCTATTCACGTCGATTCTAGCTCGAAAATGAATTTATCATAGAGTTGACGTCTCTGCGGTCTACACGCAGTGAATGTCTATGAGGTCGATGGTGAGAGGGACGATATGAGCTGGATGAAGCGTTTGGGCGGACGTCTGCCGGATTTCGAACAGGTCGTGCGGCGCTTTCCTGTTGCCGTTGCCATTATGGCCGCGTTCACGATTTGGATTATTCTGAATAATCACTTCGATCTCGTTTCTTATCGGAAAATTGAATACATAGCGTCAGGTTTCATATTGGCCGGATATGTCGCTGTTATTGTTAGGCTGATTGCTGAGGCATGTCAGGCTTCAAATCTTTTCGGTGCGCTTTTTGGATTGATTTTGGCAGGTCTCGCGTTTCTGCTTTGTTATTTCGCCAGAGCGATTGATTTCACGGCAGCCATGGCAATTGGTGCGGCTATCTTATTTCTCGGAAATGCCGCGGCTTGGCGGTCTGATCGTAATGACAGGAACGTTTGGAATTTTACGCAAAAGCTTTGGACGGGTGCCTTATTTGCGACAGTCGGAAGTGTAATTTTTGCACTCGGTATGATTGCCATATCCGAAGCCATAAAGGCTCTGTTCGGATTTGATGTAGATGAGTTGACATTTGAAACTCTACTGCCAATCGGTTTAGCCTTTCTCGCGCCGGTCTATTGGCTCGGGACTTTGCCGAAATATGGTGAGGCCGAGGACGTAACGGAATTAAGTTTTGAGGCGCGGGCGCTGTCCTTTCTCGGCACATGGATGCTGGCCCCGCTCGTCATCATCTATGCACTGATTGTCCTGGCATATGGCGCAAAAGTCCTCATCCAATGGGATTTGCCAAAAGGTGAAATCGCGCAGCTCGTCTCCCCTTTTATCGGCGTAGGCATGTTGGTCTGGTTGATGCTGGAGCCCAAGGTTCTGAAGGAAAGCGGCTTTGTCCGCTTCTACCGCGCGGCGTGGCATTGGATCATGCTTCCGGCTGCGGTTTTGCTGGGCGTTGCCGTCTTCGTCCGCATGCGCGAATATGGCTATACGCCTGAACGTTTCTTTTTGGCGTTGGTTGTGACATGGGCCTTTGTCCAATCGCTTTGGTTCGTTGCCATGCCAAAGGCGAAACGGGATATTCGGATACCTACGGCACTTGCTGCAGGTCTCTTGGCATTTGGGGCATTTGTGGCGCAGCCCATCTCCGCCATGAATCAGTTTCAGCGCGCGCAAAAGGTGAAGCTGGAATTGCCGGTGTTCGAGCCGGAAGTACTGCGCAATAATCCAGACCTGGCGAAGCAGTTTTTGGGCGGACTAAAGTACCTCATTCGCCAGGAAGATGAGAAACGCTTTAAGGTACTATTGCCTGACCACGAAATGCCGGAAAGCACCTATAATGAGGACTATAAAGAGCTCATCCAGTCCTTAGGTTTGGACGAGTTTGATAATGCCGGTCGCGACAAGTACAAAAATTACTCCGTCGCGTCTCCGCAGGTTTTAGACATTCCAAAAGATAGCCGGATGTTCTTTGCGCCGCCACTTCAATTGCATAATTCGCGTAAAATCACCACGCCCAATGGATTGCTTACATCTCAAGACGGATTAAAAATTGTTCTTACGATCAATGAGGATGTCTATGACGTTGATCTTGAGGATTTATTCTCTTCGCTCGAATTGGTTGGAAACAATGATTGGCAGAAAGATACTCTGGTTCCGATATTGTCTATCACATCACAAAATGGAACGCAGGCGCGACTAATAGTTTTGGACGGTAGATTGAATTACACCAACGATACTCTGTTTGATGGCAATATAGATTTCGCCGTCATAATCCCAAATTAGGCCGCCGCCCAAGGTTTGATATCTTCCAAGGCCCGCGCTGCGAGGAGACTCTTGCGGTAGCGGGTTTTGTCTTTGCCGCGACGTCGTTTGCCGTCCTTTTTCGGGTAGACGATTTCTTCTGTCAGGGGTGGGAAGAGGCCGAAATTGACATTCATGGGTTGGAATTTTGCTTTTGGTCCCGTTATGAAACCGCCTGTCACATGTTCGACCAAGGCGCCCAGGGCCGTCGTTAATGGCGGGGCAGCATAATCCTGACCACGCGCTTGCGCAGCCGCCATGCGGCCGGTGATAAGGCCGAGTGCAGCGCTTTCGACATAGCCTTCAACGCCCATTATCTGACCCGCAAAGCGTAAGTCAGGGCGAGATTTAAGCTGAAGTTTCTTGTTCAATAGGACAGGTGAATTAATGAACGTATTGCGGTGAATACCGCCAAGGCGCGCGAAGACGGCATTTTCCAAACCCGGAATAGTCCGCAAAATCTCGGTCTGCGCACCATATTTCATCTTCGTCTGGAACCCGACCATATTATAGAGCGTCCCAAGCGCATTATCCTGACGTAACTGCACTATGGCATGGGCTTTGACGGTCGGGTTGTGCGGGTTAGTCAGGCCGACAGGTTTCATTGGGCCCCAACGCAGAGTTTCTGCACCGCGTTCAGCCATGACTTCGATTGGGAGACAGCTTTCGAAATACGGTGTGTCTTTTTCGAAGTCTTTGAATTCCGTTTTATCGGACGCAATTAATGCATCGATAAAGGTGTGATATTGGTCTTTGTCGAGCGGGCAATTGACGTAATCTGCACCATCGCCGCCGGGACCTTTTTTATCATAACGCGATTGCATCCAGGCTTTGTCAAAATCGATAGAGTCCTTGTAAACGATAGGTGCGATCGCATCGAAGAAGGCGAGGCTGTCTTCGCCTGTTTCTTCCAAAATTGCATTGGCCAAGGACGGCGCGGTGAGGGGGCCAGTGGCAATTATTGTATTGCCCCAATCTTTTGGCGGCAGGCCTTTGACTTCGCCATATTCGATTGTGACGAGTGGATGGGCGTGGAGGATCGTTGTCACCGCGTCTGAGAAGGCATTCCGATCAACTGCCAAGGCTCCGCCTGCAGGCAATTTTGTCATATCGCCCATGCCCATGATTAGGGAGTTTGACATCCGCATTTCCTCATGGAGGACGCCAACCGCATTTCCGGATTTATCGTCAGATCGGAACGAATTTGAACAGACGAGTTCTGCAAAACCGCCGGTTTCATGCGCATCCGTCATCCGCTCGGGACGCATTTCATGCAGGATAACAGGCACGCCCCGAGATACGCACTGCCAAGCGGCTTCCGACCCGGCCATGCCGGCGCCAATGATGTGTACGGGTTTGATATCTGTGCTCATGGGCGCGACCTAATCAATGAAGCGGGAATTCGCAATGGGACATAGCGGCTGGATGTGGTGTGAACATGCAGAAATGCCCGCAGAGTTTTTCTTCATCTCGGAATACCGGCAGAAAAGTTACAGTTGATTTACAGAAAGTCCAAAGTGTTGGGTGTTTGAATTTGTCCGAGGACAAAATCAATATAACCAACACTCCCGCATTTGGCTTGCGCCAATTGCTCGGCTCTCACTCCTAACGCATAACGCCCGTATTTGACCCGGTGGGTCAAATACAGTGTAGCGCCGAACCGCTATGCGGTTCGGTTTCTCGAAATTCGATTCTCAATCGAATTGTCTTCGTCACCTACCGTCTTCCAGACCAGATAGAGAGCGCTACCCTGTCCAGTGTCTGAGAGAACATCTTCAATATATCGCAGCTTTGGAATGTGAGGATTATTCTTTTTTGAAATGAGGATGAAGTTTGAAAAAGCTGCGGCAGGCTTGGGAAAAGTGGAAAATAAAATGAGGATGCGGCAATTCTGAAATATGGATGGCCATGTGTGGGTCCCATCCATAGGCGGTTTGATCAAAAGCCGAGAAGAGACACTTGCCGCTGTGACTGCGCATTTTATTGACCTGAGCTTGCCATCTGAAATCAGCGATGCATAACGGTTTGCGACCTTGGGGAGAGTTTCATGAAGCGCACGTTTTTGGCTATTGGTTTGGCTCTAGCTTTGGGGACAAATTCTGTCGCCAAAACACCAAAAGAGGTTTTGGAGCCTTATAAGGCTTACCGCGCGGCGTTAGCGGCAGACCAAAAAAGTGAGGCCGCCGATTTTGCATATAAAGCGTGGCAGATCGCCGAAGATCTTATGGGCGATAGCAAAACAACGGGTGACCTCGCTTCGAATTTTGCGGAATTGCGCCCGCGATATATGAATGAGAAGCAGGCTTGGAAACAGGTTATGAAAGCGCATAAGCGCGCAATCGATTTGGCTTCTTTGCACACATCAGAACCGGACGTCGTGGAAATTGACCGCCGCATAAAATATTTGTCTTGGCAAATTCCAAATCTTTCAAAGAATGTTCCAGGGGCGAAATCCAAAAAATATTCGACCGCAAGGTTGAAAGAGCGCATTATTGAAACGGGCATGCAGGGATCAACTTTTCATGCTGAAACCCTTGCCTTAAGCGCTCAAGCCGCCATGATTAATGAGGACTGGGACGATGTAAAAACCGAGTCGCTTGCGGCGCTCGATTTATTTGATAACCGCACGGATGCCATCGCGTCTATTTATGAATATGCAGTCCCGATTTATTTGGCGAGAGCTTATTCGGAATTAGAATCGCCCATTGATGCGGCGCTGACCTATCAGACATTAATGACAAAACTGGAAGTTAGGGGCGGGCATAATAATCCGATCAGCGCAGATGCCTATGCGGAATGGCTGAGATTACGGGATGAGGTCGCCGAAATGAAATCAACCAACCCTCGTGCACTCGAAGTTGTCAATTTTACGGTTCCGGCCGGGCGGACAACCGAATTATTACCGCTTGTGCGTATGCCGCCTAAATTTCCAAGCTCTTTCACGCGGGGTAGTAAGTCGGGATTCGTGAAGTTGAAATTCAATGTTGATATTGATGGCCGCGTTATCAATCCTATTGTTGTGTCTTCAACAAAGGAATCCCTGCATGAAGCGGCTTTGGACTGCCTTAAAGATTGGCGTTACACGCCCAATCTTCCCGAAGGTAAAAGCCGGGATGTCGAGACCACCATCAGATTTGATCTGCTAGCATCATCCGGACGTCGTCTGCCTTATGGTGAGGAAAAAAGCCGCCTATAGCATTATGTCGCTGCCCGCGCTTTGTCGCGTTCTAACATGGGTTTCAGGAAACGTCCGGTCCAGCTTTCTTTGACTTTGGCGATGTCTTCAGGTGTGCCTGTTGCGACGATTTGGCCGCCGCCATCTCCGCCTTCGGGGCCGATGTCTATGACGTGGTCGGCTGTTTTTACGACGTCCAGATTATGTTCGATGATAACCATAGTATTACCCGTTCCGACAAGCTCATTCAGCACGGTCAGGAGTTTGTTCACATCTTCAAAATGTAGGCCTGTCGTCGGTTCGTCCAAGATATAAAGCGTCCGGCCCGTTGCGCGTTTGGCGAGTTCTTTCGCGAGTTTCACACGCTGCGCTTCGCCGCCTGAGAGGGTTGTCGCCTGCTGGCCGACTTTTAGATAGCCGAGCCCCACGCGCTGTAATGTTACCATCTTGTCCCGGATTGAAGGGACGGCTTTGAAGAAATCTGCGGCTTCTTCGACGGTCATGGACAGGACATCGGCGATAGATTTGCCTTTGAACTTAATCTCAAGTGTTTCGCGATTATAGCGCGCGCCTTTGCAGACATCACATTCGACATAAATGTCCGGCAGGAAGTGCATCTCAATCTTGATGACGCCGCCGCCTTGGCAGGCTTCGCATCGCCCGCCTTTGACATTGAACGAAAACCGGCCAGGCTTATATCCGCGCGTTTTAGCTTCAGGAAGTCCGGCAAACCAATCGCGGATCGGGGTGAAGGCCCCTGTATATGTAGCCGGGTTAGAGCGTGGTGTTCGTCCAATCGGGGATTGGTCGATATTGATGATCTTATCCAGCTGGTCGAGACCTTCGACACTGTCATGCGGCATAGGCTGAACGGATGACTTATTCAGCGTCCGCGCGGCTTGCTTGTAAAGCGTTTCCATTGTCAGCGTCGATTTTCCGCCGCCCGACACACCCGTAACGCAGGTCATCAGGCCTAGCGGAAAGTCTACATCCACATCCTTCAGGTTATTGCCCCGCGCCCCGCGAATGCTGATGACCCGTTTCGGATCCACCTTGCGGCGTTTGGCAGGCAAGGCGATTTCTCTTTTGCCCGTGAGATATTGTCCTGTGATGGATTTGCTGGATTTTTTGATCTTGGCAGGGGTTCCCGCCGCAATGACTTCCCCGCCATGCACGCCTGCTTTCGGGCCCATATCGACAACATAATCCGCCGTTAAAATGGCGTCTTCATCATGTTCCACTACAATAACGGTGTTTCCGAGATCGCGCAGATTTTGGAGGGTCTCCAATAGGCGCTCATTGTCCCGTTGGTGCAGACCAATGGAAGGCTCATCCAAAACATAGAGAACCCCCGTCAAGCCGGACCCGATTTGCGACGCAAGACGAATGCGTTGGCTTTCCCCGCCGGATAGAGAACCTGAACCGCGGCCCAGCGTGAGATAGTCAAGACCGACTGCATTGAGGAACTTAAGGCGATCTAAAATCTCTTTCAAAATGCGTTCCGCGATCTCCATATCTTTCGCGGAAAGGGTGGTCCGTAGACGGTCAAAGCGCTCATAGGCATCTTTAATCGACAGCTCTCCCGGAATGGAAATATCCATATCCGCAACGCGCACGGATAGCGCTTCGGGGCGGAGCCGTTTGCCTTCGCAGGTTTCGCACTGTGCATCCGACATATATTTAGACAATTCTTCGCGCATCCATGTGCTGTCTGTTTCGCGGTAGCGGCGGTCGAGATTTGGTATAACGCCTTCAAAGGTCTTCTCAGTCTTATAGCTGCGTTTGCCGTCCTTATATTCGAACTTCACCTGCTCATTGCCCGTGCCGTAAAGTACGACGAATTTGGCGTCATCCGAAAGGGTGGACCAAGGTTTGTCGACGCTAAAATTATAATGCTTTGAAAGCGCCTTAAGCGTTTGCATGTAAAGACTGGTCGGTGTTTTAGACCAGGGCACAATCGCGCCGCCTGCGAGGCTGCGCGAAGTGTCCTGAACGATCAGGCCTTCGTCAAATTTCAATTCTTTGCCGAGGCCGTCACAGACCGGGCAGGCGCCTTGGGGGTTGTTAAAAGAGAACAGGCGCGGTTCGATTTCAGCGAGCGTAAAACCGGAGACCGGGCAGGCGAATTTCTCGGAGAATAACATCCGCTCGGCTGTGTCGGCACCTTCCGCGACGGCGAGCCCATCGGCGAGACGTAGGGCTTGCTCAATGGAATCGGCGAGGCGGGTTTCCAGACCTTCTCGAACGACGACGCGGTCAACAACGACATCAATGTCATGTTTGAACTTCTTATCTAGGTCAGGAGCATCCTCAATTCGGACCAGCTCTCCATTGATTTTGGCGCGTTGAAATCCGAGGCGCATATATTCCGCGAGGTCTTTTTTAAACTCGCCCTTACGGTTTCGGACAACGGGCGCAAGGATATATAACTTTGTACCCTCCGGAAGTGCCATTGTGCGATCAACCATTTGGCTGACGGTCTGGCTTTCAATCGGCAAACCAGTTGCGGGGGAGTAAGGAATGCCGACCCGCGCCCAGAGCAGGCGCATATAGTCGTAAATCTCCGTAACAGTCCCAACGGTCGAGCGCGGGTTTTTGGACGTCGTTTTCTGCTCAATCGAAATGGCGGGGGACAGACCTTCTATGGAATCCACATCCGGCTTGGATTGCAGCTCAAGGAACTGCCGCGCATAGGCGGACAAGCTCTCCACATATCGCCGCTGACCTTCCGCATAAATCGTGTCAAAGGCTAACGAGGATTTGCCCGATCCTGACAGCCCCGTAATCACGATCAGCTTGTCACGCGGAAGATCGACATCGACGCCCTTGAGATTATGCTCGCGCGCGCCGCGGACTTCGATATTTTTTAACATGGCCATGTGTGGATGTTCCCGTTCTTACACAGATTACTTACGCGCGGGCGTGGACTTAGGTCCGAGCTAACTTCAATACAAGATAGACTCAGCCGCAGACTTGCAGTCAATGCTTACGGCGGCTAGAACATAAAGAGAACAAAAATTCAATAGGTGCATCATGGCAGGTTCAGTCAATAAGGTTATTCTCGTCGGCAATCTCGGTAATGACCCGGAAATCCGGACATTCGGCAATGGCGGCAAGGTCGCCAATTTCAGCCTCGCGACATCTGAGAATTGGCGCGATAAGCAATCCGGTGAACGTCGCGAAAAAACGGAATGGCACCGCGTTGCCGTCTTTGGCGAAGGATTGGTCGGTGTCGTAGAGCGCTATGTCAAAAAAGGGTCCAAACTTTACATTGAAGGTAAGCTACAAACCCGTAAATGGCAGGACCGTGATGGGAACGACAAATACACGACGGAAGTTGTCCTACAGGGGCCGGGGACAACACTGACCATGCTCGATAGCGCGGGCAGTCAGGGCGGCGGCCAAGGCGGAGGCGGCTATGGCGGCGGACGTTCCGGCGGCGGAGGTGGCGGAGGCTACAACCAGGACCGCGGCGGCTATGGCAATATGGACCAAGGCGGTGGTTCGCGCAGCGCCTCCACAATGGAAGGTCCTGCAGGCGATTTCGATCTGGACGACGAAATCCCGTTTTAGATTGACGGCAAATATTCAGAAGTATCCAGACCCTCGCAGGACCTGCGGGGGTTTTTGTTTCAGGAAGGGATACGCCTCTCTCTCTAAATCTGTTCAGACTTTTTTCAGCTGACACCAAGGATACCAAGTTTGCATACGTCTTACAGTTTAGAATGCGGTTGAGTGTCATGATTATGCCGCATTGTTCTCATGCTATCATGACGGAGCAGGGAAAGGCGATGATATGAAGAGTAGGGTCGTTAGAACGCTGACGCTAAACGATTTGTTCGCGGACCCGCGCAACTATCAGATTTCTGTCCTTTCGACCCTCATTCTTCTGGGCCTGTTCCATTACGGCTTTCATCTACCTTGGTGGCATGTCGTTGGCTGTATTGGGGCAACGCTGACGACGCAGGCGGTGGCCGACAAAATTATCAAGCGGCCCTTTGATCCACGCAGCCCACTTATTTCAGCTTTGTCTCTGACCCTTTTGCTTCGAACAGGGTCAATCACGCTTTCAATCGTCGCAGGTGTTATCGCGGTCGCGTCGAAATATCTGATCCGCTGGCGGGGTAAGCATATCTTTAACCCGGCTAATTTCGGCTTGGTTATTATCTCTTTGCTTTTCGGCGCAGCTTGGATTTCACCGGGGCAGTGGGGGCAGGCGACATTATTCGCCCTCTTGCTGCTCGCGCTGGGCGGCGTAGTAACGGGTAAAGCGAAGCGGTGGGATGTCTCCCTGTCATTGCTCGGTTTTTACGCGGCCCTTATTTTCGGCCGTGCATTATGGCTCGGTGATCCGCTCGCTATTCCCATCCACCAGATGCAATCGGGTGCTTTGTTGGTCTTTGCCTTTTTCATGATTTCTGATCCTAAAACGACGCCCAATTCGCGATTGGGCCGTGTCATATTTGCCGCTCTTGTCGCCGGCGTTGGATTCACTATTCAGTTCGCATTCTACAATGCTGCAGGCATAATTTTGGCGCTGATACTTTGCGCACCCATCGTACCGCTCATCGACCGAATTCTCCCTGCAGGCCGCTATCACTGGCCGACACAACTCAATCTCTCACTCACCCGAAATTCAGGAGTTTCCCATGAAATATTCGACCCTGCTGAGTAGCGTATTTGCGCTATCGCTTTTCGCTGCGGCGCCTGCAGCAGAGGCCTTTTGCGGTTTTTATGTCGCCAAAGCCGGAACGGATTTATTTAATCAAAGCTCCAAAGTGGCCCTAGTCCGTGATGGCGACCGTACTGTGATTACGATGGCCAATGATTATCAAGGCGATCTGACGGAATTTGCGATGGTTATTCCAGTGCCGACAGCCATCAAGCGAGAGCAAGTTCATATTAGCGACCCGGCATTGTTGAAACATTTGGACGCCTATACCGCGCCACGCCTTGTTGAATATTTTGATGATGATCCTTGTGCGCCTCAAATCATGTATAGGGCGATGCGCATGGAAAGTGCGGTCGAAGATGGAGTTATGCTAACAGGTAGTGCCCGTGCTAAATCCCTTGGCGTGACCATCGAAGATGAATTCACGGTCGGTGAATATGACATCCAGCTTCTCAGCGCTGAACAATCTGACGGTTTGATGACCTATCTGGATGAAAACGGATATCAGGTTCCCGACGGAGCGGGCCGTATCCTCGGCAGCTATATTAAGCAGGACATGAAATTCTTCGTCGCGAAAGTGAATCTGGACGAGCAAGCCCAGACGGGAAATGAATATCTCCGCCCGATTGCGGTGGCTTTTGAAAGTCCGAAATTCATGCTTCCGATTCGTCTTGGAACGCTGAATGCTCGGGGCGAACAGGACCTATTTGTCTATGCTTTGACCCGTGACGGGCAGGTTGAAACGACGAATTACCGCACGCAGAAAATCCCGTCAGGACAAGAGCTTCCCGTCTATATCAAAAACGAATTCCCTGATTTTTATAAGAGTATGT
>JAHDFA010000064.1 GCA_020628495.1 Hellea sp.
TCATCCACATCCGTAATATTCCGCGCATAAACCACATGCTCTTCGCCATAAATGTGGCGCAGCACGCGGAAGAGCACATCAGCCACGACCGCCGCGCGGGCATTGCCGATATGGGCATAGGAATAAACTGTCGGCCCACAATTATACATCGTCACCCGTTTGGGGTCTTGCGGGATGAATTTCTCTTTCGTCCGCGTGAGCGAATTATAGAGCGTGAGTGGGTGCTGTTCCGTCATGGCCGCCTGTTAACGTCCCGCAGTTCGGTTTAAAAGCCCCTTGTTTCAACCAAGTCATCAACGCACATATGGATTATGAAACTGATCCACATCTTCATCTTTGCCGTGCTGTTTATCTTGGGCGCGCTCGCTTTTTGGGATTTGACGGAACCTGTCGAGCATGACGTCACTTTCGATGTGAAGGGAAATGTCGCCTATGTGACCGGCACAACGGACAGCAATTCCCACAATCTGGTCAAAGATTTTGTCCGCGAAAATCCGGAGGTCGACACGCTCATCCTGCAAGCCATGCCCGGAACGATGGATATGGATACGAACAGGCGCGTCGTCATGGATATCCGCGCGGCGGGTCTGGCCACACATGTCCCTGCCGATGGCCGCATTGCCAGCGGAGCCGTGGATTGGTTCATCGCGGGCAGCCCGCGCACAATAGACTGCGGCGCGATGATCGGCGTGCATAGTTGGGGCACAAAGGTCGGGGAACGGGCGGATAAAACCTTTTACGACAGCCAGCTGCGCACCCAGCGCTATTTCCTGAGCCGGATGGACGTTGATCCCGATTTCTATGAATTTACACGCGGTGCCGCCGGACCAGATGACATTTACTGGCTGAGCGTGGACGACATGTTACGATTTCGTTTGATTGACGAAGACCCAAAATGCGACAGTTAATCATCTATCTGGGGATGGTTTTCACTATGGTGTATATTTGCGGCCTTATACCCGCGCACCTGCCGTCTGGAGAGCTGCCCGAGGGGACCTATTCCGTTTGCGAACGGCTGGGAGAGAATGTGGTAGCTGCGGCGGGGTGGCCCATCCCATTTATGTATGATGGCAATATGACCTCCCCCGTCTGCTCGACAGGTTGGTCACAAATTCTATTTTTCGAGGACGTCTTGAGGATCCGAGAGTTGGGCTTCACGGTCCTACTTTGCGCAGTTGTGGCCGCATTGGTCTGTTTGGGTTTCCGCTTTATTGTGAAAGCCATTCGCGCGGATGGATAATAGATTACGATTTCGTTTGATTGATAAAGTTCCCGGCTGCGAGCCTTAATCTCGCCCGATTTTGCGGGTTTCTGTCTGGCTCGGGCTGGGGAGTTCGGAGAGATTACATGAAAATCAAACTCACATTGACCACGGCCTTTATCCTATCCGGCCTGTTGGCCGCCCCCGCCTTTGCGCAAAGCTCTGCCACCAAAGCGGAGGATTATGCCAAAGAGAACGCCGTCGAAGAGGTCAAAGACAAAGCCAAAGATATGGCTTCGGATAATATGAAAAAAGACATGACGGACTCTGATCCTGCCATGATGATTAAGGGTGACCCGCTAACGATCGAAACGCCTACGGCGATTATTACAGCTGAAGACGCCGAAATGACGATGGAAGACGGCTCGACAATTCTGGAAGCGGATGAGGTCACGACCAAATCCAAAATGATTGATACAGCTGCGCCTGCCGCCACAACGACCGTCACAGTGTCATGTCCCAAAGGCACCACAGCGCAAGATGACGGGACCTGTATGATTACGGGTGATTACAAAGAGTAGCTTCCCACCGCATAAAGCCAATACCGCATAAAGGGTGAGCGGCTTTGCACTCTGGCCTTTCGGGGCCGGGGTGCTTATATGCCTCCGCATGACAAAACCGACCCTAAAACCTGTCCCCCACGCCGCCCGTCCATCACGGGACGAAGCGATGGAAGCTGTGCGCACGTTAATCGCTTGGGCCGGAGATAATCCGGATCGTGAAGGTCTGAAAGATACGCCCAAGCGGGTCGTCAATGCCTATCGCGAATGGTTTCGCGGCTACGATCAGGATCCGGCAGACGCATTGTCACGCGTGTTTGAAGATGTTTCAGGCTATGACGACATGGTCATTCTGCGCGAAATCGATGTGGAATCGCATTGCGAGCATCACATGGCGCCGTTCTTAGGAAAGGCTTGGGTTGCCTATCTGCCAACTGACAAGGTTGTTGGCATTTCAAAACTGGTCAAAGTCGTCGAAATTTTCGCCAAACGCCTGCAAACGCAGGAAACGATGACGGCGCAGATCGCAGAGGCGATTGAAGATGCGTTAAAACCTCGTGGTTGCGCCGTGATGATTGACGCCGTTCACCAATGTATGAGCACACGCGGCGTCCATCATCCTGATGTGTCGACAATCACAACACAGTTTACGGGTGAATTTAAGACCAATCCCGCCCTTCAGGACCGGTTTTTGCGGGTGATTGGGAAGTAAACCGCGCTAATAGGCCAAATAATTTCGCCGCCGTTTTTCACTCTTTCTGCAGAGCCGCCTGATTTTTGCAGCCATTGTCAGTGTCAAATCATTGGATTTTCGGCTGGGCGGCCGAAAGGCGTGTTGCCCGTAATTGCAGCGCATAAAACTCCTTCACCAAGTTTGGCGTGACGAGAGCTTGCACGATCGTGAGCTCTGCCACGCGAGATCACGATGGGAATTTATGGTTAGCCAAAGGTTAATGCGGGGCAGTGAGCCATAAAAAAACCCGCCTCAACGGACGGGTTTTCAAAATTCTATGCGTCAATGCCGCGTTAGGCGGCTTTGGATTCTTCCAATTTCACGATTTGCTTTTTAATTTTCTTGGCTTTGTCTGTGAGCTTGTGGTTTTTCGTACCCAGCAAGAAGGCGTCCAGCCCGCCTTTGAAATCAACTGTGCGAAGTGTTTTCGCAGCAATACGCATTTTAAACTTTTGACCCAATGCGTCAGAACCCAATGTGACATTACACAGATTGACTTCGAAACGGCGACGAGTCTTGTTCATCGCGTGGGATACATTATTTCCGGACATAGGGCCGGTATTTAGAAGGTCGCAACGACGAGCCATGATAACACCTATCAGACATGAAAAAAGGCCCACACGGGGTGAGCGATAACTTGAACGCGCGACCTAAGGCTTGGCTGCGCATGCGTCAACCCGTTTTTACGGTTCAACCTCACCCATTTGTAATGCTATGGGCTGTCGATATTCATAATCCTGCCAGACTAAATTTGCGATAAGCCTCCCATGAAACACACTCTCAAAATAGTTGGCATTACCGCATCATTGGGGTTTTCCGCTCTTGCTACAGCTTATTCTGTACCATTCGATCTTATGGATTATGCCGACAGCGCTGCCGTGCTGAACGAACAAAATCTCGGTGATACAACTTACACATTGCCAACCCCGGACGCAGATACGACACAGATTCGGATGAAATTGAAGGGCTATGTCTTTGGCTTACGGGTCATTCGCTCTGATATTATCGCGCAATTCGACGATAAAGACTATGTGGCCTATACCGATGCCAAGTCCTCTGGCCTCGCCGCGTTGCTGAAAAAAATGGAAATTTGGGCCGTGACGCGCGGGACTTATGATGCAACCGGCCTGCGCCCGGACTGGCATGTGCAACAAAATACGGACAAGAAAAACCGCCGCGTAGAGATGAATTATGACCGCAATGTCGGCACAGTCGACGTCGCCATCGTGCCGCCGCTCGGCAGTCAGGGCGTGCCGCCCGCCACGCCTCAGGACCGGTATGCCTCCAATGACACGATCTCGGGTATCCTGCATCTGATGATGATGGGAACTAAAATTGACGGCGAGCTTTGCACAGGCCGGGTTCCTTTCTTTGATTCAAAGCAGCACTATAATCTGCGCCTGGAACGTATCGGCACAAAACGCGTGAAATTTGATGGCGATAAAGAAGAAGCCATTCATTGCCGCGCCTACTACGAACCCATTGCGGGTTATGATCCGGAAGACCTCCCCAGTGAGGAAGAGGCCGAAACGCCGATCAATGTCTATTTCAAATTTTATGAGGAGGCCGGCGTCCACATCCCCGTCCGCTTCACCTATAAAATCAGCGGATTCAAAGCGGTGATTAAGGTCGATGACATTGAGTTTCGCTAGGGCTTTAGCTTCAATCAATGCCCCATTTCGAAAAGGGGAATTTGGACAAATTTGAATTGAAATAGCGCGTATCCCGCGTGACCTCATTCCCTATCCAATCTGGTAAGTCGATATGTTGATCGTCTCGCTCCAATTCGATTTCCGCGATAATCAGACCTGAATTCTGCCCCAAAAATTCATCAATTTCCCACGTCATATTGCCCACTTTGCAAAACCACCGATTTTTTTCGATCAGCGGGCCTTCGCAGAGTTTAAGCATATCTCGGGCATCACTGACGGGAATGGCGTATTCATATTCCAACCGAGAGATACCTCGGGTCTTGCCTTTCACTGTTAGGAACGCGGCCTCTCCCGCCACCCTGACGCGCACCGTGTTTTTAAGATCGCGGCTAAGATAACCTTGCAGAAACGAAGTTGGCTTTCCGGCACGCCAAGCGTCATTTTTGACCAGAAATTTCCGTTCAATCTCGATTCCCATATCTACACTTTCCGTTATACATAGTCCGCATCATATTAGCGCTATCTCACTTTGCTTCTGCTATACGAATCGCCACACGTCTTTAACCGATTATGTCTCGCCTCTCCGAACCCATCTTAAAGGCCGTGCTGGGCCCAACCAATACGGGCAAAACCCATTACGCGGTTGAGCGCATGTTGGCGCGGAGTTCAGGCGTGATTGGTCTACCGCTGCGTTTGCTCGCGCGGGAAATTTATGACCGGGTTGTCGCACAGAAAGGCGCTGCCCAAGTCGCTCTCATTACGGGTGAAGAGAAAATCATACCGCCCAAAGCACGATTTTACATCTGCACGGTCGAAGCCATGCCCGTTGAGAAGCGTTTTGCCTTTTTGGCGGTTGATGAAGTGCAGCTCATGGCCAATCACGAACGCGGGCATATTTTCACCGATCGCGTCATGCACGCTCGGGGAGTGGAAGAAACTCTGTTTTTAGGAGCAGAGACGGCGCGGGATGTCCTCGCCACCCTGGTGCCCGGCATCCGCTTTGATTATCGGGAGCGCTTTTCAGAGCTGCATTATAGCGGTCCGGCCAAGCTGACACGCCTGCCAAAACGCTCTGTCATCGTCGCATTTAGCGCGGCGGAAGTTTACGCCATTGCCGAATTGATACGCCGTTTTCGCGGCGGCGCGGCCGTTGTGATGGGCGGTCTGTCGCCCCGCACCCGAAATGCACAAGCTGAAATGTTTCAATCGGGCGAAGTTGATTTTCTGGTCGCAACCGATGCCGTCGGCATGGGGCTGAATCTCGACACGGACCATGTCGCATTTGCCAGCCTCACGAAATATGACGGCCGGAGACGCCGCTATCTCACCCCAATGGAGGCCGCACAAATTGCAGGCCGTGCCGGACGGTTCCGCAATGACGGGACATTTGGCACAACGGGTGACTGCCCGCCCATGGATGAGGAACTGGTCAAACGGATTGAAGCGCATGATTTCGAGTCCCTGCATTATGTCGAATGGCGGAATTCCGATTTGGATTTCAGCTCAATTGACGCTCTGATGGAGAGTCTGCACCGCCCGCGTCCGACCAGCCGCCTTCGCCGTATTAAAGGCGCGGATGACGAAGCCGCCTTGGAGCGGATGAAAGCCATTCCTGAAATCCACGACACATTGAAGACACGCGCCCAAGTCAAAATGCTCTGGGATGTTTGCCAGGTGCCGGATTTCCGCAATCTGACCATCGATACCCATGTCAAATTACTGCAAGATATCTGGCGGACCTTGATAAAAGGCGGAGGTAAATTGTCTGATGACTTTATGGCGACAAAAATTGACCGCTGCGACGAAACTTTTGGTGGCGTGGATGCGCTCTCCTCCCGACTCGCCTTTATCCGGACCTGGACTTATTGCGCATCGAAAATAAATTGGATGCATAATGCCGACCAATGGATTAATCATGCGAGAGAGGTTGAAGACAGACTATCAGACGCGCTACACGAGGCTTTGACAGCCCGCTTCGTTGATCGACGCACACGCAAGCTGTTAAAAGGCATAGGAGCCGATCTGGATATGAGCGCAACCATTAAAGACACCGGAGAGGTGTATGTCGACGATGACTTAATCGGGCGGCTAGACGGGTTGAAGTTCACGGCGGATTCCAGCCAAGGTGGATTGGAAGCGCAGGCCTTGGCGGCGGCGGCGCAAAAAGCCGTTGGTCCCGAAGTTGACCGACGCCTGACGTCCATTTGTTCAGGCACGCATCAGATTTTCACCTTGTCTGACGCCGGGCAGATTATGTGGGGCGGCATGGCCGTCGGACGCATCGCGCCCAGCGGGTCCGTTTTCACGCCCGATGCCGAAGTCATTGGCGGCGAGTTAGGGCAAGGCGCTCTACGCAATATGGCGGCCGATAGAATGCGGGAGTATTTACGAGCCGAAGTCAAAGCGCAGCTTACCCCTCTTCATTCGCTAAAAGACTTGATCGCTGCAGAAGAGACACTGCCCGCGGCTAAAGGGTTCGGATTTATCCTGCTGGAAAATAATGGCGCTGTAGAACGCAAAGCCCATTTGCAAACCGTTCGGAATTTGGACCAAGATGCCAGGCGGCAGCTGCGATCTGTCGGTGTCGTTTTCGGGCATTATAATATTTACCTGCAGGATATGGTGAAGCCCAAGCCTGCACGCCTGCTCTCCCTTTTAGTCGCTTATGGTGCGGGCGGTGATAAAAAGCCTTGGATTCCGTTTGCCGGCGTAACGTCAATTCCAAATGAAGGCGATTTAGCGTCCGCAAACTATTCGGAACAGGCTTTATCACTGGCCGGATACCGCGCCGTTGGTAGCCGTATCATCCGATTTGATATCCTGAACCGTCTGTCTTTTATTATCCGCGAAGCGCAGGATCAATTTAAGCGCACAAAAACGCCTGAGGCGCGCGGGCATAAATTTCAAGTTATGGCCGAAATGCTCGCCTTGTTAGGCTCGACTTATGACGATGTGAGAGCGGTTCTAACAGCGCTCGGGTATAAATCTGAGATTTCAGAGACATCTTTGACGAAAGAGTCGGCACCTGCGGCGCTCGAAATGCCCGAAACTGCACCGGATAGCGGCGCGCCCTCGAAACCCGAAGACAAGACAGACGCAGGCCCGGAAGAGAAAACAGCGCACAGCGACATCTCTGAACCGGCTAAAACACCACAGGCTGAACCGCCCGCCGCGCCCCAGCGCAAAACGCAACCGAAAAAGTCACTCTCGCTTTACCATCACCGCGTGACGGACGAATCCGGGGTAACGACAGAAATCGAAAATTTGGAATATTGGTATTTCCCATCACGTGGCCAAAAAGGTTTCAAACCCGGCGGACGCGGCAAACCCGCATTTAAGGGTAAGCGAGATAAAACCGGATCCAAAGGGCCAAAACCCCGCCCCGGCGCCCCGAAGAACAATAAGCCCCCGACGCAGAAGCAAGTTGAAAACTCGCCTTTTGCGGCTTTGGCGGCGCTTAAGACTCCTAAAAAGGACTAATCCCTGCCGCGACTACGTTCCACGCCAAATGACAAATCCGTTCAAGGTGCGCCTGATGGGTCGTGCCGATTGGATGTTTGGCTTTACCGCACACGCCTTTTGAAAACACGCACGGGGGCCGCGCGCCTGATTGCGGCAGGCAAGGTTCGCTTGACCCGAAACGGGCAGACTGACCGCACGCGAAAGCCCCATACGCTCATCCGTCCCGGCGACGGCGTCACCTTTATGCGGGGCACAGAACTGCTGTCCGTGCGCATGACAGCTCCGGGAACGCGGCGCGGGCCGGCACCCGAAGCCCAAACTCTTTATGAAAGACTGGAGTAGCGAGTGGTTGACAGTGGCGGCGCTGTCCGTCACATCCGCGCCGCACATTGATTTTGGAGCGCCTAGCAGATGACCTACATCGTCAAAGACGAATGCATCAAATGTAAGTTTATGGATTGTGTCGAGGTTTGTCCCGTTGACTGCTTTTACGAGGGCGAAAATATGCTGGTCATTCATCCGGATGAATGCATTGACTGCGGCGTTTGCGAACCTGAATGCCCAGTTGACGCCATCGTCCCTGATACGGAAGACGAGCCCGACGGAAAATGGCTGGAAATCAACTCCAAATATGCAGAGTTGTGGCCTGTTATCACAGTCAAGAAAGAGCCACCTGCCGACCGCGAAAAATATGAGTCTGAGACCGGGAAATTTGAGAAATATTTCAGCGATAAACCCGGAACCGGCGACGAATAATCTGTCCTGATATTGACGATATTGAGGGATTCGCTTTTCCTCAAAAAATGTGATATGACGACTTTAATATGAACAAGCGCGGATGGCTTTTATTGAGCTTCCGCGCTTTTGATTTGAGAGACTGAAGGAAAATTCAATGGCTGCCAAAAAACCCGCTGCGAAGAAGAAATCAAGCAAGCGCCTGTTCAAGGCCAATCAACACATTGTTTATCCGGCACATGGCGTTGGGATTGTCACATCAATAGATCAAGAGGTTATCGCAGGGTTCGACATTGAAGTTTATGTTGTACAATTCGAACAAGACAAAATGACCTTGCGCGTGCCAACGGCCAAGGCCAGCACATCTGGAATGCGGGCCTTATCCGATGAACTGACCTTGAAGGATGCTTTTACAACACTGAAAGGCCGCGCCCGTATCAAACGCACAATGTGGTCTCGCCGGGCGCAGGAATATGAGGCGAAAATCAATTCAGGCGATCTCATTCTTGTATCAGAAGTCGTTCGCGACCTTCACAGAACAGACGCACAACCCGAGCAATCCTATTCCGAGCGTCAACTTTATGAGCGTGCAATTGACCGTATGGTCCGCGAAGTTGCTGCAATCCGTAAGGAATCACGTGATGCGGCCTTGGAAGACGTACTCGACACGCTCGCAAAAGCGCGGTCCCGCCAAGCGGCCAAGGCGGCTAAAGATGCGGCTGCGAATGTTGACGCAGATGACAAAGACGGTGAAGCCGCGGCCTAAGGTCGCTTTCTGCTTAAAATAGAGCGAAATCAGGTCATTTTTTCGAATTTGATCTGCATTCCTTACAGTTGCACCGCTTGACGTTGTGCCTTCTCATGACCATCGTTCACATTAGGTTGGGGTGTGATTGAGTAAGGCAGTGATATGAAACATACTATCAAGACTCTTTTGGCAACAGCTGCTAGCTGTGCTTTTTTGGCAGCTTGTGGCGGAGGCGGAGGATCATCTACGCCGCCAACGACCGTAACCCCGCCTACGCCTCCCACCCCTCCGACGAATTCGGCTCCGAACTATACGCCCGGCACATTTGAAGCCGCATCTACATTCAAGGATCGCTGCGAGAGCCCGCGCACGGGTGCTGAATTTAACGACCGGAGTGGGTCTACGCTGATTGAAAAATTCTGGCTCCGCTCTTGGACGGACGAGACCTATCTTTGGTATGATGAAGTGCCGGATACGGATCCAAATTCCATTGCAGATCGTGTTGACTATTTTGACGTCTTACGCACAGACCGAAGAACCGCCTCCGGTGCACTCGTTGATCAATTCCACTTCTCGCAAAACACGGCAGAATATCTAGCTCGTCAATCCGGCGAGGCTACAGCGGGATATGGCGCGAGATTTGCCATCCTGCGCGGCGGCGCTCCGCGTGATATTCGCGTATCTTACACACAATCCAATGGCCCGGCAGGTGAAGAAGGCGGCCTCCTTCGAGGTGACAAAATCTTGGTTGTTGATGGTATCGACGCCATTAATGGCGGCGCGACGCAGGACGAACTGGATATCATTGTAAACGGCCTGTTCCCGCCAAATGCCGGGACAGAAGTCGATTTCACGGTTTTAGGCACGGACGGCGTAGAACGTGACGTGACACTCATTTCAGCGGATGTTGTTGAACAACCTGTTACGACAACGTCCATCATTGACGTCGATGACGACACCAAAGTCGGCTATATCCACTTCACAACCTTCTCGCCCTTTAGTTCGGAAAAGGCGATTTTCGATGCCATGACAGAGATGGAAACGGCAGAGGTGAATGATCTTGTGCTCGATCTGCGTTATAATGGCGGCGGTCTGCTCGCCGTTGCGGCTCAAATCGGCTTCATGGTTGCCGGTGATGATGCGACGGCCGGTAAGACATTCGACCGCCTGACGTTTAACGACAAGAATCAGTCAACCAATCCGGTCACAGGCCGTCCTCTCACGCCGACGCCCTTTATCCCAACAGGTGTTGGTTTTACAGTTGACGACGGTACGCCCCTGCCCGAGCTGGATTTGGAACGTATCTTCATTCTCTCAACCGGTGGAACCTGTTCGGCTTCTGAGGCCGTTATCAATGGTCTGCGCGGGATTGATGTCGAAGTCATTCTGGTCGGCAGCCAAACCTGCGGTAAGCCTTATGGTTTCTACCCGACAGATAATTGCGGAGAGACCTATTTCACGGTTCAATTCCGAGGTGCCAATGACAAAGGCTTTGGCGATTATGCCGACGGATTTCTGCCGAATGACGGTCCAAACGGGTTTGGCGTAACCGTGCCGGGCTGCACAATCCCTGACGAATTTGAAGGTCAATTGGGCGATGCGGATGAACCCTTCTTGGCCGCAGCTCTGCAATTCGCTGCGGATGGAACCTGCCCGGCGACAGCCACTGCGAAGACTGTGCAGTCCAAGACACAAGCCTCTCTCTATCCGGAGACAGATATTCTCAACGATCCACGTTTGAAGATGGATGATTTCCTGCGGACGAGCCGTATTTTGGGCGTGACCGATGGGGATATTGAGGATCTGAAGTGATCCTCTCCCGCATCGTTCCGCTCACTCTGGCAATCATTGTGTCGGCCTGTCAGTCCGTGCCCAAGGCGAAAGCCGCGAAATTATCTGCTGCACCGGATACGGTGCAGATGTCAGAGATTAGAAAGGCCGTGAAGACGGCTATGGGGCGGTCTGATCTGGATATGGACCCCGGACGCTTGGTCGAAACCTCAATCCTGATTGTACGGCCCGTCGCTGTCGAAGGATTAACAGATCGCGTTCCCGGCACGCCGACCCGCTTCACCCTGATGAGCACCGGAACCAGCTGCTACCTTTTGGAAGCCGGCGGCGAAATGCGAATCCCATTGCCGGATATGAACTGCATCTAGCGCAGCTACATCAAATCTAGCTTAGAATTTCCAAACGGCCCGGGTGATCCAACCAGATCATAGGGCCGTTTATCATTTCCACCCAGCCCCGCACGCGCACACGCGCGCCGGTGAGGCTGATCGGGTCGATTCCGGCAAAGCGTTTCACATTTTTCTTTGCAATCGCGATGGTGAAATCCGTTTTATAATCCGCGCCGAAATTTAAATAGATACGCCCGCGCACATCCGCCGTGGACGTCACAACGCCTTCGATGATTTGCAGACTATCCACATATTGCGCCAGCGGATCCGGGTCCGGTTTTCTCACGGAGTAAAATGAATTCGCCCACAGCCCACGTGCGCGGTTCCGCGCTTCGGTTTCCAAGGCATAGAGCGCGGCCATATCGGCCAGCTCGCCCTTCCAGCTATAGACCCTGGCCAGTCCCAGCCGGATCATCTCGCCCTGCACCCACAAATCCGGCTGTCCGAATTTATCCACCGTATAGACTTGCGCGACAGCCCGGCCAAAGCGGTCACGCGTTTCCCCGCCATAGAAAAGCTGCACCGTCCGGCCCTTTATCAAGGCGGCAAGACCCGCTTTGGCTTCTGCCGCATAAGGCCAAGCCCGCGCAGCTCGTTGCGCCGTGCGCGGCGCTTGAATAGCGGAGAGGCGGACGGAAACTTCGCCGCCCTCTTCCAGCGCTATGACGAAACTGTCCCCGTCAATGATGCGGGCAACGCGGCCCGTCTCGCCCGCTTTGGGCGCTACGATGGAGGGCGCTTTGATATTGCCCATCAGCGCAATCGCGGCCGCGCCTGCGGCCAATGCAGCGCGGCGCGTGAAACGGCTTGGATTGTCATCAAATGTAGACACACGTCGATTGTTTCACAGATTTCACAACAGGTCGAATCGGCTCTGACCTCATCTGTCTTGAGACTGAATGTACAATGGAATAGAGACGAGATCCGCGGTCCCGTAGCTCAGTCGGATAGAGCATCAGATTCCTAATCTGGAGGCCGGTGGTTCGAATCCACCCGGGATCGCCATTTTTTTATTCGAATTCACCTCAGATGATAATTCACCAAGCGGGAGGGCAAGTAAATTGCTAGCCGCTGCCCTTAGATGTGCGCGTTTTTGGCGAGCCTTGGGACGAGCCGGATTTCTTGGTCTTGCGCCCGCCTAAAATGAAGTCATCATCATTGGCCATGCCG
>JAHDFA010000065.1:0-10776 GCA_020628495.1 Hellea sp.
CGCCCGGGCAGTTTGGTCCGATCAGACGGGATTTGGAGCCGACCAAAGCGCGCTTTACTGGGATCATGTCAGCTACCGGGATACCTTCGGTTATCGCAATGATAAGCTCCATTTCGGCGTCGATGGCTTCCAAAATGGAGTCCGCTGCGAAACGCGGCGGCACGTATACGACCGACGCTGTTGCACCTGTCGCATGTTTGGCTTCTGCAACCGTATCAAAGTTAGGCAGACCTAAATGGGTCGTGCCACCCTTACCCGGCGTAACGCCGCCGACCATTTTAGTGCCGTATTCCAGAGCCTGTTCCGTATGGAACGTGCCCGTTTTACCTGTCATCCCCTGCGTGATAACTTTTGTGTCTTTGTTGATGAGGACTGACATTAAGTTGTCTCCTTAAGTGAATTCTTATCTAAGTCTTCGATGGATTTGTAATGATCGACAAATTTGAAACTACTTTTCTCTGGCACACCATGGGTTCTGTATTCGCGAAAACTTTCGGCTACACCTAGATCCTCCCAAAGCTTCAGATTTGTCGTTCTGAAGTACATCCAGTCTATTTTTTCTGGGTTGCTTTTCGGAGAGCCCAACTCAGCCATCCAAGCAAATTTTCCTTGTAAAGCAGTCAAGCGATCAAATTCAGCTTTTGCGTCCTTAAAGTTCGCAAAATATGTCTCATCCTTATTCCCCTCGACGAAGCCTAACGGATCAGACTTAAGGGTCGTGCAGCAATAGAAGGGTTTTGAGAAATCGAAGGTCACGAGGCCAAAACTCTACCCCTTCACCGCCGCAACGATCTTCTGTGCGGCATCGTCCAGGTCATCCGCTGCAATCACGTTCAGACCTGAATTTCTGATAATCTCTTTACCCGCTTCGACATTTGTCCCTTCGAGACGCACAACGAGCGGGACTTCGAGACCGACTTCTTTCACCGCATCTACCGCACCTTGGGCGATGATGTCACATTTCATGATGCCACCAAAGATATTGATAAGAATGCCTTCGACTTTGTCGTCAGACGTCAGGATTTTAAACGCTGCGACGATGTTCTCTTTCGTCGCGCCGCCGCCCACATCGAGGAAGTTGGCAGGCTCAGCTCCGTAAAGCTTGATGATGTCCATTGTCGACATAGCGAGGCCCGCACCATTGACCATGCAGCCGATATTACCGTCGAGCGCGACATAGGAGAGGTCATATTTGCTGGCCTCGATTTCCTTGGCATCTTCCTCAGTCTCATCCCGAAGTTCCGCAATATCCGGATGGCGGAAGAGCGCATTGCCGTCGAAACTGATTTTGGCATCAAGACAGTGCAAACGCTGATCCTCTGTGACGATGAGCGGGTTGATTTCCAACATCGCCATGTCTTTGGCGAGGAAGCCTTCATAAAGCGTTTTACCAAGCTTAGATGCCTGCTTGGCAAGATCGCCTTTCAAGTCGAGCGCTTTGGCCAGTGTACGTCCGTGATGCGGCATCCAACCCGTCGCCGGATCAATGTCGAAATTGATGACCTTTTCCGGTGTGTCATGTGCGACAGCTTCAATATCCATGCCACCTTCGGTGGAGACGATAAAGGATACGCGCGATGTTTCACGGTTGATGATGATGGACAGATAGAGCTCGCGGTCAATATCGGACCCGTCCTCAATATAAAGGCGGTTAACTTGCTTACCCTCTTCAGAGGTTTGAGCTGTCACCAGATAAGCACCCAGCATTTCTTCGGCGTTTTTCACAACGTCTTCGACGGAGAAAGCCAGACGCACGCCGCCTTTGGCATCTTTCGGCGCACCAATAAATCTACCTTTACCGCGGCCACCCGCATGAATTTGGGATTTGACAACCCAAAGCGGTCCGCCGAGCTTTTCTGCAGCCGCTTTGGCCTCGGACGCATTGAAAATGGCGATGCCTTCGCTGACAGGCGCACCGATGGATTTAAGGACAGCTTTGCCCTGATATTCGTGAATATTCATGGAAGTTCCATTTTGCGGAAATTATCGAATGTGCAGGCGTTATAACGCCCTCTGCACGCGTCGCAACAGTCCAGTCATACCCTTTCGCAAGTTTTGCATATTTTCGCTTAGGCAAAGAACAACATCCACATGGTTCGTCCCGGCATGAAGGCGAAGCCCCCCGGAATCATCAGCGCAGCGAAATACATCGTCAGCACATGCCGTTTATGAGCTTTTATATTACCTTTGCGGATAGATGATATGACCTGATACAAGCCGATGAAGGTGATCGGAACAAATATGTGAATCCAGGAAAACGAGCCATTGTTTATCTGGCGAATGAAAATCGCAGTTATGGCCGTCGCCAGCATCAACAGCCCGAACACACGCCCCGCCATTTTATGCGCTTTCGTTCCCTTGCGTCGCAGGAGGATGAAGCCCCCGAGGAAAAACGCCCCCATCGCTGCCAATATATGAATTTGGATAGCTAGGCTGGCTTGAGTGAAGTATTCAATATTCATGACTGTCTCCTTTGCGATGAAGACACCCAAACCGAAACTTCCTCACCCCGCCAGCGTGATTACGCTAATCATACTTTTGACTTCGCGAACCGACTTGAAAAACCGCGGCCTGCCGTTCACGATACGTGAATGACAAGCCGGAAACCCCAATGAAACTGAAGATTTTCGAGAATCGGCTCGCCAATGGAATTATCACCCCGCTGGTTGCAGGCGTGGTGCTGACCATTCTCGCCCCGTTTGGAACTGATGATTTCGGCCTGCTTTCGCGAAGTTTCTATTGGATTGGCCTGACCGTGGCCGGTGGTTTGGGAGCGATGAGTATAAACGCTTTGCTGAACGTAATCCGTCCGGATGCGTCCGTTTTAATCCGGGCTTTGGTTCAATCACTTGGCGCGACCTTGGCCGTTGCGCCATTTGTGATTGGCCTACAATGGGATGGCGGGCTGTTCGGCAATCTGCTGAGCCTGTTTTATATATGGATCATTGCGATCGTTATTTCGACAATCGCTGAATTAACGGCGCGGCGAAGTCATACCGAACCCCTCCCGTCCATCCGCCCGCCTCTATTTGACCGACTGCCACCAAAATTCCGGGATGCGGATTTATATGCCATCAGTTCTGAGGACCATTATGTTCGAATCCATTCGGCTGTCGGTGAACATATGCTTTTGATGCGTCTGTCAGACGCGGAAGATTTGGCGCTACCAATCATCGGACTGAAACCCCATCGCAGTTGGTGGGTCGCAGAGAACGGTGTGGATGAGATTTCCAAGACGGACGGCAAATTGCAAATCAAGTTGAAATCAGGCATTATTGCCCCCGTTAGCCGCGAAGGGGCGAAACGGGTCCGAGAGGCAGGCTGGGTCTAACCCTTTTCCTGCCCATACGCCCAGCATTGCACATCGCCGAATGGCGGGAGTTTGTCGATTTTATACAAACGCTTCGACCCGATAGCCTCTGCCGTTTTGATAGAGCCGATATTGTCTTCCGAAATCACATGAATAATGCGGTCCCAGCCCAGCGTATTAAAGCAATACTCGACGCAAGCCGCGCCCGCCTCCTTGGCATATCCCTGCCTTGTGTAATCGCGATGTATGGTCCACCCGACTTCGGGTTCAGGCCAGCCTTCCGGATTCCAAGGTCCGACGCGTCCGACAAAATTTCCGCTGGATTTTTCTATACAGCTCCAAAACCCATATCCGCGAATTTTCTGATGTCCAATTAACATCGCCATTTGACGCCAAGACGCCGCACGGTCCAGCGTCTTACCCCCGATGAAGCGAACTGTATCCTCATCCGCCATCATATCGTGCCAAGCGTCGATATCCGTTTCAATATCAACTTCGCGAAGGATAAGTCGCTGCGTTTCAAGGATAATTTTCATCCCTTGAGCTTAGGCAGACCCGAGATTTTTGACAATAAAAAACCCCGCTTCCAAAGGGGAGGTCGGAAGCGGGGTTTAATTCAGCCTAAGGGAAAGGGAACAAGATAGCTGAATTATAATCCAATTACGCTCAGTCGAAAGAAACGTTCCGAATATTTTCGCCTTTTTTCAAAATAAATTTGCTCTCCTCAAATTCTGGCGCGGAAAAGGGATCAGAGGCGTCCATAGAGAAGGCATAGCTTTCTTTCGGCATGCCAAAACTATTCGTGTCGAGCTCACCATTATTGTTCTCATCATGGAAGATTTTGAAGGCTAAATCGCCTGCAGGCAGGTCTTCGAAAGTGACAACCGTCTGCGCCGCAGTAATAGCCACTTTCGCATCTCGCAAAGGCGCAGCTTCGTCGTCAAAAGCCGCTTCGTCATTATACACCGCGACCATGATTTGACCCGTCTGCGTCTCATATCCCGTCACATTTATGATGAGCGTTCCGGACGCGCCCTCTATTTGCGGGGCATTCATCCCTTCTACAGCCATGGTATCCGTCGCGGATATGGTGTCAGTAGCCGCTGTCTCACTATTCGTTTCGGCGCGCGCTTCCGCGGTGCTCTCGCATGCAGCGAGTACGAGTGCCATCAGGACGGCGACCGATGCCGTGGCAAAATTCTTCAGGGTAAGGTTTTTATCTGTCATATTCATCTAATGCACAGCACCTTCTCTCGGTTCCCTTGCTCATTCAATATTGGGGTTAGCAGCATGGCGCTATAAAAAACGCCCCTTGCGGGGCGTCACAGTTATAGTTTCAGCGTCTGGTCCCAAACATTAGTCTTTGAGCGACGGCTCCATCTCCTGACAATCCGCGATGATTTTCTCAACCGCTGCAACGGAGGTCATAAACATTTCGCGCTCATCGGCTTTCAGGCGAATATTCATGACTTTTTCGACACCGCGTGCACCAATCATGGCCGGAGCGCCGACATAAAGGCCGCGAACGCCTGCGATTTGGCCGGAGAGACGGACGGCGCATGGCAGAATACGCTTCTTATCTCGTAGATAGCTGGTCGCCATTTCAATAGCGGATTCGGCTGGTGCATAAAAAGCCGAGCCATTGCCAAGCAGGCCAACGATTTCGCCCCCGCCTTTACGTGTCCGTTCGACAATCGCGTCAATGCGTTCTTGGGTCGTCCATTTCATCTTGATCAGATCAGGGAGCGGCACACCATTGACTGTTGAATAACGTGTCAACGGCACCATTGTATCGCCATGCCCGCCCAGAACAGAAGCGTGAACATCCTCAACAGAACAGCCAAATTCATCGGCGAGGAAATAGCGGAAACGGGCACTGTCGAGGACGCCCGCCATACCCACGACTTTTCGAGGCTGAAGACCTGAGAATTTTTGTAGCGCCCAAACCATCGCATCAAGCGGGTTAGTGATGCAGATGACAAACGCTTTTGGCGCGTGCTCTTTAATGCCTTCGGCAACTTGTTTGATCACGCCGAGATTTTTACCGATGAGCTCGCTACGGTCCATGCCCGGCTTACGCGGGAAACCGGCTGTGATGATGCATACGTCGGCACCTGCGATTTCAGCATAATCATTCGTGCCGCGGATTGTGGAGTCTTTGCCGAAAACGGGGGCCGCTTCTGAAAGGTCGAGCGCCTTACCTTTGGCTGTGCCTTCGAAGATATCGAACAGGACAATATCGCCGAGCTCTTCACGGGCTGCAATATGAGCCAATGTTCCGCCTATCATACCGGCGCCGATAAGAGCAATTTTTGCGCGTGCCATAAGGAATCTCCGAGTTGGCGAGTGTCATTGGCTGGCCTTTAGCGGGCGAATGCGCGCGGGGCAATGGGTAGGTCCCCTACCCACCTATGCGAATTCAGCGATATAAAAAGCTATCCCTTTATGACGTTAGTTTAGAGAGAAAAAGTTCACCTCTAAAAACTCATCACTAGTCAGATAGACAACCCGCTGGTCATCACCCGAAAGTGTCGTGTCACTCAGTATGGGGAGAAAACCGTCACCACTTGTCGGATAATCGACGGTTCTGATTAAAACGAGATCACGGTTATAGATGTTTATAAAACGTTTCGGATCAGTCATGGGATCCCCGGGCTCAGTTGGAATTTCGCCCTCATTCGCATAGGTTACATAAAGATTATCTTCTGAATCGATTACGGCATCTTCAAAAAAATCATTCGCGTCCGTTTCGATTCGTACAATCTCCGACAAATCCGATGTGTCAATGAGCGCGAGTGAGCGACTAGCAATATTGAAAGCCCGACTGCCATCATGAGCCAAGATCACCTGCCCATTGGCTGCGGTGGTCTCGCCCCGCCCCACAGATCTCAATCTAGCGCCCTCAAATCCGGCGGAGACCAAATCAAAACAGCTCAATTCGGACTCGGCATCAGAGACGCCCTGACCTTGGCTGCAGAACACATTGCCTTTCACATCTGATCCCGAAGGTGATGCACCTGCAGATAGCGTTTCGATTTCACCGGTCTCTGCATTGATAATCACGCCGGTTGACGTGAATAAATACGGACGGTTCGTTATCCGGCCAAAGACTATTTCTTGCGTATCACGAGCAGACAGTCGCTCGACAGCATATGTCCAAGTCGTTGTAATATCTTGCGTGTTTAAATCCACAACATCAATGAAACCTTCATCCTCACCACTGCGAACCAAGAATAGAGACGCACCATCATCAGAGACATCGAAGTTAAAAACTTGGGCCTCAGGCGTGAGAGTTTTCTCAATCGCGCCTGAATATGTGTTCACAATATTAATTTCTCTTTCGCCAGAATGCACATAAGCGAGCGGGCGAATCGGGTCGGCAACAATCAAATCCTCGGGGAACATATCGCCCACCCTTACTGGGTCGCCCGCTGGCATCATGGCACTTTTCCAAAACCCGACCCGGACCACCTCAGTTTCCATTATTTCCGCATCCGGCGATGCAATAGTAACTACGGCTTCAGAGAATGTTTCATCCATCACCATCATTGGATCGGCTGTTATAGTTAAATCGTCATCCACAGTACCGGAGGCCGTTACGCTCAACCAAGCCGCGTCCGTGCTGGCTGTCCAATTTGCAAGACGCTCAGTATTAGTATTAATATCAATGACCGATTGCAACTTGGAGGTCGATGCCGTTTGCGACAAAGCTACGCCTCGGTCCAACGGCTCTAATTTTTGTGAAGCAACCTCTACAACGACGGCTATCTCCAAACTCTGTTCGGCCTCTGCCGTAACTGTAATAACACCTTCGTGGCGACCCACACTGAGAGAAGATGAATTAAAAATCGCTATAAAGTCATCACCTTCCGGGCTATCGATAATATCATCCTCTGTCTCGATAATTCCAGATGGAGCGGAAAAACTAATCCAGGGGACATCGCTGCTGGCAGACCAATTCAACCCCTGACCTATCAAGTTTACGCCAACCCGCTCTTCCCGTGAACTGCCTTCAACTCCGTTAAAGAAAAGCTCATTTTCAGTTGCGTCCAAAGTCGGGAACATCGTGAAATTGATGAAAAATTGCACGTTATTAGACGTTCCATTTTGGAAGACATCAACGACCCCCTGATAAATTCCCATGTCATCTACAATATCTTCCATTGGCGGAAAAATACTGAGCGTCACATCTTGAGTCCCAATCGCACTATCAATGTCCAAATTCGCGTCACTACTAAACGCGGCCCACTCATAATTGCCTGCAATGACGGACATCACTTGCTCAGTCGGATCGCTTGCATAATGCATTACAACATCGACACTTTCAGGTGAAACCGATAATGGAACCCCGGGCACAACCTCGAATGTGACAACGACGTCTGCTCTATCTAACTCTCGCTCCGCGGAGTCGAATGTCACGGCTCTCACCGTAAAGGTATAGGTGCCTGCGGGAATATCGCTTGTCGTTATGTTAAAAACGGCATCGACAGAATTGTTGGCCAAAGTCCCCAATTCAATGTTCAACCAAGGTGGAAGTGAGTCCACGCCAGGCAAAGTGCCAAAAGCGATGCCTGCTGTATTTGACCCTGTAATTCTCGCCGTAACCCTGATGGGATCGGGGGTATTTTCGTATTGTATGACTGTAAAAGAAACGGCTCCGGTAGACAGGCTCAATGTATCTGTCGCAACCGGCGCAGGCGTTCCGCCAGACGAAGATCCACCGCCTCCACCACCACCGCCGCATGAGGCGAGCAATATAGAAACAATTAATAAGAAGAAGACCTTCAGAAAATTTAGCATGATCACATACACCGTTAATACTGAGCTCTGAAGTTGCGGGATGATGAAGCCGAGTCAACCTTGAACTGTTATTGAAATAGCGCATTCAACAAAAAAGACCAAATGGCAAAGATCCCATTCACTGCCCATTTACGTCATGACACGAAACTCTCCTTATCCTGACACGAAATAACTTGCGGGTTTCACCCTCTGCCCTCACCTTTCATCCAAGCGAAAGGCAATCATTATGAAACGCACCGAAAAGATAGAAGTACGGGTCTCACTGGAAGAAAAGCAAACCCTCACCCAACTCGCCAAACAGGACGGTGAAAGCGTGAGCGGCCTAATCCGCGGGCTCGTCGAAAAATATATGGCATTGAATGCGGCCAGCACGACCCGCAAATTACCGAAATGGCAGATTGCGGCGGGGTTGATTGTGGCGGCCTTCATCGGTCATGGCCTGACCCTTATCCCACTTCATTTGCACGAGCGCGGACATCAATCGGCTCGCGCCTCAACGCCCGTCTATATGGTGCATGGCGCCATTGATAACTCAGCCTTTGGCGTTGGAATACAAGCGGATGATTCGACAAAGGAATTCACGATAAACCGCGAAAGCGACAACCCTGTCCGAATAAAATTAGCGTTCAAACCGAACTCTGACGCGGGCGGCATTTTGAGAGTTTCAGTGTGCGAAATGGATATTGATGCGGCGTGTGAAGCAGCATTTGAATCCCAAATGGACATTGACCGCATCGCGCCGTCCGTATTGGGCAATACAACAAAATCAGGCAAACCCATCCATATCTTTGTTCAGGAGATGGCGTGAGAAGATCTAGTCAAGTTTGTCACTCGCAAATTCGCTCAACAATTCCGCATAGCCTTCGCCGCCGACCCAATAAGGTGTGATTTGAATGAGGGTCATGAAGACACCTTGGTCAATGAGGCGTTTTTCCGGTGCCGTTCCAAAACGTAGATCATGATATTGCAGCCAGAATGTAAAATGCTGCGCCAACCGTCCGGCCAATGCGCCCTTCTCACCCTCATCAAAGGACAGTTTTCCAAGGTCTTCCAGCGTTGATAGAAGGGAAAAAGCCGCTCGTTCTTTGAGACCTAGGATACGGGAGAACGGGCCACGCAGATCCGGAATGCGCTGCAAAAGCTCCCCTTGATTTCGGTAGAAGAAACGGAAATCGAAAATCTCCTCAAAGATGATATAGAGATAAATCCAATTATCCTCAATCGCGAGCGGGTCTTTCAAGGGCGCAGACAGAACCTGCCGAATTTCCTCGTCGAAATCCTCGAACAAGGCTGAGATGATCTCGTCCTTGCCCTTATAGTGATAATAGAGATTGCCGGGGCTGATCCCCATGACAGAGGCGATATCGACACTGGAGACTTGCGCTTCGCCCTCATTATTGAACAGCTCTAGCGCGGTGGCGAGGATTTTTGTTTTTGTTGCGGAGCGGGTCAAAGCCCTATGCCCTCGACTTAAGATTTCTTTGTAGGTTTTATCGCGGCAGGCTTTTTGGCGGCAGGCTTTTTAGACGCCGATTTCTGTGTCGTCATTTTGGTTTTTGATGCAGGCTTGGCTTTACGAGCGGGTGCTTTCTTTTTCGGTGCGGCTTCGCCCACATCTAATTTCTCTAAAATCGCGTCGAGCTTGGCTTCTAATTGATCAACACGTGCAGCGAGGCGGTCATCACGCTTTTCCGCAGCACCGGACAAACGCGCACGCATTTTCGCAATACGCTCGTCCATATCAAAGTCTGGTTTGATATCCTCAACAGCAGCTTTGCCTTTGCCAACCAATTCGCTGGCTTTATATTTTCCGACCGTCTCCAGCATTTCGCCTTTTTGGACAAGTTCATCAAAGACGTCGGACCCCTTACCTGCCAGCGTATCAACGGCGCCTTTGGCTTCTGTGACCGCGCGGCCATATGCCCCGATCCCCGCAAGCCAGATTTTACGAATGGTATCTTTGTCTGACGGGGTTTTGGCCATAATTAACTCGCGAATTTTGAATTATAATTGATATAGCTTTCTTCAACCGAAGGCAATTTCACAGCCTCAACATGTGGAAGCGCGACTTCGGGCTCTAAAAAGAAGTTACGGATGATTTGAACAGTCTCATCCCGCCGCGTTAGCAGGAATAGGTGCCCTGCCCCTTTGATGACCCGTAATTTAGACCGCGGCAAACAGGCATTCAGAATTTTACCGTTCACAAGCGGCACAATATGATCATTGTCGCCCATAATCACCAATGTCTTGGCCTTAATTCGGCGAATGAAAGGCAGCGTAGAGTATCCGGCCATCGCCATGAGCTGATATAAATAACCCTTCACGGATGGCGGCATCATATTAATTGAGAACTCGCCTGCATTTCCGGCAGCGTCGCCGTAAAGGGTTTCAAAATTTTTCTTAAGGAAGTCACGGTCAATATAACGCTTCGGACTGGCCATTTTGGACAGGGCTTTGGGATTGCCCGGTACCATTGTGACGCCCGTTGTCGTCGCACAAAGAATTAGACGCTTGGTCATTTTCTTATTCTGCCAGGCAAATTGCTGCGCGGGACCACCACCCCAACTGACACCGAGCACGTCGACGAGGTTATATCCATTTTCCTGCAGGATTTGTTTGGCCGCTTTGGCCACCCACCATGGACGATACGGAATAGTCGGATCCGG
>JAHDFA010000065.1:10876-12018 GCA_020628495.1 Hellea sp.
AAACGGCGATCCTGAAAAATATCCAGATAATCGGAGTGCAGCTGTGCCGGCAGGTTGGTTGTGTCATTATTCCAATAGAGAACATCAAACGGGGGGGGATCCTGCCCCAGCAAGTAATTATTGACGACATAGTTCCAGATCAGGTCATTCGGGCGCATCCAAGCAAAGGCACGGCCGAGTTCTTCACCCGCCAAAATCCCTTTGCGGCGTGAATGTTTCCGCGCCTGCTCAATCCCGGCATCCGTCACGAACAAGCCGACATCACTGTCAACTTTCTTACCGTCCAAGACGGACACCATAAGAGTGTAGCAATTGACGCGGTTATCGCCGCGCGCGGCGAGTTCTGAGAGGAAGAGAGCCAAAGTAATCCCTCCGGAACACGCACCCGTCACATTCAGGCGCGGACTGCGTGTGATTTTGCGAACCGCGTCAGAAGCTTCGAACAAAGCGTCAACGTATTCTTCTAGGCCCCAATGGGCGTGCTGGCGTGTAGGATTGCGCCAAGAGACAGCAAAGACTTGATACCCCATTTTCGTGAGAAAACGGACCATAGACTTATCAGGCGCAAGATCGGTCGCGTAGAATTTATTAATTTGCGGCGGGATAATCATCAACGGGACTTTATAAACCTGATCTGTCTGCGGTTTATATTGAATGACTTCCAGCATCTCATTTTTGAAGACGACCGCACCCGGGCTAACGGCCAGATTTTCACCAACCTTGAAGGGGCGGCCATCGACTTGGCTGGGCATTCCGCCATTTTTCGTCAAATCGTTATAGGCGTTTTGCAGCCCCTTAATGACGCTTTGCCCCTTGGTATGGACAAGCATTTTCATGGCGGTCGGGTTGCCGAGCAGCGTATTGCTTGGCGCCAGCGCATCAACAATGAGGTCCGTGACGAATTTTGCGCGCGCTTGATCCGCCGGATGCATACGGGAATCCTCGATCCATCCCGTCAGCTCTTTTTGCATGGCGAGCCAGCTTTGCATGGCGCGCTTATAAAGCGGATTTTTATGCCAGCTTTCATCTTTGAAGCGGCGATCTCTGCGATTGGGCTCCAACTCGGATTTTCCGCGCGCCACTTCGACCATTTCACCCGCATATTTGACGAGGTGTTTCGCAAAAGGCTTTGGTTGTTTCGC
>JAHDFA010000066.1 GCA_020628495.1 Hellea sp.
GGCAAGTCTTTCGCGCCCAAAGCCCGCTGAATGATGTATTGGTTAAAGCCCCAATAGTTCAGGTGCAAAATCCACAGACCGCCAAGCAGTGTCCAAATTCCCGGCATGGCGTCATAGCCCGTCGGGTTGGCTTCCTTGTCAAAGATCATATCGAACTTGTCAGGCAGCTCCGTATACATGCGTTCCAAGCCGCCAAAAACAGACCCGCCGCCAATCATAGACATGGTCAGCCAAGCGATAATCAATCCACCGACGATCAAAATAACGACCTGTATAATATCAGTCAGCGCGACAGCTTTCAGACCGCCAAAAATAGAATAGGCAATCGCGAAGGCGCCCAATGCCGCCATGGCCGGCAGCACATTCATCCCCGTCAATGTTTCAACAGCCAGACCGCCTAACCACAAAACAACAGTCAGATTCACAACGGTATAAAGTGCAATCCAATAAATCGACATCGTCGTCTTCACGCCGTGACCGAAACGCTGGTCCAAGAATTGCGGCATAGTGTAAATTTCACGCTTCAAGAAAATCGGCAGGAAATATTTCGCGACGACAATCAGAACAATCGCGGCTTGCCATTCATAGGCCGCAATGGCGAGGCCGATACGATACCCCTCCCCGCTCATACCGATAATCTGTTCGGCGGAAATGTTGGCTGCAATCAGCGATGCCCCAATTGCCCACCATGGCAAGGATTTACCTGCGAGGAAGTAATCCTCTGTTGTTTTGACCGTGCCTTTTGGTTCTCGCGACACATAAAGCGCCACGGTAAAAAGAATGACAGCGTAAAGAGCAAGGACGACAAAGTCCAAATTGGTGAGAGACATGTTTTCCCCTTAATCTCTGCCCGCGAGTCATGCCTGCGGAGTCGTTAACTTCCCTTTGCATCCATTATGACAGCGGTGTCAATCGCTTCCAAGGCTTTAGTTTTAGATAGGCTTTGGATTAGAGAATTGACAACGCTGTCATTAATTGCGAACCATGCAAAAACCGGATGAAAAATCCGGCAGGGGAAATTTGAATGTATCTTGGCATCGATATCGGCACATCAGGTGTAAAAGCTGTTATCATAAATGATGCGCAGCAGGTCGTGGACCAAGCCGCCGCGCCGCTTTCCGTTGACCGCCCTCAGCCGCTCTGGTCTGAACAAGACCCAGCAAGCTGGTGGCGCGCGACGGATGAAGCCGTGCGAAAGCTGGACAGCCAAGCCCGCCGCGCTGTGCGGGCGATAGGTCTCTCCGGTCAAATGCACGGCGCGACTTGCTTGGATAAAGATGACGATATTATTCGTCCTGCAATTCTCTGGAATGACGGGCGCAGCGGCGATGCTTGCGCACGAATGATAGAGGAGATGCCCGGCCTGACCGACATCACCGGAAATCTCGCTATGCCGGGATTCACAGCGCCTAAACTGCAATGGATGCGAAAAAACGAACCGTCCAATTTTGAACGGGTCGCCAAAGTCCTACTTCCGAAAGATTACGTTCGTTTCCTGATGAGCGGCGACCACGCCTCTGATATGAGCGACAGCGCGGGAACGCTCTGGATGGATGTCGCAAAACGTGATTGGTCGGACGACGTCTTGGCTCTGACCGGACTGACGCGCGAACACATGCCCAAATTATATGAAGGCTCGGAAGCCACAGGCCAATTATCACCAAAAATTGCCGATGGCTGGGGCATGAGCCGGGTGCCTATCGCGGCAGGCGGCGGAGATAATGCAGCGGGCGCTGTTGGGTCCGGCGTGGTTAAACCGGGCGAAGGATTTGTTTCGCTTGGCACATCCGGCGTCGTCTTCCTCGCCGACAATCAATACCGCCCCAATACTGACGGCGCTGTGCATACATTCTGTCATGCCTTGCCCGGCCTGTGGCATCAAATGAGCGTTATTCTCTCCGCCGCCAGCGCTGTTGACTTCGTCGCGCGTATTGCAGGTTTTGAGACGGAAGCCGCGCTTTATGAACAAACCGCCGACGCCGCGACTCCGGGCAAAGGTGCAATCTTCCTGCCCTATCTGTCGGGTGAGCGCACGCCGCATAATGACCCCCATGCCAAAGGTGCGTTTATCGGCCTGACCCATGAGGATACACCTCTGAGCATGGCGCAATCCGCGCTGGAAGGCGTTGCTTTTGCTCTTGCCGATGGCGTGGATGTGTTGCGGGATACAGGCGCAAAGATCGACACATTGTCCGTCATTGGCGGGGGTTCGCGATCAAACTGGTGGGGCGAAATTATCGCCTCAGCCATGGACTTGCCGCTCACCTATCGCACGGCCTCAGCCGTTGGTCCGGCGTTTGGTGCCGCGCGTCTGGCACGTCTCTGCTTGGGCGAAGACAAGATTGAAGACATCTGCACACCGCCCGCAATTTCGCATGTTATCAAACCCAATGCAAAAATGCGCGACCTTTACGGACCGCGCCGTGAAAAATTTACAAAATTATATAATGCCACGAAGGACTTGAACTCATGAGCGGATATTTCGACCATATCGACCCGATAAAATATGAAGGCGCGGAAAGCGAAAACCCTCTGGCGTTCAAATATTATGACCCGAAAAAACTCGTCATGGGCAAGACGATGGAAGAGCATTTGCGTGTCGCCGTTTGCTATTGGCATACGTTCTGTTGGGACGGAGCGGATGTATTTGGGGGCGGCCCGTTCAACCGTCCTTGGCACGCCCGTAAGAAGAATGATCAAAAAGCCGCAGAAGCCAAATTGGATGCTGCCTTTGATTTCTTTGACCGCTTGGGCCAGCCATTTTTCTGCTTCCATGATGTCGACGTCATGGCCAATGCAGAAACACCAAAGGAACATGTCAAAAACCTCGCCAAGATTGTCGATAAGATTGAGGCAAAGATGGAAAAGCACGGCACAAAGCTCCTCTGGGGCACAGCCAATAATTTCTCCCACCCCCGCTATATTGCCGGTGCGTCGACCAATCCCAATCCTGATGTCGCGGCCTTTGCGGCACTGCAGGTGAAAGAATGCCTGGAAGCCACCCATCGCCTTGGCGGGTCCGGCTATGTCCTCTGGGGCGGCCGTGAAGGCTATGATAGCATTCTGAATACCAATGTCGGGCAGGAAATGGAACAGCTGGGCCGCTTCCTCGCCATGGTCGTCGAGCACAAGCATAAGATTGGATTTAAAGGCGATATCTGGATTGAACCCAAACCGCATGAGCCGACAAAACATCAATATGACCGCGATGTCGGCACGGTCTATGGCTTCCTGAAACAATATGGTTTGGAGAAAGAAGTCGGCGTGAACATCGAGCCGAACCACGCCACCCTCGCCGGGAACAGCTTTGAACATGAAGTCGAAATGGCCAATGCGTTTGGCATTTTCGGATCAATCGATTTTAATCGCGGCGATCCGCAAAATGGCTGGGACACAGATCAGTTCCCGAATGACCTGCGTGAGACGACTCTGGCGATGTATTACATTTTAAAAGGCGGCGGCTTTGTGAATGGCGGCTCCAACTTTGACGCCAAAGTCCGACGCCAATCTTGTGACGCAGAAGATTTATTCCACGGCCATATTGGCGGGATGGATTTGCTCGCACGTGCATTGATAAATGCGGCGGAGATGATTGAGACTGATACGCTTCAGGCGTTCAAGGATGCGCGCTATGCCGGATGGAAATCCGGTATCGGTGCCGAAATGTTGTCCGGTTCCGCCAACCTCGAAGAGGTCGCCGCGCATGCTTTGAAGGGCAACAGTTCCCCGGACCCGGTCTCAGGACGTCAGGAAATGCTGGAAAACTATATCACCAATATTGTGAAATAATTCGCGCCGCAGGCGAGCCGTCACGGAAACTTCATAAAACTGATGAAACGCCGTCACATGAGTCAGACATGTGTCGCGACCATTCCGCATGTTTTAGACAAGCATGCCAGAATCATGCTTTTAAGGCGTGAAATTTAAGGCTCGAAGACATGATCAGCAGCAGCACTCACATTGTTTCCGGCTATGACGCAGAATTGTCACGGCTAACAAATGACCTCACAGATCTCGGCACTTTGGTTAGTGAAATGGTCGCAGATGCGATGCAAGCCTTCAAGAAACGTGACAGCATCACAGCACAGCAAGTCATTGATCGCGACGAAGACGCGAATGCCTTGCAGTTTAAAATCGACGAAGCCGTGCAGCGCATTATCGCGCTGCGCAATCCGGTTGCGCAAGATCTGCGCAGTATTATCGGCGCGACGCGCATCGCGTCCGATTTAGAGCGTGTGGGCGATTTAGCCGAAGGTATCGCCAGACGCGCCATGATCATCAATGAGGAAAAACGCATAGACATTGCGCGGTCGGTTTACCGCATGGGCAAACAATCCCGACAGCAGCTGGCGGGCGCATTGGACTCCTTGCTCAAAGGCGACGCTATTGCGGCCCTGCATTATTGGCAGTCAGACAGCGATTTGGACGATTTATACGATTCCATCTTCAGGGAATTAGTGACCGTCATGATGGGTGATCCCCGCACCATTCCGGCCTGTACGGAACTTCTCTTTGTTGCCAAAAATCTGGAGCGCATTGGCGACCACGCCACAAATATATGCGAGGCCGTTTACTTCACCGTGAAGGCCGCACAATTGACCAGCGACCCGGCCTTGGACCGCCTGCGTCAGAACGGTGAGATCGGCGAGTCTCGCTAAATCACAAATCCAACCAGAACAAAGACAATCACGCCGATCACGACCGCGATAACGGTCTGACGTCGATACGCTTTGGCCATGAAGCCGACCAATATTCCGCCAAAGACAACAGCAAGCAGAAGCAAGGCGACCAGTTTTTGGTAACTTTTAAATATCTGTGGGCCATGACCTTTGTGAAGCTCCATCATGGACATAACCGTGTCGGGTTTAACGCGCGTTGCAGAAAGCCCTTGCGGGGTTTGCTTAAATTCCAAATAGGTTTTGGATGTCGGACGCAGTTGAATGACCGTGCCGCGGTTGCGAATATATTCGAAATCGGTTTTCAGATTGGCATTTGCCAATAACGCCCGAACATCAGCTTCCAAAGTCGGGCTTTCAAAATCAAGTTCTGCGCCTTGCGGCAAGGACACGCGCTCTGTCGCGGCCTTGCCTTTAATGTTTATCAGATAAAGACCGCCCGAAATAGCATGAAGAGCAAAAGCCGGTGCCATCAACCCCGCAAGCCAGAGATGCGCCAAAATGAGATATTTGCGAAATTTAGGCGACATATAGGTCAACTGTGATGGAGGCTTATTAAGAATGGTTCGCAATAACGAGAGAGACCCACAAGGTCAACTACGCATTCTCATGTTTTTGGAGCGACCCAGTCTCCACTTTTGCCACCTTGTTTTTCCAAAAGCATTATATCGGTAATTCGCATGGCTTTGTCAGAAGCCTTCAGCATGTCGTAAATCGTCAAACAGGCCACAGATACCGCGGTCAGGGCCTCCATCTCCACACCCGTGACACCCGTTGTTCGTACTTCCGCGGTTACCTTCACGCCGGGTAGACCCTCATTATAGCTGACGTGCAGTCTGACTTTTGATAATGGCAGAGGGTGGCAAAGCGGGATCAGATCTGATGTCTTCTTGGCCGCCATAATCCCGGCCAGTTCCGCCGTCGTTTCGACATTGCCTTTCGGATTATCCCCGGATTGCAATTGCGCAAAGGTTTCACCGGACATCAGAACTGTCCCGGTGGCAACAGCACGCCGTGTTGTCACCGCTTTTTCCGTGACATCGACCATCGAGACACGGCCGCTTTCATCAATATGGGTCAGCTTGGTCATTCTTTGAGCCTCGGAATTAAATCCACTAATGATGTCGGACGATAACGGCTATCCAGCGCATCTCTAAGTATGTCGTCCCAGGCTTGCGTCACAGCCCCTGTGGAGCCCGGCAGGCAAAACACAAATGTCCCGTTCAATATCCCGGCACACGCCCGCGATTGTAGCGTCGCCAGCCCAATGGTCTGCGAGCTCATTTGATGAAACAGGACCGAAAATCCGCCCATAACCTTCTCAAACAGCGGCAATAATGCCTCCACCGTTACGTCACGTCCTGTCAACCCGGTCCCACCCGTCGTCAGAATGACGTCGATATCAGTTTGGGCGGCCCAAGCATTGACCTGTGCAGAGACCGCCCCTGCCTCGTCTTTGACAATCCTTCGGGCTTTCACGTTATGACCGGCATCAGCGATTCTGCCTGCGAGTGTGTCGCCGCTTCGATCTGTGGCTTCCGTCCGCGTGTCGGACACTGTCAGAACGGCAAAACAGAGCGGCTGGAACAGTAAAGCCTCATCAATCCCGGTCAACTTGACCACCTGTCCAGATCGTTTCGGTCTTGCGCACGGGGCTCAATCCATTTTGTTTCCCCGCCCACCGTTTCCTGTTTCCAAAACGGCGCCTCACATTTCAGCCTGTCCATCAGATAATTACAGGACTCAAACGCGGCGCGGCGGTGGGCAGATCCCGTGGCAACAACGACAATTGGATCACCCACCTGCATCGTGCCAACACGGTGTAAGATAAGCGTCCCGTGCAAATCCCAACGCATTTTCGCTTGGATTACAAATTCTGCAATCTGCTTCTCCGTAAAGCCGGGATAATGCGATAGAGTCAGTGCTTCGGTTTGACCATCATCACGCACAATTCCGGTAAAAGAGGCAATCGCACCGGTATTCGGTAAGTTCCGCCGAAAAGCCGCAAGCTCGCCTTCAGGATCAATCGCTGTGTCTGATATACGAATCATCCGCCTGACAAAGCCGACATATAGGCGATCTCATCATCATTTGTGACAAGAACGGGGTTCATCGAAACCATCATATTAACGGAAATCCGGGTATCCGGCTTGGCCGCAATCTCAGCAAAGCCTTCAATTTCTCCTGAAAGAAACGCGGTAAGGCTAGCTTTATCAGTGACGGTGTCCGGCAGGTCGATGTCCAAACGCTCAGACAGGTCCGAAAAGCGACCGAAAAATAAAATCACAGCCATATCATCCCCCGGTCATGGACATATGCCGCGACACAGCAGGCGCTTTTCCCGGTGCATCAATGAGAAAATCATGGGCTTTGGGCTTCCGCGTCATGGCCTCGGTCAGCGCTGCATCTATATCTGCGCCCGTTCGCAAGACTTCACGCAAATCCGCATCATCATCCTGCCCCAAACACATAAAGAGCTTTCCCGTGCAGGTCAGACGGACTCGATTACATCCTCCGCAGAAATTATCAGACAAAGGCGTGATGAACCCAAGCCGCCCGCCCGTCTCAGCGACCTGCCAATATCGCGAAGGGCCGCCCGTGCGGTAATCATCTGCAGTCAGCGTGAAATCCTTTTCCAGTTCAGCGCGAATGACCGAAAGCGGAATATATTGGTCGAAACGATCTGCGTCGATGTCCCCCAAAGGCATGGCCTCTATCAATGTCACATCAATATCGCGGCGATGCGCCCATCGAATGATATCCGGAATTTCCGACGCATTGTCATGTTTCAACACAACGACATTGAGCTTAACCTTCAGGCCATGCGACTGCGCCGCGGCGATCCCGTCCAAGACTTGCGATAAATTTCCACCACGCGTGATCCGAGCGAAACTCTCCGTATTAAGACTGTCCAGCGAGAGGTTGATTCGCCGAATGCCAAATTTGGCGAGCTGCTGCGCATGTTTTGCGAGTTGTGTACCATTCGTTGTAAGGGTCAATTCATCCAATCCCCGCCCCAGAAAACCCGACAGACGAGACAGGATATCCATAATGTTCCGGCGGACAAGCGGCTCCCCGCCCGTGACGCGAATTTTGGTTACGCCGCGGGCAATGAAGGCGCGGGCCACCTCTTCCAATTCCGCCGCGTCGAGCAAGTCAGATTTCGGTAGAAAAGTCATCCTTTCTGACATGCAATATGTGCAGCGTAAATCGCACCTATCCGTCACAGACAGACGTAAATAAGTCACCGTTCGCCCAAAGGAGTCTACCAAGGGCGCATGCGTCAAATTTTCAATCTTTTTCGCAATGACAGCGGTCATACTGTGCGGGCCTTCATAAGGTTTTCCACCCTAGCCAAATCCGCAGGCGTGTCCACGTCTATGGCCGCTTCTGCATTTAATGGCAGAGTGACAAAATCAAGTTGATCGAAAATGGTCCGCGCGCCAATCGCGCTGTTTTGAGATAAAATTTTATCAATTGCCTCGGAATTAAATATAGCAGGCGGCAATCGAATAGATTCAGTAGTACTAATAACTGATTGTTTTTTCTTATAATTCGATATCATATTTTTTAGATAAACAACAGAAACTAACGGCATATCGCCCAACATAACCGCACAATTCTTCCAGCACAAATCCCTCGCGCTGCGCAGACCAAGTCGCAGCGCATGACCTTGCCCCGCAGAAGAATTATTATTTTCAATCCATGTCACGCCCGCTTCCTTTGTAACTACTCCCGGTTTCACAACGCAAAATATGCGCCCGAACCCGACAGCTTTCGCGGTCCTCAAAACATATGACAGCAAGGAGTGTCCGCATAAGTCTGCTGCCAATTTATCACCCTCACCAAAGCGTCTGGAGAGACCGCTGGCCAGTATAACACAGGCAATGTCCTTGGCGGTCATAGCAGCTTCGCTTGTTGCGCGGCCTGAATGATTTCAGCCAGAATTGAGATCGCTAACAGACTGGCATTTCGCTGCGCTGCGACAAGACCAATGGGACCGTGAATACGAGAAATTTGTCCCTCTGAAATGCCCGCCCCAGACAATCTCCTTCGCCGAATTTCATGGGTGCGCACACTACCCATTGCGCCGATATAAAAGACAGGACCCGCCAAGGCTTGCTCTAAAAGCGCGACTTCCCAGTCATGGTCGTGGAAGAGACAGATAAAGGCTGTCCGGCTGTCATCTCGCACTGCAGGCGGTTGGTCGGGATTGGTCAAATGTTGCACATCCGGACTGATATCCGTGTCAGGAGATTGGACACTCACATCAAATCCGCTCTGCCGTGCCAAATCGGCGAGCGCTAAACAAGCCGCCCCACGTCCGGCGATACGGAGTCGTAAAGGCGGAGACAATGACACGATGATATCGCCCAACCGCAATTCCGTTTCTTCGCGATTGTCCAATTTTGACAAAGCTGTTTCTATCGCGGCTTGGTCAGGGTTTTGAACAATGGCAATGTCTAGCCGTCCGCCGCAAGGCAGCGTAATATCTCGAAAAGGCGACCCTTGGCCGTAAATAAACTGCCCGGCTTCGCCTGCTCTCGCCCGCGCGATAATATCGGCATCCACGCAGCCATTAGAGATATAGCCAAAGGTTTCAGAAGATGTCACCGCCATGATCGCGCCGCGCGCGCGCAATGTTCCGCCCGTCACATCACATAACACCACGAGCGCCGCACCGGATTTTCCCCGACAGGCGCGTAATACATCTTCAGAATTGTCAAAAGTTTGACTCACCCAAGCAGATTATGCGGTCCTCCGCGCAAGGCAATGCTTTATGCGCAGGACGGCACAGGTTACACAGCCGCATGATTTCCGCCCAAGACGCCCTTGCTGTGATCGAATCGCACAAACCCGCACAAAAAGCGGAGACTTTGGCGATAGCTGATTCAGCAGGACGCACCCTGACCCAAGATGTGACCGCGCAGCTAGACATGCCGCCTTTTGCTGCGGCGAATATGGACGGGTACGCGGTGAGCGCCTGCCGGACAGGGGATCGTCTGAACCTCATCGGGGACGCGGCGGCCGGACATCCTTTTGACGGCCAGGTAACACCCGGCACCGCCATTCATATCTCTACAGGCGCGATGCTGCCTAAAGGCGCGGACCGTGTCTTAATCAAGGAAAATACCGAGCGGGGTGAAACCTTTGTCACCGTAAAGGCCGCACCAAATGGGGGTGAACATGCCCGGCCCGCCGCATCGGATTTCAGCAAAGACGCATTTCTTCTTTCCTCCGGCACACAATTATCCCCTGCGGACCTCACCCTCGCCGCGGCTTCAGGTCACGCCGAACTGTCTGTTCTGCGAAAACCGAAAATCGCAATACTCAGCTCCGGTGACGAATTGAAACCTGTTGGAACGCCCCTGAAAGCGGGGGAGATCCATGCGGCCAATGCAGTTGGATTGACAGTGTTGCTCACGGAATGGGGCGCGGAGGTTACGGATATGGGCATATTGCCCGACACCCCCAATGCCGTTTCGGAAATCCTACCGCGTCTGACCGATTTTGACATCATTATCCCAATTGGCGGCGCATCAATTGGCGACCATGACCATATGCGCCCCGCATTCAAAGCGGCAGGATTTGATTTATTGTTCAAATCCGTCGCGATACGTCCCGGAAAACCGTGCTGGATGGCGGAAAAAACAGGGCAGATTGTCTTTGGCCTGCCCGGAAATCCCGCAAGTGCCTATGTCTGCGCACATCTATTTCTACGGTCCTTAGTAGGGCTGCCCACTCAAACTGTTCAAGCAATATTGACTCATAGTGTAGAAGAAAATGGTCCGCGCGAGACCTATCTTCGCGCACAGGCCGCCGTCGATGCGGGCCGGATTATTGTCACACCAGAGAGCGGGCAGGAGAGTTTTCGACTTCGCCCACAATCCCGCGCAAATGCCCTTGTTAAATTACCGCCTTTGGGCGGCCCCTATAAACAGGGTGACCTGCTGGACATTATCCTCATCGGTGAATTGGGTCCGGCAAAATGAAGCTCGCACTTCTGGTAGGGCTTTTCGCCGTTACCGCCTGCCTCTATGCCAGTGTCGGCTTTGGCGGCGGGTCGACCTATACGGCGCTGCTGGTCGCGGGAGGGATGGAATATTACCTCATCCCGATTATCGCGCTGACTTGCAATATCGCCGTCGTGTCCGGAAACACCCTGCGTTACGCCCGTGCCGGACTCGTGCCTTGGACAAAGCTCTGGCCAATACTCGCCCTCTCCGTTCCGGCCGCTTGGCTTGGCGGGCGGTTGAATATCACGGAAACCGTTTTCATAGGCCTATTGGCTATAGCCCTCTGTTTTGCAGGCCTTCGCTTATTGCTTCAGTCTCGCCAATCCACCCTGAACACCCTCAAAGACACACCGCCCATCATCAGCGGATTTATTGGTACCGCGATTGGATTTTATTCGGGCCTTGTCGGCATTGGCGGCGGCATATTTTTGGCCCCTATTTTATATATGATGTCATGGGGACGCGCCAAAACAATCGCTGCCGCCTGCAGCGTCTATATCCTGTTTAACTCTGTGGCGGGGTTTGTCGGCCAAGCGATGAAATTATCTGATGGTGAAAAGTTGGCGGAAAGCTTAGCTTTCTGGCCGCTGCTCCCTGCCGTGCTGATTGGTGGATTTATCGGCAATCATATTGGCGTTAAATATATCTCGCAGATATTGATACAAAGACTGACCGGAGCTTTGATTCTCGTGGTCGCCATCCGGCTTGGTGTGAATTGGTTGGATCAGGTTTTTTAGGCAAGACCAAACTCCATTCTCATTTCGAGCCAATCGATTTTTCAATAAAAAGCAGTGGTTCGTCACAATTTTAAGGAAAATAACCCCGCCTTCAAAAGCTGTGCTATATGAGGCAAGTTTTTTCAAACACGCGACTAAGTAGGACGTCGCCTGCTGCGTTTGAGAGACGGTGGGTGACGAAACTAATTTGATTGATAATCGAATTTCGAGGAACCGAACCGCATAGTGGTTCGGCGCTACACTGTATTTGACTCACTGGGTCAAATACGGACATTACGCGTTAGAATCGAGAGCCGACTCGTGCATTTTTTGCCTGCAAAAATTGCACTATTCCAAGTGGCTGAACTCCGCCTTGCAGAG
>JAHDFA010000067.1:0-5380 GCA_020628495.1 Hellea sp.
TTGATGGGCTGCGAGCGCTCCCGCTTGCCAATATGACATTTATTCGCCTCAACTTCACACAAGGGTAGGCAAATTTATCCACAACTGCTATCCGGCCGCTCGACTGACGCAAATCTCTTGCGCGCAAGGAAATTATCATGACGAAATGGACGCCGTCTAGCTGGCGAAATAAACCCGCAAAACACATCCCGACCGATTATCCGGACATGGATGCGCTGCGCGATGTTGAAACCACTCTAAAGGGTTATCCGCCGCTCGTCTTTGCGGGTGAAGCGCGACGTCTGAAAAAGCGTCTCGGCGATGTGGCTTTGGGTAAAGCGTTTCTGATGCAGGGCGGAGATTGTGCCGAGAGCTTCAAGGAATTCCATCCCGACAATTTGCGCGATATGTTCCGCGTCATGATGCAAATGGCTGTTGTTCTGACCTATGGCGCGGGTCAGCCTGTTGTCAAAGTCGGCCGCATTGCCGGACAATTCGGCAAGCCGCGTAGCTCGCCCGTGGAAGTGCGCGATGGGGTCGAGCTACCGTCTTACCGCGGGGACAATATTAACGGCATGGAGTTTGATCCGGCCACGCGCATACCTGATCCGGAGCGCCTGCTCAAAGCCTATGGTCAATCCGCCTCCACTATGAACCTGCTGCGGGCTTTCGCGACGGGGGGGTATGCGAACCTGCGCAATATCCATAAATGGACATTGGGCTTTGCCGATGCGTCAGAGCAGACGGCGAAATATAAAGCACTTTGTGAGAAGATCGAAGACGCGCTGGACTTCATGGAAGCTTGTGGCGTCACGCCCGAGTCTACGCCGCAAATGTCTGCTACGGATTTTTACACCTCTCATGAAGGGCTCTTGCTTGGCTATGAAGAGGCCATGACTCGCATCGATAGTACGACAGGACGTTGGTATGACACATCGGCGCATATGCTCTGGATTGGGAACCGCACGCGCCAGCTTGACCATGCTCATGTCGAATTTATGCGCGGGATTGAAAACCCGATTGCCATGAAGATTGGTGAAGGGCTGGCTCCGGACGAGCTGATGCGTTTGCTGGATGTACTCAATCCGGAAAATGAACCGGGACGCATGACACTCATCGCGCGCTATGGTCATGACAATGTGACGAATGGCCTGCCGACACTTGCCCGCGCCGTGAATGCAGAGGGTCGCCATGTCGTCTGGTCCTGTGACCCGATGCACGGCAATACGATTAAAACGGATAGTGGATATAAAACCCGTCCGTTCGATAATATCCTGACCGAAGTGCGTCAGTTCATGCAGATCCTCCATGCTGAGGGCTGCTGGCCGGGTGGTGTCCATTTTGAGATGACGGGGCAGGACGTGACGGAATGTCTCGGCGGGTCAGCCAGCGCGGTGAAAGAGGCCGATTTGTCGTCCCGCTATCACACCCATTGCGATCCGCGTCTGAATGCCGACCAAGCACTGGAACTGGCCTTCTTGATTTCAGAAGAGCTTGGAAGCTACCGCAAGGAAGACGCGGCGCGTTTAGCGGGGTAGTCTCGCTTAATTCGCGGCGTCCCGGATTGCTCTCGCGGCTTCAATTTGTGGACGGAGTGTTTCAGTCACTTCCATCCAAGTCGGCATGGTAGCAATAATCATTGAAATGAACTGTGCCAGAAAGAGCGCGCTAAATATCAAGAGCGCGATGACCAAAGAGAGGCCGATACGTTCGCCTGTATCCAGCTTATAAAACGGGCCTCTATAGGCCGTGATAGCATAAAGGCAGATCATGATTGGCATCGATAAAAACGATACAATCATATAGGCTTGGCCCGAAATATTGACCATGGCGAGCGTGGACAGAATGCCAAAAACTGAAGCTGGGACAATAATCGCGAAAATATAGCGTAGGCGGACAACGAAACTGACTGCGGGTTTCCACGCCCGGAATATTAACGCGAGGGCGCACATAGCAGCTATGAAAAAGAAGGGATAAATGAAAACCCATCTCTTAAAAGCTGTCTTGCCCAATTCTGCTCTGTCGAGCTCGGAAAGGTCCAATGTGAATCCGTCACGGGCCATGGGTTCAACTAAACTTTCGCCGGGGATCATCGCCAACATTTGAAACATGGCGGTCATTTCGCTGCTGTCGCTGGCCCAAATAAATTGTAGGGCCACGAGTATGCCCATGAGGCCAAGCCAGATTCTAATGGATGGCCAATGCTTGCCGCCCCAATCTGGTAGCGTCGCGGCTTCAAAATAGTCAACGGGGCGTTTTATGAGCGTCCAGATACTCTTCAGGCCCTTAAGGTTAACCCCAAAAATATCGTAGAAAAATTCGTCTGATCCAACGCGTTGCGCACCGGTTAGGTCTCTAGCAAATGAAGGCGAGGATGTTTCCGGATTGTCCATTCTACCCCAATAAAAAAAAGCCGCTCTGAAGCGGAGCGGCTTAACACTAAGCAGATATGCGAAAAGACTAAAGGTCTTTCAGAGCTGCTGCCGGTTTGAAGGATGCGGATGTCTTGGCTTTTGACATCATCATCTTGCCCGTGGCCGGGTTGCGCATTTCACGAGATTCGCGATGCTTTGCAACGAATTGACCAAAGCCGGGGATGACAACTTTCCGACCATCGCCTTTTTTCATTTCATTTGTGACGACTTCACAAAATGCGTTCAGCATTTCGCCTGCAGCTGCCTGAGTTGCGCCAGTTTGATCAGCCAATGCGCTGACGAGTTCTTTCTTGTTCATCGGTTTACTCCCTCTGATGAATGTGCCGAAACGGTTGCCGGGCACTTGAGGTAAAGCTTAAACTTTGTGGTTAACGTGTCATTAAAAACTACAGTTTTACGGGGGTTTCAGGCAGTTTTGATCGATATTTTGAGACTATTTGTTAAGGTTTTGAGCCCTTGAGGCAGAGATGATACGAAAAATTGCAGGAAACGGGAGAATCGCTGTCGCAGTGATTCTACCGTTTTTCATGGGTTTTTCCTTGCAAATAGGGACTTTAGCGGCGTTAAGGATGCATGTCAGAGCGTTTGAAAATTGGTCTTGTCGGCGCAGGAGTCTTTGCTGGATATCACGCCAATAAGCTGTCAGCGCATCCGAGAGTAACATTTACGGGCATAGCGGATATGGACGCGAAACGTGCGACGGCTCTGGGCCGGGTGCATGGTGTATCGGCAATGACGCTCGTGAAATTACTGGAGGTCTCTGATGCTATTGTCATCGCGTCTGCGGCAAGCGCTCACGGCGCGATTGCCATTCAGGCTTTGCAGGCGGGATGCCATTGCCTGATTGAAAAGCCGCTCTCAACATCGTCAAACTACGCCAGAGACATCGTAATACTGACCAATAAGAGACGACTAACAGTACAGGTTGGACATCAAGAGCGACTGGTTCTGCGCGCGATTGGGTTAGATGCGGTGCAGGAGAAACCTCTAAAGATCGAGGCCGTTCGAAATGCGCCCTATTCCGTACGCGGCACAGATACGTCAGTGACGATGGACTTGATGAGCCATGATATCGACCTCTGCACCGCAATAATGAGTGGCGCGGCGACGGCGATAAAAGGTGAGTCAGCCTGTGTCCGATCGAAAACGGCCGATATGGCTTATGCAATTTTGCGATATGGGGATATGGCCGCGCGTCTGTCCGCGAACCGTGTTGCTGATAAAAGCGAGCGTTGGATGAAGCTGACTTATCCTTCCGGCATCGTGAATATTGATTTTAATACCAAGACACTGACCAACTCGACTGTATTTGCCTTGAACGAGAATTTTGGAAATGATGAAATTGCGAAAGATAGCCTTGGCGCTGCGACGGATATATTTGTGAGGGCCGTGCTCGACCGGACTCCGGTGTTGGTTTCAGCAGAAGACGGGGCAATCGCGGTATCGACAGCGCAGTTGATAGATAGCGGGGAGATATGACATGAAGATTTTCAAATGGGGACTGCTGGGCCTTGTCGGCATAGCGCTGGTATTTATAGCGCTAAACTGGACATCCATTCAGCGCTTACGGACCGTGAATACGCTCTTCGACGCGGATAAAATTGTAGAGAATTTCTCCAGCATGGACTCAGCCTTCCTCCATCATGATTTGGAGTTGGGTGCGGCGAAGCCTTGGCCTGAAGACATTCAGGACATTCCTGAAACAGTTATGATTGCGGGTAAGGAAACGAACCTTGCCGAAGCTCTGGAAGAACTCGACACAACTGCGCTCGTGATCATCCGCGACGGGACATTGATCCATGAGAGCTATTATAAGAGCACGGAACGTGATGATCTGCGCATTAGCTGGTCCGTCGCCAAATCCTTCATGTCCGGCCTCTATGGGCAAGCTATTGAGGACGGGCTGATCGATATTTCCCAACGGATTGAGACTTATCTGCCCCAACTCAAAGGCACGGCCTATGAAGGAGCCACCGTCGCCAATATCCTGAATATGGCCAGCGGTGTGCGGTTCAATGAAGATTATATGGACCCAAAATCCGACATTAATGATATGGGCCGCGTGCTCGGCCTCGGCGGGTCGATGGATAAATATACCGAGACCTTGCTGGAGCGCCAATATGAGCCCGGCACGGTCTGGCAATATGTCTCTATCGACACCCATGTCGCCGCGATGGCGCTGCGCAAGGTAACAGGGAAGTCGCTGCATCAGCTTTGGGAAGAAACTTATGGCGAGCATCTCGGCATGGGCAAAAACCCGTTCTATCTGACGGATGGTAAAGATGTGGCTTTTGCGCTCGGCGGGCTAAACCTCCGCACGCGGGACTATGCCAAATTCGGACAGCTTTTCCTGCAAGGTGGGGAATGGGAAGGGCAGCAGCTCATTCCAGCTGATTGGGTGAAAGACTCGACCATGAATCACGCCCCGAATGTCCATCCCATACGCGGCTCTGGTTATGGTTATCAATGGTGGGTGCCCATGCCGCAAGAGGGGCCGAGCAAAGGCGACTTTTTCGCCGTCGGGATTTACGGTCAATATGTCTATGTGAACCCGGCGATGAATATCGTGATCGCCAAAAACGCAGCTGACCGCGAATTCACCCAGCCGCAAAGCAACGGCCAGCACAGCATGAATATGAATATCGATATTTTTCGGAGCTTGGCAGAGCAGTTATATGATGAGAAAATCGTGTGCTGGACGAAGATGTCCAATATGGAAAGAATGAATTTCAATGCCCGAAATCAACATGGTGAACTTTGGGGACCAAGAATTGAAGCCCTCACAAAGGATGAAAAAGGCTTAGAAGATATCTGTAGGCCTTGGATTGACTGGTTGACGGAACCCGCTCCATAGATATTTCCCGCCCCGACATCACATCGGGACGGGCTGATTGCCGCTCACCCTCTATTTAGCAGAGAGCGAGACCAAATCTTCCATCAGGCCTTTTCATCCGAGCGTTTGCCAA
>JAHDFA010000067.1:5480-11790 GCA_020628495.1 Hellea sp.
GAGCGTTTGCCAAATGCATCGGGCAGGGGTAGAGCGCAGGTCTATGACACAGACCCTAAATATCGCGTCCATCCAAGCCAATCCGGTTGTCGGTGACATCGCTGGAAATCTGGAAAAAGCGCAGCAGCATTACGCGCGGGCCAAAGCCGATGGCGCGGATATTGTTGTCTTTTCAGAGTTGTTCATCATTGGCTACGCACCGGAGGATTTGGTGCTGCGCCCATCCGCTGTGACGGATTGCAAAACGGCGTGTGAGCGCCTCGCGGCCGAGACAAAAGATGGTCCGGCAATTGTCTTTTCAGCCCCGTGGAAGTCCGATGGAGAGCTTTATAATGCAGCGCTATTTATGCGGGACGGTACAATCACGGATATCCGCTTTAAACACCATTTGCCTAATTATGGCGTGTTCGATGAAGCGCGTGTTTTTACAAAAGGCCCTCTGCCTCAGCCTATTGATTTTAATGGTATTTCAATCGGCCTGCCCATCTGCGAAGATCTTTGGCAAGACACGGTTGCCGCGCATTTAGAGGATGCCGGTGCAGAGCTAATGATCTCTCCCAATGGATCACCTTGGCGGCGCACAGCGCTCACTGAACGGGTCGCGGCGTTGGGTGAAAAAGTCATCACGGAAGGCCTGCCGCTCGTTTATGTAAACCAAGTAGGCGGACAAGATGAGCTGGTCTTTGATGGGTCGTCATTTTCCATGGCAGCGGACGGGTCAATCGTCCAGTCGCTGAAAAGCTTTGTCGATGATTATGATGTCGCGACGTGGCACAAAATTGATGATATCTGGACCTGTTTTGAGGCGAAGCAGGAGATCCAACTTTCCGGTCATGAGGCCGACTGGCGCGCCATGTGTTTAGGGCTGGGCGACTATGTCAATAAGAACGGATTTAAGCAGATCATTTTGGGCATGAGTGGCGGTATAGATAGCGCTATGGCGGCGACAATCGCCGTCGATGCGTTAGGTCCGGATCGTGTCTGGGCAGTCATGATGCCGACAAAATACACGTCGAACGACTCACTGACGGATGCGGAAGCCTGCTGTGAGCGCCTCGGATGCCGCTATGATTCGATCCCTATCAAACCAGCTATTGATGCCTTTGATGAGATGTTGGAGCCGTTTTTCAGGGATTTGCCGCCATCGACTGCTGAAGAGAATATCCAATCCCGCTCCCGCGCCCTTACGCTTATGGCGCTGTCGAACAAGTTTGGACCCATGTTGGTGACCACAGGGAATAAGTCCGAAATGGCTGTTGGTTATGCCACGCTTTATGGCGATATGTGCGGCGGTTATAACCCGCTTAAAGATGTTTATAAGACGGAAGTATTCGCACTTGCCAATTGGCGGAATGAAAATACGCCCGAGGATTTGCTCGGCGCGGACGATCCTATTCCGAAGCGGATCATTACAAAGCCACCTTCAGCAGAGCTTCGCGAAGACCAAAAAGATAGCGACAGCCTGCCCGAATATGATGTTCTGGATGATCTGCTACTCTGTTTGATCGAGCTGGAATTGCCGATTGAAGAAATCCTCACGCGCGGCCATAGCGAGGCCGATGTGAAACGGATTCAAAACCTGCTCTACATCGCTGAATATAAACGCCGACAAGCCCCGCCGGGTGTTAAGATTGGCACAAAAAATTTCGGGCGTGATCGCCGCTATCCGATTACAAATCGCTATCGTGATAAGATTCCTGAAGGGGAAATCTGATGAGTAACCCTATCGTTCGTTTCGCCCCGTCTCCGACGGGGCGCCTCCATGTCGGCAATGTCCGCACGGCCCTGATGAATGTCTTATTTGCAAAGGCAGAAGGCGGAACATTTGTTCTGCGGATTGATGATACGGATTTGGAGCGCTCCACTGCAGAATATGAGCAAGGCATCAAGGATGATCTATCTTGGCTCGGTGTGAAATGGGGGAAGACGTTCAAACAATCCGAGCGTTTCGACATGTATGATGCGGCAGCGGCCAAGCTGAAAGCCGAAGGTCTTCTCTATGCCTGTTACGAAACCGGGGAAGAGCTTGACCGTCAGCGGAAATTACAGCGTGTGGCCGGAAAGCCGCCGATTTATAACCGCGCAGCATTGGGCCTGACCGATGCTGAGAAGGCCGCCTATGAAGCTGAAGGTCGCATGCCTCATTGGCGCTTTAAACTCTCTGGCGGAACAGTGATGTGGCATGATCTAGTCCGCGGCGAACAAAGCATTGATATGTCCTCGCTCTCTGACCCTGTCCTAATTCGTGGTGATGGGTCCTATCTCTATACGCTGCCAAGTGTTGTCGATGATATTGAGGCGGAGATAACACATGTTATTCGCGGCGAAGACCATGTGACCAATTCCGGCGCGCAGATTGAAATTTTCCGCGCGCTTTCAGACCACCTGCCCGAATTTGCGCATACGCCGCTTTTGGTCGGGGCGGACGGTAAGTCTTTGTCCAAGCGCCTCGGCTCGCTCTCGATGGTGGAATTGCGCGAACAAGGCATAGAGCCGATGGCGATTGCGTCTCTATTGGCGAAAATCGGGACATCTGACGCCGTCGAAATCCGCCGAAGTCTTGACCAACTTGCATCCGAGTTTTCATTCGAAAAAATTGGGCGCGCGCCTGCGCGGTTTGACGAAAAAGATCTAACAGCTCTCAATGCGAAACTTCTGCACGAAACATCTTATGCTGAGGTGAAAGATCGCGTGCCTGGGGATGAGGATTTCTGGAACATTGTTCGGGCCAATATTGAAAAACTGTCTGATATTAATGATTGGGCGGATATCGTTTTGAAATCTATGTCCGGCGAGATTGCAGATGAAGACAAGGCGTTCTGTGAAACTGCCGCCGAATTCCTTCCGGAAAAAGTCACGGCCGAGACGTGGTCTGCCTTGATTGCGCACCTAAAAACCGAGACAGGCCGTAAGGGCAAGGGGCTTTTTATGCCGCTCCGTTTGGCGCTAACCGGGCAACAACACGGCCCGTCCATGGATGATATGTTGCAGCTATTGGGCGCGGAAAAAGCCAAGGCGCGTTTGCGAGGGCAGGCGGCATAGCCTCTATCTTTTGTGAATCCCAATTTGGCGGCTGGTCGCTGACTTCACCGGGATGTGAAGAAGTCAGTGACCAGCCCACCTGTTACGGTCGCTTGTGTGGGATGAGCGACCTGCGCGTCCGGTGTGTGAGTTGGGATGTGATCACCGGAGACATTTTTTGATATATACCAATGGTTGTATTTTGTCACGTAAAACTTGCATGAAATTTCAAGTAAATTTTGGCTATGGTAACCGAAGTGTTAAGCCTTGATTTCTAAATTCGTTGACCCTTGCCGAGTTGCTAATTTTTATGGGGGCGCCAAGACAGAATTCTACGCAGCATAATGCGATAAATCGGATCGAAGATTAGAACGGCCGCTAAAACAATTACGCCCCAACCCCAATGCTTATCATTCAGAATTAGCCAGATCATGACCCCAATCGCGGTCGGGTAAAATAGATAGGCCCGTATCAGCCGCAAAATCCCTCTGATAATATCTCGTTTGTTCATGCGTCCAATTCGCGAGGCAATATCAAATCCGCATATGTCCAAGCCGCGGGATTCAGCCAGTCTGATATGCCATTTTGCTTTCGCGTCAGGACTGTGCATGCGCCCGTCGGATAATTATGGGCTTGTCCGGTGAAATATTCATGTAAATCAGACCAACCCGGATTATGCCCCAAGAGCATAAGTGGCTGGCTGGGTTCTATCTCTTGCCCACATACCCGCAGAACGGTTTCTACGCTGGCATGATAAAATTCCGAATTATAGTTCACGGTTTGCGCGCCTGGAATGGCGCGAATCAAATGCATCGCCGTTTCCCGCGTGCGCTTAGAATCAGAAGACCAGATAATCTCAGGTGCATATCCGCGCGCGGTGAGGGCGGCCCCGACGGCGCATGCCGCGCGTCGTCCGCGGTCATTAAGCGGGCGCTCGTGATCAGACAGTTCACCATTGGACCAAGAGGATTTTGCGTGACGCATGAGCAGGAGATGAGACAACATAGTCTCTTAATGCCTTTATTGCATCTTATAGACAATGCCGATGCGGCTGATTGTGTCGACTTCTTCCCGGCCGTCCGGAACATCTGTGTGGGCTTCGACGCGAAAACTGGCGCGCAAGGCCAAATCACCAAACATGCGGGAATTCACGCCGATTTCATTAATGAAAAACGTGTCGATATCAGAATAAAACAGTTCGGTGTCATTGGTGAGAGTCACGCCCTCATTGAATTTATGTTCGAAGTCAGAGAACAGCCGCGCAGAGGCAAATTCCTCTAATCGGCTACTCAGCCCGCTTGGGTCGTTCGGCTTTAGCCGCGCCTTTTGTGAGCGAAAGCCTGCACCTGCCTCCAGACGCCATTGCGTCGGACCATCTACGAGTACGGAGTAACCTGCACCACCGCCAATATAGTAGCCATGTTTGAATGCACCGAAATCTTCACTGTAATAGTCGGCATTGGCAAAACCATAAACACGTGCGGCTAGATCGCGTCCGATTTTATAGCTCAGACGGTAGCGGCGCTTATTCGTTTTGCCTTGATTGCTGCCGTAATCTGCGGCCCCCGCCAAATTGTGCCGCCAGTCACTGCCGCGATTTTTTAATTTGAAAGAGAAGCCAATATTGGCAGTATCATTATTGCCCGTCGTGCGCGCACCATTCAGCCCAACTTCTCCGGCCCATCCCGTTTCCTCTTCGGCCTGAGCTACTGTTGCCAGTAACAAGCTTGACAGGCCAATCAGTGCGATAAGAGACAGCCGCGAGAACATGTAAAGGCTCCACCGAAATGTGTTTGATAAAATAGAAGGCGCGGGTTTCCTTATATTCGAGTCGAGCCCGTCCGCAAGCCATGCTTTACCCCTGATGCGGGTCACACTATAGCGGGCCAAATCCGATTAACAGACAAAGTCCGTCCCATGTTTGATATTAAAGCTATTCGTGAGAATCCCGAAGAATTTGACCGCTTGTGGGCCAAGCGCGGGCTAGAGCCGCAATCCAAAAAAATCCTCGATCAGGATAAGCTGATCCGCAAAGCCATGCAGGTCGTACAAGAGGCGGAAGCCGCACGGAACAAAGCGTCTAAGCAAATCGGCGCAGCGATGGGGAAGGGCGACAAGGAAGAAGCCGAGCGTCTGAAAACCGAAGTGGCCGGCGCGAAAAATGTCATCGCCGCCATGGGCGCTCAGGTCGACAGCGAAAAGGCGATGCTGAATGATTTATTGTCCAGCCTGCCAAATCTTCCATTTCACGAAGTCCCTGACGGGGAGAGCGAAGACGATAATGTCGAACTGGCGAAATGGGGCGAGCCTAGCGAGTTTGCATTCGAGCCAAAAGATCACTCTGACCTTGGCGAAGCTTTGGGCCAGATGGATTTCGAAACAGCAGCCAAAATGAGCGGTAGCCGCTTTGTTGTGCTGCGCGGAGCGCTCAGCCGCATGGACCGCGCTTTAGCGGCGTTGATGCTAGATATGCAGATCGATGAGGGGTTTGAGGAAACGAGCCCGCCATATTTGGTGAGGCCAGAAGCTCTTTATGGAACAGGTCAGCTGCCAAAGTTTGAAGAAGACCTATATCGAACAGATGAATTTGACATCGATGCTATAAGTGAAAAATATAATAGCCGTGGTGTTCAAAACAGTACTGGCACATACGAAGGTGACATGAAGCGAGCCACTGAAGCTTTAATGGATATTGTAAAGCGTCGAGTTGAACTTGGATTGACCAATCCTAAATACCTCATCCCTACCGCCGAAGTTTCCTTGACGAATACTGTCCGCGAAAGCATTCTCGACGCTGACATACTCCCAAAACGGATGACGGCGCATACGCCGTGTTTCCGGTCAGAGGCGGGCTCTGCTGGCCGCGATACGACGGGGATGATCCGACAGCATCAGTTTAACAAAGTCGAGTTGGTGACGATTTGCAAACCCGAAGACAGCGAAGCCGAGCATAAAAATATGCTGCGTTGTGCGGAGGCTGTTTTGCAGAAATTGGAACTGCCTTACCGCGTGGTCGAGCTTTGCACCGGCGATCTCGGCTTTGGAGCGCGTAAGACCTATGACATCGAAGTCTGGCTGCCGAGCCAAAACACCTATCGCGAGATCAGCTCCATCAGTAATTGCGGTGATTTCCAAGCGCGCCGTATGAATGCGCGGTATAAACATGCCGAAAAGGACAATCGCTTTGTCCATACGCTGAACGGGTCAGGATTGGCTGTTGGGCGAACGCTCGTCGCGGTTTTGGAAAATTACCAGAATGAAGACGGGACGATTACGGTGCCAAAAGCGC
>JAHDFA010000068.1 GCA_020628495.1 Hellea sp.
TGGCGGCCTTTTGTGCGCACGTCGATTTCATTACCTTTGGCGTCGATAGATTTGACTTCGGTCAGCATGGAGGAAGTGGGTTTTATGGCGAGGCGGGCCGTGATGGTGTCGCCATTTGAAATGCCGCCTAGAATGCCGCCGGAATGATTGGACTGAAAATCAGCCTTGCCGTCTTTGATGCGGATCTCATCAGCGTTCTGAACGCCGCTCCACCGCGCCGCCGCAAAGCCTGCGCCGATTTCCACGCCCTTGGCGGCATTGATGGACATTAAACCCATGGCAAGATCGCTATCGAGTTTGCCATAGACGGGCGCGCCCCACCCTGCGGGGACGCCTGTGGCCTCGACATGGAGAACCGCGCCGACGGAATTACCGTCTTTGCGCACGGCGTCGAGATAGGCTTCCCAGTCTTTGGCGGCTTTGGCGTCCGGGCACCAAAACGGGTTCTGGCCGACAGTGTCCCAATCCCAATTGGCGGGATCAATATCTTGGTCGCCGATAGAGACGACGCAGCCGCGGATTTTGATGTCGTCGCCCCCAGAGCTATTTAAAACCTTGCGGGCAATCGCGCCTGCTGCGACGCGGTTCGCCGTTTCGCGCGCACTGGACCGTCCGCCGCCGCGATAATCGCGAATACCGTATTTCGCGTCATAGGTGAGGTCTGCATGGCCGGGACGGTAGCGGTCCTTAATCTCTGAATAATCGCGGGAGCGTTGGTCCGTATTTTCAATCAACAAAGAAATCGGTGTCCCAGTTGTTTGGCCTTCGAAAACGCCCGATAGAATTTTCACGGCGTCGGGTTCTTTGCGCTGGGTCACAAAACGGGATGTGCCGGGTTTACGCTGGTCGAGGAAGGTTTGAATATCGGCTTCCGACAGCGGAATACGCGGCGGGCACCCATCAATGACGCAGCCAATGGCCGGGCCGTGGCTCTCGCCCCAAGTCGTGAAACGAAATAAATGTCCGAAGCTATTATGTGACATGGCGGGGGCTTTAGCGGGGGCGGCACGCTTTGGCTATAGCGGGGTTACGCAAATTGCGGGCAGGGCCTTATCGCCTCACGCCGCAAAGTTTGTTTTCGTAAAGATCATTTCTGCGAATGGACAGCGAGAGCGCGTCGGCAGAGTATTCCGCTGTAAACGCATATTCATCCTGGCCGTCGATTGTGCATTGGGTCCATTGCCCTTTTTGAGACCAAGTTTCTCGCCAGTCACTGTCTTTCTCTATCAAGCTGGCTGTGAAGACTTCGCTCGGGAAATCAGAAGTTTTTAACGCGATGCTGCAACTTTTTCCGGGGTGGTTTTGCGAGGCATAATTCCAACCGAGTATTGCCGTTTGGCGGGCGTCGATTTTTGAGACATAGCTGTCCATATCTCTGATGATAGTTTTATATTCACCGCGAATATAAAACGGCCCCATGATTTCTCCGGTTTGTCCGAGAATGGCCTGGGTTGTATTGAGGGGTTGTGTCGACGTGCCGGTAAATACTGTGAAGCTTTGGTTCGCATTCAAAACGCCATCATCAGGTATCCAAGCCTCTTGAGCTTCCTTCATCAGATATTGGTCTTCTTTGCGCATGCGGGATTGAAATTGAAATCCCTTTTGAGACAGCAATTTGACGTGATGTTGTTGGTTCAGGGATTGCGGCAAATCTGTTCTGTGGGTGATGAACGGCAGGCAGATATTTTCAAATGCAGTAACGGTCGCTGCGAGGTCCGGGTGGGACATATCCGCATTGAAAATATTTGGCTGGTCAGGCTCTGCAGCAAAAGCGCTCACAGCCGTTAGAAGGCCTGTCAGACTTGTACTGGCGAAGCGTAAAAATTGTCCCATGAGCGGACGTAACATATTCTGTCTGAACCAGATATGACCTCAAAAAGGCGGTATTGTCGCGGCGATAGGGCCCGGCCTTATCCAAAGAGGCATAGCAAATGCGATGCGAGTCAAGTCTGATGGGGGCTCTGCCTCACTAATATGGAACAGTCATCTTCTGAAAGCGTATTGTTATCACGCCCCCTTACGGAGATATAGTATGTATAAAATTGCCTTACCCCTGATCGCACTCGGCCTGAGTGCTTGCGCAACCAAAACAATGGATGCGCCGATGCAGGACGCGCCAATGTCAGCAGCCTGCACAGCGCAGAGCCAAGCCATTTTCTTCCAGACCGGAAGTGATGATCTGGACGCGAATGCGACGGCAACTCTGGACAATATTTCCGCGCTTTATGCAGGATGCGATTTATTCCGTATCGATTTGACCGGATATGCCGACTCCGTAGGTGATAATGCTGCCAATCTTGAATTATCAAATGATCGTGCGGATGCTGTATTGCAGAGCCTGCTGGCTCGCGGCGTGACCGCTGACCGTATCCGCATTGTCCCGCTGGGTGAACGCACTATCCCGGATACGGGCAATCCAAGCGCTTTTGAACGCCGCGTTGTTGTTAGCCTGACTCCGTAAGGATCATAATTGCTGAGTGACAGGGCGGGCCTTCGGGTCCGCCTTTTTTATGAAACTCATCAATTCGGCAGGCGCGTCAGAACAGTTGATTGACCTCCAGCGTCGCAATGTCGGTTTCATATTGCGCCATTTGGTCTTCATCGAATGATGTCACCAATCTTTCAAAGGCCAGCGTGGCTTTGCGATAGCCTTTACTGCTGGATTTCTCGTAAAACCGCGCAGCTCTAATCGGGTCGAGCTCTCGCCCATTCCCATGTTCATGCGCATGTCCGAGCAGATAGAGGCTCTTCATATGTCCGCGGCGGGCGGAAGGCTCCAGCTTCAAAAAGGCCTGCTCATATGCGCCCGACATATATAAATCGCGGCCCGGACGGTAATTGCGTTCCGCACCATTGCTCAGCATCCGGTAGCCATATCCCATTGAAAACTTGCCTAGAAACCAAGCCGGAATAGCGCTCAATATCCCAAATCCGATAAGGTTCCCGACTGAAAAGCCTTGTGTGAAAAACAGATGGAAGAGCCCGTTTAAAATCACCATGCCGGGAATGGCGACGACATATAATTTTCGAAATTGCCTGGAACGCTCCGCAAAAAAGAATGCGAGCGCAATCAAGAACATGGTGATGAAAAAAATTTGCCAACTTTTGGCATTGATTTCAAAAACATATTTGCAAAGCGCATTCAGAAGGATTTGACCCAATATGAAAGGGGCAATGACCAGCACGATGTAAATGAACGGATTATGCAGCGCATAGCGAATATGAATACGCAAAAATCCGGGCACCCGAATTCCGAATATCATGGGGATGTAGTCGAAGGTCGCGGCCTTGATATTCTGTCGAGTCAGAAATTTCATCACGGTCCGATTAGTTGATTTTCCCATCGCGTCAAAGCTGCAAAGGTCAACTGGCATCAGTCTTGCTTCACTTTTTCTATCATTATTAGAGAGGCATCGGACCATGTTTCATAAATATTCAGGCCGCTTGACGGCCACCGCCGTGCTGTTTTGCATAGCGGCACACCCTATGGGCGCCCATGCAGACGGGGCGAAAAGCTATGCAACACAGGCGCAAGCCCAACCTGCAAAACCGCCCGCCGCACAAAAACCCGCACGGTTGAAAGAGTTGTCCATCTCGGACATGCGGTGGGAAGCCAAGACAAAACTGTCTGAAACCCGCCAATGGGTGAAAGACCAAAAAATTGTCGCCGGGACAAAAGAGTTGTTTCAGCATGTGGGAACTGCGACGGACAGGCTGCAGGATGAGGCTAAACCCGCCGGACGTTCCATGAAGTCCTTCATCATGTCAAAACTGCCGGGAAAAAATCTGGCGCATGAGGGCGACAGGACCTATTCCGTTTATGGCCTTCTGCTGATGATGGCCTTCGGAATTGTCATATATCTCATGGGTATGGCCAGCCCCGCCTCAAGGCTTGGCGGACGGCATTAGAGACGGAACGTCCGCAAGCTGATACCTCGCCGAGCGGGAGAGACGTGTTGAAACGGGAGTTTTCTGACTAAATGCCAGAATCCTAAAATATCCTTGCGCCTGCGCGGACTCGAATGGCTTGTGGGGCCGGTGGGATGAGGGTTTCGAAAGCGTCTTTGGCCTGCATAAAGGCCGAGGCATTGCCGTAAGGCGCATCAGGGTGAAAGAACTTCGCCTTTTTACGCCACGCGCTGCGAATATCGCCTTCGCGCGCGCTCATGGACAGGCCGAGGGTAAGTAGAGCTTGTTGACGTGTCATTTTGGTTGAACCCCGTTATTCACACAAAATATTCGTGCTTAATTTTTCCTTATCAAATAGGAAGAGCCTTAACAGTGTCCCAACGGGCATGGTTAATTTTTTATTTTTACATTTGAAAGTTCAAATTTTTAATATGGATCAAGCTGTCATTCCCCCCACACCGTCACGCGCAGAGTATATGGATAATGGTCCGCGCAAAATGGGCTGGTTGGAGGCGGATGAGCCGATTTCGCTGTTCGAAAAATGGCTGGCCAAAGCGGGCGAGACCGAACCGAATGATCCTAACGCGATGAGTTTGGCGACCGTCGGCGCGGACGGCCATCCCGATGTGCGGATTGTATTGCTGAAGGGGCTGAGCGCGGATGGATTTGTTTTTTATACAAATGGTCAGAGCGCTAAAGGGCAACAATTGTCAGAAACAGGGCGGGCGGCGCTTTGCTTTCACTGGAAAAGCTGGAAACGACAAGTGCGGGTTCGCGGCACAGTGCGTCCCGTGTCCGCGGAAACTTCGGACGCTTATTTTGCAAAGCGGGCCCGCGGTTCGCGTATTGGAGCGTGGGCGTCGGATCAATCACGGCCTGTCGCATCGCGCGAGGCCATGGTCGATTCCGTCGAAGCGATAGAATCCAAATTTGCCGGAGAAGACGTGCCGCGCCCGCCCCATTGGCATGGATGGTGCGTTTCCCCGACAGAGATTGAGTTTTGGCAAGACGGAGCTTTTCGCCTGCATGACCGTATCTTATTTTCGGCTGACGCCGAAGGCGGCTGGACGAAGACCCGCCTTTACCCGTAAAGAGCGGGCAAAATAGAAAGAGACCCCCATGGCTGATCTAACCCCCAATAACGAACCCGCAGACGATATCGCGATAAAGCCAAAGGTGAGCGGTGAAAAACGCCGAAAGCTCCGGCGCTGGGTTAACCGACTGACATGGGCCTTCATCATCCTCGCACCGCTGGTTTTCGCCGTCGCGGCCATTGGCTATAAATTGGGCGCTTTTGATCTCGGCTTTGCCTTTGGGACGCTGAACCAGAAAATCGGACCGCTTATGCTCATACTGTGCGGGGTGATGGGCGTGTTGAGTCTTATTGGAGCGTTCATCGTGACTCCGCGCAAAGGTTTGGTGCCCGGCATTTTGGGTATCCTCATCATGTTGATCGCGTTTGGGAAACTGATGAGCACGAAAAAAACGGTCTATGAAAAGCTCCCCTTTATTCATGACGTGACAACCGACACACAAGACCCGCCCGTCTTTGGTGACGTTATCATGGCTGAGCGCGCCAAGGTAGAGCGCGTGAATACCGCTGATTATGCCGGGAAAACCGCCCCGATTTTCAAAGATGGCAAACCGTCCGGCGAGACCAAATTGGTCTCGGCCTTACAGACAAAAGCCTTTCCTGAAATCCGGCCTTTGGTCCTGACGGAAACAAAAGATGTCGTCTTTGGCGAGGCGTTGGCCACGGCAAAGTCCATGGGCTGGAAGATCAAGGAAGAAGACCTTGCGGCGGGCCGGATTGACGCGACGGATACGACATTTTGGTACGGCTTTGACGATGACATCACCATTCGCTTGCGGGATGGAAAAGGCGGCGGCACGATTGTTGATGTGCGCTCGCTCTCTCGCATCGGCGGATCTGACATGGGCAAAAATGCGGATCGCGTTGGCGAGTTTTTAGAACGCCTCGCGCAATAGTTTAGGCCGGCTGGTATTCCTGCCGCAGGCCGTCCGGACCGTCTGCGGTGACGCGGCCTGTCTCTCGCAAATGTATCATATGCGAGAGGACGGAATGAGCCGCCGCGGGGTGCAGACGTTTGTCGACATCTTTATAGAGCAGGGCGACAATATCACTGATTGAATTTAGCCCGCTATCCAGCGCGCCGAGGATTTGGTTCTCCCGTGCGAGGCGATGATCGATATAGGCCTGCACAAAGGGGCGAACCTTGATAATGGCCGGGCCATGTGTCGGGCGGATAATATCAAAGTCCCGATCCAGAACCGTATTCAGACTGGCCAGATAATCGCCCATATGGCCGTCAGGCGGAGAGACGACAGAGGTCGACCAGCCCATAATATGATCGCCTGAAAACAGTGTATTTTCTTCCTGCAGGGCATAGCAAAGATGGTTGGATGTATGGCCGGGTGTGTGAATAGCCTCAATCGTCCAACCATCGCCTTTGATGACATGGCCGTCCCGGATTTCGACATCGGGTTTAAAGGTCAAATCATCCCCCGCTTCCAAACTGATCCCGCCGTCTTGGGGTGGTATGGGTAGCAGGCCGTAGCCATAAACTTTGCAGCCATGCTTTGCGGCGAGTGGTTTAGCGAGCGGGCTGTGGTCAGCGTGATGATGGGTGACCAAAACATGGCTGACCGTCCGCCCGACCAAGGCCCGGTCTATTGCGGCCATATGGTCCGGCGTCGTCGGACCGGGATCAATAACGCAAACAGACTTGCCGCCAATGATGAAAACGCCCGTACCGGTATAGGTGAACGGGCCGGGATTATCCGCAATGACGCGCTGAACAAGCGGCGACAGCTGCGCGGCGACGCCGTAATCAAAGTCAAAGGTTCTAACGAAGGGGATACTCATAACAAGCGCTGCACTAGCGCGTCTCGCAAAGCTTGGCCAAGGGTTTTGACGGCAGATAACTTTGCCTTGACAGGCAATGCGAGCGGTGGGCCCATATCTGTCTTGTTGACATCGACAATATATATCCGTCCGTCGATTGCATCACGCAATATATCCAGCCCGCCCCAGTCCAGTCGCATCGCGTGGCAAAAGGCTTTGATTTTGGTGAGTTCTTCGGAAGAGAAACACTCAGAAGGCGCAGCGATGCGAACGCGGGAATTGAAATTGGCGAAGCGTTTTGAGATTGGCCGTTCCTTTAAAAAGACCAGCGGGATATCGCCAAATACGGTCGGACACCGATAATCCAACACGGTCCCGTCAGCCGTGCGATTATCGATCAGCTTTTGATAGACCCGTCCGGGCGCGCGTGCCTGCGGCGTGTCTCGAATGCTGGCGTCGTGGATTCCGTTCGCCTCGCCTTTCTCCAAGTAAGGGTGCTTGGCTCGCTCTGGGTCTAAGGAAAGGGAATAACCAAATATATCTTGGAATGTCTTGGCGACATGTGATTTCGAGATATCGAGGCAAGATCCGTTGAGCGTCATGCCCGGGCCTGCTTTCCGGTCAATCGTCGTTTGGTCGGAAAAATGGATGGTCAAATCCGCGCCCGCTTTGTCGGCATATGCGGGCCCGGTCAGCCCCGCTTGCCGCATTGCGCCCCAAAGAAGATACCAAGGCCGCGGCGGCCGAGGGTCAAAAGCAGGTATTATGGAGAGCTTCGCCGCAGGTTTGCGGAGTGACTCCCTGATAATATAGTGCCCGCCGCGTATGACGTCCCAAGCCAAACCGGGGTTGAATGCTATAACAGCCCCTGTCTCCCTGACTCGCACGCCGCGCCAAGACCAATCAAAATCAGAAAAGACTGACACGAAGTAAGTGTGAGTCTAGGTAACGCGGCGAACTTTTATAGAGCGGCCCTTGCCATCAAAGCGTAATGAGAAGCTACCGAATGCCGCTTTTCGGATTTCGGCCGTCAAAGGGCGACCTTTAGACATTTTAGGTGGGCGATTGGTGACCGAGCCGATTTGCTCCCAAACTTGACCATTCTCCAAAGTGATCCGCAATTTCTTATACCCGAAAATGTCGATTTTGGCGACACGTTCCGAGATTGATGAGATTTCCGGCGGCTTTGCCTTGGCGAGGGCGCGTTTCTTTTCAGGCTTTATAACAGGCCGGGTCAGATCATCTGCAGTCGTTTCACGCTTGCCGAAATTTTCAGGCTTTGGAACAGTGACTGCCGGAACAGGCACAACAGTCTCTTTTTCTATTACGGGCGCGGGCTCATTGACCGGAGCAGGTGTTGTCTTTGCAAACAGCGTATCAAAGCATTGCAATCGCAGAGCCGGATCCGCCATCGCCTGACAGTCACTAAGAGTGAGAGGTTGAGCCGAACTCTGCCCGAATGCCGTCACGGGGTGGAGAAATGCCATGACAATAAGGCAACCCGCAACCGGACCGGAAGACCGAACGAATTTACGGATAGGGTAGTGTTGAGCCATGACGCGTTCCTAAAACCAATGACGGGCGACTTATTTTTAGTATGCCAAAACCCTTACGCCATACATACAGAGCTTGGCAATATGGGTTCGTCAGCCCGCGCGAATCGTGAAGTAGCCGACATGTGACGTGTCTTTTTGGTAATTTGCCGGACGTGGTAATTTTGCAACAGAATGTAAAAAAATTCCGTCAGCAAAGTTTTTTCTAACTTTTTTGTCAGGTTTGCTCTTGAACGGCTTAGGTGAATGCAGTCTAAGCCAAGGGATGGCGTAACTGCCGACATTTTTTAAAGGGAATCATCATGAATGTACGAGATAAGTCGAAGCTGCTCCACAGTTCCATTTTATCAACCGTGCTTATCGGCGCTGCATTTTCAGCGCATGCACAAGACTCGAATCCAATTGACGACACAGAAGTAGTTGAGATTATTGAATCTGAAGACGAAGCTGAAAGCTCCGGCGATACAATCGTCGTAACCGGTTCACGTCTGCGTCGTAGCGAGTTTACATCCGCTTCACCACTTCAAGTCATTGACGGCGAAGTTGCGCGTGACCTCGGTCTTGTAGACGCTGCCGACATTCTCGGGCAAACAACTGTTGTTCAGGGTCAGCAAATCACAACAGGTCTTTCGACTTCTGCAGGCAACTTGTCTGAAAGCGGACCGGGCTCTGCGACAGCTTCACTTCGCGGTTTGAATCCAGGCCGTACACTTGTTCTTGTTAATGGTCGTCGTCTGGCTCCGGCCGGTGTGCGCGGCGCACCAAGTGCCCCTGACCTGAACTTGATCCCTGGCTCCTTGATCGAGCGTGTTGATGTTCTTCTTGACGGTGCGTCATCCGTTTACGGTTCTGACGCCGTTGCCGGTGTTGTGAACTACCAACTTCAGAGAGAGTTTGAGGGGCTTCAGCTTGACGCCTACGCAACAATGCCTGAGCTTCCGGGTAATGCCGGGCACCAGGAAGTGTTCTCCGCTAAATTCGGCACATCCAGCGATAAGGGTTTTGTCACTTTCGCAGCAGAGCACAGCCGCATTGACGGTTATCCTGAGAGCGCGTTGACGGATTTCTATGCGCCTTACGCCAATGGCTGTTTGAGCTTTGTAACACTGGGCTATGAAGGCACATTGTTCGAGCCGGATCGTTGTACGGGTGCATTTGGTGCGGGTTCTGCGATTTCACCATTTGGTTTCGTCGGCTATCAAGACGGCGCAAATGAAGGTGGTGGCTTGCCGCCGAACTTCACACGTATCGGTGTCACGGCCAACTTGATCCAACCTGATGATGTTGACGGTCAGCGTCTACTGCTCTTCCCTGAAGAATTCGATGCAGCCTTTGCACCGGATTTCAACCGGACATCTTTGTTCACTTTCGGTGAATATAATACAGGTCTCTATGGCGACATGACAGCTTACTTTGAAGCGTCCTACGCAACACGTGAAACCGAAACAAATACAGCCGGCCAAGGCGCGATTGAGTTGCCTGGCGACTATGTTTTCAACGATTTCGGCGGCGCAACGACACTGTTCTTCCAGTCCCGCTTCGTAAATGACACAAATGTTGCGCAAGCGCGCTTCATCGGTGGTTTGAAAGGCGACCTTCCGTTCTTGGAAAAAGTCGGTCTTAAAAACTGGGCTTATGATGTTTACTCAAGCTATTCCCGCTCCAGCGGTCAGGATAGCGTTAGCGGTATTCCTTTCCTGCCACGTCTTGAGCAAACACTTGCCAACACCACAGTCGATGCAGATGGTAATGCCGTTTGTGAAGACCGTGCTATCCCTCGCGAAGGTCAGACAATTCCATGTCGTCCTCTGGATTTCTTAAGCCCGACATTCTTGTTTGAAGGTCGTTTTGATAATCCTGAAGACACAGAATATCTGTTCCCGAACCGTTTGACAGACACAGTTGTCAAACAAAACGTAATATCCGGTTATCTCTCCGGTGACGTGTTCGAAATCCCGACTGGCGGCATGGTTGTTGCAGGTCTTGGTGCTGAATATCGTGAAGATATCATTGAAACACGCACATCTTTGGCCGGTGATTTCCTCGGCTTCTTTAACGATCCGGGCGCGAATGGTGCACGGACGCTTGAAGAGCTCTTCGGCGAAATCGAATTGCCGCTTCTTAAGGACAAGCCTTTTGCACATGAGCTGACATTGAACCTTGCAGGTCGTTACACAAATGAAAGCAATTTCGGTTCAGCTGAAACCTACAGCATTAAGGGTATTTGGGCGCCAACCGATTGGTTGAGCTTCCGCAGCTCCTACGGCACATCATTCCGCGCACCAAACCTTGGTGAGCAGTTCGGTGGACGTGTGACCGGTTTTGCTAACCCGGGTGACCCATGTCGTGTGCCAGGTATTGCTTACCAGTTCTTGGATACAGATAACGATCCGACAACAGATCCTGTTCGTGTCTATGTTCCTGAAGATGATCCACGCGCAGCTGATTTGCTGGCACGCTGTACGAATGGTGGTGGGCCCTTCAACATCACGCCAACTGATCCAACACGTTTGGGCCTGAGTGGCTACAACACCTCGTCCGGCGCATTCTTTGGTGCACCGACGCAAGTTGCAAGTGGTTCAAACCCGAACCTGCAACCTGAAACATCAAAGGCGCTGTCTATTGGCGGTACATTTGATCAGCCTTGGATCGATGACTTCGATTTCCGTATTGCTGTAAACTATTTCGAAATTGAAATTGATGATGAAGTAAACCAGCTGACAGCCAGAACAATCGTGAACCGCTGTTATAACTCCGCAGCTCTGGATGATCCGACATGTGCGTTTATCGAACGCGCGCCTCGTGTTGCCGGCGACGAAGTTTCCGGCGAAATCACTTTCGTTTCAGCTTTGAACCAAAACTTGGGTCGTCAGACTGTTAAAGGTATTGACTATAACGCTGAGTTTGGCTTCGACTTTAACCTTCCGGGCATCGAAGACGAGATTGATTACGGATTGAACGTCCGTGCCACTCAGTCTCTCGAGCAGGATGTTGAAGAAGCTGTTATCGAAGGTGTCATCATCAATGATAATCTTGGTGAGTATGGTAACCCGGAATGGCGCTTGAACCTGACGCAAAGCCTGCGTTGGAAAGACTTTGGTTTCCTCTTCCAGTCACGCTATCTTGACAGCATGATTGAGAGCAACATCGAGGCCGAGCGTAATGATCCTGTCACAACAGGTTTCTCCCGCTGTGTTCAGACACTTGGCCGGACTATTCCTGAGGGACTTCCAAATGCTGGTGACCCGGCTTGTCGTCAGTTCGATGACCTGTCTGACTACTGGCTGCACAGTGCATCCTTGTCATACTCAGCTGACTCCTACGTCGT